>NZ_JBXWXS010000014.1:0-271000 GCF_059431795.1 Salinispira sp.
GGACAATGATATATCACATCAACGAGGAGGATGTTTGATGGTACGACGTGTGTTAGTAATAATTGCCTGTATGTTGCTTATTGTGCCCGTAGGTCTTGCAGCCAACGGTCAGGATGAAGCGGCAGACGACGGTCCCAGAAAGCTGGTGATCAATTCCAACCTTTCCGATCCGGCTCCCAAAGCGGCTTTCGAGGATCTGGTGAACAGATTCCGGGCAGAATACCCGGATATTGAAGTTACCCTGAACAGTTTTGATCATGAGGCATATAAAACGGCGATCCGGAATTTCCTGGCGTCCAATCCCCCGGATGTGGCGTTATGGTTTGCGGGAAACCGGATGAAATTCTTTGTGGATCAAGGGCTGATCATGGATATTTCCGATCTCTGGGAAGATGCGGGCTTCAATGATTCCATGGCTTCCAGCCGCCCCACCCTTACCGTTGACGGCAAACAATATGGTGTACCCTGGGGATACTATCAATGGGGAATGTTTTATCGGACAGATATTTTCGAAGAATACGGAATCGATGTTCCGGAAACCTGGGACGAATTCCTGGAAGCCGGGGATACCCTGGTCCAAAACGGCATTACTCCGGTTACCATCGGTACCAAGTTCCTCTGGACCGCAGCCGGCTGGTTTGACTACCTGAATCTGCGGATCAACGGCTACGATTACCACATGGATCTTACCGCAGGAGATGCAAGCTACCTTGATCCTGAACTGGATAGAGTTTTTGAGGTTTGGGAAGATATGATTAACCGGGGATTCTTCCTGGAAAATCATGCAACCTATTCCTGGCAGGAAGCTCAGGCGCCTTTTATCAACGGAAACGCTGCAATGTACTTAATCGGAAACTTCATTACCCCCGACCTGGAAAGCGCAGGGGTGATCGACAATGTGGGATTCTTCCAGTTCCCCCAAATTAATCCTGAAGTGGGTATGTATGAAGACGCACCCATGGAAGCCTATCTGGTACCCTCGGGAGCAAAGAATGTGGAAGAAGCAAAGCTCTTTCTTGAGTTCGCTTCCAGAGCGGATGTTTTAGCCGACTTCGCATATGAAGTTGGAAATATTCCCCCGAATAAGAACAGCCGTCCGCCGGAAGACCGATTTACTCTGGCTGGGTTCGAAATGCTGAATCAGGCAGACGGGCTTGCACAGTTCTACGACCGGGACACCGATCCGGAAATGGCCTCTGTGGGCATGGAAGGCTTTCAGGAGTTCATGGTGAATCCCGACCGGCTGCCGGAAATCCGGGCGCGGCTGGATGAAGAACGGGAAGATATTTTCCAGTAACGGCCTGTATTTCAAAGCGCTCCGCTGCATCCGTCCGGTGACCTTTTCCGGACGGGTGGGCGGTGTTTTTATTCTGCAGATCCGTAAGGAGTTTCCATTTTGAAAAAACGTACCGAATACCGGTTTCTACGGCTTCAGTTCACCCTTGCCCCGGTGTATTTTCTTGCTCCCGCTTTCCTGCTCTTTTCCATCTTTGTGGTATGGCCCATTATTCAGAGCATCTGGATCAGTTTTCATGAATGGAGCGGCTTCGGAGAAATGACTTGGGTGGGATTCGAAAATTATTCAAAACTCTTTCAGGATAATGATTTTCGTATCTCAATCTTTAATAATATTAAATGGCTGGCGCTCATGCTCCTGGCCCCCGTAGGCGGACTGATACTGGCTCTCTTTCTGAATCAACAAGTACGGGGAATCCGGATTGTGAAATCCCTGTTCTTTTTCCCCTTCGTAATTAATCTGGTGGTAGTGGGATTGATATTTTCCTGGTTCTACAACCCCGATCTGGGACTGCTGGCGGAGATTTTCCGGGCCTTCGGGCTGAAACCGATTCCCGTGCTGGCCGATGAAAACCTGGCCACCTACGGCATCATTCTGGCAAACCTCTGGCCACAAACCGCCTACTGCATGATTCTGTATCTTACCGGTCTCACCAGCATGAACACCCAGGTAATAGAAGCGGGAAGAATTGATGGAGCCAAGGGTTGGTTGATGTTGAAACATGTGGTGCTTCCCCAGTTGAGGGGGGCCAGCTTTATTGCAGTGGTGATCACCATCATCGGAGCTTTGAGAAGTTTTGACCTGATTGCCATTATGACTGCCGGAGGTCCCTGGGGGAGCTCCAATGTTCTGGCATATTTTATGTACGATGAAGCCCTTTTTAACTTCAAGATGGGGTATGGGGCTGCCATAGCGGTAATTCTGTTCCTGATCATGTCCGTGTTTATTGCATTTTTTCTCAACTCAGTGGTGAAAAACGAGAGGTAAGCCATGTTTCCAACACCGATTCAACGCACCAGCACCCCTGTACGGGTGATATATCGAATTGCACTTCCATTGGTTCTTCTATTCTGGCTTCTGCCCATGCTTGCGATCCTCATAACATCCATCCGTGGAAATGCGGATATTATCGCCGGGAACTACTGGGGCTGGCCCACAGAATTCAAGATGGTTGAAAATTACTCCGAGGTATTCAACCCCGCACGCTCTCCCATGCTGCTGTATCTGCGGAACTCCATAATCATCACCCTTCCGTCGGTATTTTTCGCAGTATTTTTCAGCGCAATGGCGGGCTATGGACTGGCGATCCATAAATTCAAGGGCAGGATCCTTATTTATGCCATGTTTATCGCCGGGAATTTTGTTCCATTTCAAATACTGATGATTCCGGTTCGCACCATATTTTCCAATCTGGATTTGCTGGACACCCTGCTCGCCCTGATTATATTTCACACCGCCTTCCAGATAGGGTTCGCAACGTTTTTCCTCCGGAACTTCATCGCCGATCTTCCCATGGCCCTGGTGGAGTCGGCCCGGATAGAAGGGGCCACCGAGCTGACCATATTCTTCCGGGTAATTCTCCCCCTGATCCGACCGGCCCTGGCCTCACTGGGCGTACTGCTTTTTACATTCATATGGAACGATTTCTTCTGGGCTCTTACTCTGGTTCAAAGCGATGCTGCACGGCCCATCACCTTCGGTCTCCAGGCTCTCAGGGGGCAATGGTCCATCTCCTGGAACCTGATCGCAGCAGGCTCGGTGGTTGCAGCAGTTCCCTCTATTCTGGTGTTCTTCGTACTGCAGAAGCAATTCATCCAGGGTCTTACATTCGGCGGAGTGAAGGGCTGAGTAGATGATTCACATAGATGAGTATCTGGATCACGGCCCCCGGTTTCGCCTGGATGCCGCTGAGGCAAGCTATGCCTTCATGATTTTCGACCGGCGGTATCCGGTGCACCTCTACTGGGGGGCCCGCCTGAGCCGGATGCCTGACCCTGCCGGAATTCTCCGTCCCTGCCCCCGGGATTACGCAGTGCTTCGGCAGGGCAGTTGTGACTTCAGCCCCTGGCCGGAGAGCGGGCCCGGGTACACCCCTTCCACCCTGCCGATGGAGCTGGGGATATGGGGTTGGGGGGACGACCGCCCGGGAGCGGTAGATATCCGCTTTAGTGATGGTACACCGGGAACGGAAATGGTGTATGAAGGCTGGGAAATCCTCAGTTCCGCCCAGCAGCCCGAGGGCATGCCGCTGATTCATGAACAGCTGGAAACATGTGAAACGCTCAAACTGACCCTTAAGGATCCCGCCCGCAGCCTGAAGCTCCATATGTTTTATACGGTACATGAACAGATGAACGGATTGATCCGCTGGATGCGGTTTGAAAATTCCGGCTCTCAAGAGCTTGCCCTTGTCAATCCGCCGGCCTTCACTCTGGACCTTCCCGCTAGCGGGAAAAGCCTGGTTCGGCTCCAGGGCGCATGGGCGTCGGAACGCCACGTGGATGCCCGTCCCCTCCCCCGGGGTATATCCAGGCAGGAAAGCCGAAGCGGGGCGGTGGGACATGGTCAAACGCCGTTCATTGCCCTGGGAGATCCGGGGGCTCATGAGTTCTCAGGGACCGTCAGAGCGTTCAGTCTGGCATACAGCGGCAATTTCTACGCACAGACAGCGGTGGATTACCAGATGAACTGCCGGGTGAGCATGGGCGTCAATCAGTACCGGGGCATTCTGGCTCCCGGGAAAACCTTCGACACTCCTTCAGCCGTCCTGGTGTACTCTAGCCGGGGGTTTTCCGGAATGAGCGGGAACTTCCACCACCTGATCCGGAATTTTATTCAGGAAGAAAAACTCCGAGCCTGGCCCCGTCACGTGATCATCAACAGCTGGGAGGCCATGTACTTCGATGTCACCGAAAAGAAAATCCTCTCCCTGGCCCGAAAGGGAAAAGATATCGGTGCGGAACTGCTGGTATTGGATGACGGATGGTTCTCCGGCAGGAGAAACGATCAAAGTTCGCTGGGGGATTGGGAGTACAATCCTCGGCGCTTTCCCCGGGGACTGGGGCTGCTTGGGGATGAGATCCGTTCCATGGGTTTGAAGTTCGGCATCTGGATGGAACCGGAAATGGTATCCCCGGACAGCCGTCTTTACCGGGAACATCCCGAATGGATCATATCGATCCCCGGCCGTGAACCCAGCCTGGCACGGAATCAGCTTGTCCTGGATCTCTCCCGGGATGAGGTGATCGACCATCTCAAGCAAATGATGACGAAGGTCTTGAAGGAAGCCCGCCCCGACTATCTCAAATGGGACATGAATCGAAACATGAGCGAACCGGGGTTTTCCCAGCTCTCTGAAGATCGTCAGGGCGAAGGTATGCACCGCTACATCCTGGGCCTGTATCAGCTCTTGAGACATATCAGGCGGACCTTCCCTAACATGATTATCGAAGGCTGTGCAGGGGGAGGCGGCCGCATGGACCTGGCCATGGCCGCCTATTCCCCCCGGTTCTGGACCAGCGACCAAACCGACGCCGTGGAACGGCTTCCGATTCAATACGGCAGCAGTCTGATATTTCCCCCGGAAACGCTGGGCGCACATGTATCTGCGGTTCCTAACCACCAGGTGGGTCGCATCACCTCCCTTGAGAGCCGCTGCATTGCTGCGGCCGCTTTCTCGTTCGGCTGCGAGCTGAACCCGGCAAGCTTATCCGTGGGTGAACGGAAGCTTCTAAAAGATTGGTCACTGGGCTACCGGGAATTGCGGGACCTGATCCGGGGTGGCCATTTCTTCAGACTCCGGGGGCCCCTGGAACCGGGCTGGCAGACTTCCCTGCCCGATTCACCTGAATACAGCCGATCCAGGAGCTATGCCTGGATGCTTGCCTCCGCAGATTTTCAGACTCTGGCGGTATTTTTTCACCGGCCGGTAAAACCGGGACTGGCAATGCTGCCGCCTCTCACCCTCCCTCTGCCCGATTCCTGCTTCCGGGACAGCTACCGGGAGAAACTCAGCGGCATGGTATATGAAGGCGCCGGTCTCTCCAGCTCAGGAATTTACTGGGGGGAAGCCGACGGGGATTACTTGAACCGCTTCATGCTTTTAATTAGGGAATGAAACCCCGGAAAATTCATCTGCGGGGAATTACAGGAGGTGCGGGATGAATATCGATACTTCAGGGCTGAAACGTATATGGAACGATCCGGAAATTACCGGGATCAACCGCCTTGCCATGCGCCCTAATATTTCCTGGCATCCGGATCTGGAATCGGCCCTCAACACGGATCCCATGGAGCGGGTGAAGGAAGTTGATCTCAACGGCCAGTGGGATTTCCTCCATTTCTCCACCCCCCGTAAGGCACTGGATTTTCTCTCTTCCTATCCGGATCCCTCCCATTCACAATCCGGTGAATCATCGGACAATACAATATGGGAGGATATCCGAGTTCCGGGAAACTGGACGCTCCAGGGATGGGACGCCCCCCATTACACCAATGTGCGAATGCCCTTCGACGATTTACCCCCAAATCCTCCTTCGGACACAGCCTGCGGGCTGTATCGCAGAAGATTCACCATTCCCCGGTCCCCCGGCTCCGATTCCCGCCAGGGCGTGCCCTTTCGCCGGATACTTCACGTCGGCGGAGTGGAAAGCCTGGGAATTCTATGGCTGGACGGGGAGTTTTTAGGCGCCATGAAGGACAGTCGGCTGGAGAGTGAGTTCGATATAAGCGCGTTCTTGCAAACTGAGCTGCCTTGTGAAGACCCCCCTGGTATAGACGGAGGCGAAGACAGAGGGGAGGATGAAAGCAAAGATGGGGAAGCCCATGAGCTGCTGATTTTGGTACTTCGATACTCCGACTCGAGCTTTATAGAGGACCAGGACCAATGGTGGATGGCGGGAATTCACCGGGATGTATGTATTAGAAAAGAACCTGAAGTATATCCTGTTAAGCTGAATATTAGAGGACAGCTTACCGGACCGGAATACGAGCAGGGGCTCCTGGAGGCGGATGTACAGCTGGCCGGGCTGGAACGCGATTCAGGCCCATGGGAGGTTGAACTGAGTCTTTTCGACGGTCCCGGAGATATGAGTTCCGCCCAGCCCCCACACGATTCTCTCTCGGACCGCCCCCCCCTTCCAGACTTTCCACCGGCGGATCATCATTGGCGGAGTAAGACGGGAGGAGAAAATCTCATCCCCGATCCGGGTATGGTTCTGAAAGCCGGCAGCAGCAGACTGAAACGCCGGGGAGGCACCCCCCGTGCGCGAAGATCTGTACACAAACGCTGCACCGGTCCCATGGCAAGCGACGGTCATGCCCATGAGTCCCCCGACCGGGCGGACCGGGTTTCACTTGAACTGGGAATCTCCGGAGTGAAGGAATGGAGCAGCGAAACCCCCTGGCTCTACACCTGGGTACTCAGAATCATACGCTCAGCCGACAGAGCCGTCCTCTCGGCCTATGCCGGCCATGTGGGCTTCAGAAATATCGAGATAGATTCCCGGCGACTGCTTATCAATCGGAGAGAAGTGATGATTCTGGGGGTGAACCGCCATGAACACGATCCGGTCACCGGAAAAGTGATCAGCCGGGAATCCATGCTCCGGGACATCCTGCTTATGAAGGCCTTCAATTTCAATGCGGTGCGCACCGCCCACTATCCTAATCATCCGGACTGGTACCATCTCTGCGACCGATACGGCCTCTACGTCTGGGATGAAGCAAATATTGAAGCCCACCACTATTACAACGAACTGAGTAGGGATCCCGCCTACTCCCAGGCCTTCCTGAACCGGGTCAGGAGAATGGTGCTCCGGGACCGGCTCCATCCGTCGGTGGTAGTCTGGTCCCTGGGTAATGAGAGCGGCTACGGTCCCAACCACGATGCCGCCGCCGCATGGGTCCGGCATGAGGATCCCCTCCGGCCTGTTCACTATGAAGGGGCGGTTCGCAGCCCCTGGGGGCAGCGTTCCTACGATTTCAGCCGGGGCCGTACAGCCACCGATATCATTGCTCCCATGTATGCTCCTGTTGAGGAAATTATCCGCTGGGCGAAACATGAATCCGTTCATACAGATGAATACCGACCGCTGATCCTCTGTGAGTATTCTCATGCCATGGGCAACTCCAACGGCGGACTGGCGGACTATTTCCATGCCTTTTCCCATTATCCGGGCCTCCAGGGAGGGTTCATCTGGGATTGGGTGGATCAGGGGCTGTACAAAACCGACGGGGACAAGGATGAGTACTTTGCCTATGGCGGTGATTTCGGAGACCTTCCCAATGACGGTGATTTCTGCATTAACGGTATGCTAAGCCCGGACCGGACTCCCCATCCCGTATTATGGGAATTCAAGCACCTTTCCCAGAGAATCAGCTTTCATCCGGCGGCGGCGTCATCGGCCGATGAAATCCGGCTGACAGTCCGTTCACTGCACAGATTCAACCCTCTGGAACACTGCAGCCTTGAATGGAATATCAGGCTTCACGGCAAAAGCCTAATGCAGGGCAGGGTTTCTCTCCCCACCCTCCCCCCGACCGGAGTCGACAGGGAGAATGCCCGGACAGGGGAATACATTGCCATATCCCTGGAGAAACCCGCCGACCAGGTTCCGGCTGAGGCCATACTGGAGCTGCAGCTGCGCAGCCCCGGATCACCCATATGCCTCCCGGGCCATATTCTGGCCTGGGAACAGTGGAGCGCTTCAGTATTCGGATGCACTGGAAGAACCGGGCATAAAGCTTCCAGGGACACAATTGGGGTAAACAATCAGCAGAGGCCGCCGGAAATTCTCCTTCAACAGTTGGAGAATAGGTCTCCCTCACGGAATGCGCTGGAGCTTGAACTGGACCCCCGCAGCCGCAGACCCCTGCTGAAGGTCAATAAAGAGCATACGCTCTGCAAAGGTCCGGAGCTCTGCTTATGGAGGGCTCCCACGGATAACGATCTCATCCGGGCGGTTCCCGGCCATCCTCTACATGCCGCCCATGAATGGCGGAACTACGGTCTGGATCAGCTTAGCTCACGCTGGGAGAAGAGTGAGTCCGGAGGATTGAAGGCCGGGTATTTCCACGGCGGGGAATCCCAAGCCCGGCTCAGCATGACCCTTAGTGATGTGGAAGGGTATCCGGGTATTCACCGACTCAGCGCCATTATCAATATAGACCCACGGATAGAAGACCTTCCAAGGGTGGGCTTGCTCTTTGAATTTCCCCATGAGTTTGAAGAATTAAAGTGGTACGGACCCGGTCCCGGAGAGACCTACCCCGACAGGGATTCCGGCTTCCCGGTGCGAATCTGGCATGATCGGGTGTCAAACCAGTATCAGCCCTATATATTCCCCCAGGAACAAGGAGGCCACAGCCGCTGCAGCCTGGTGGGCATGGCAGCGGCAGAGACGCCCGGAAGAGCATCATCCGGGGAAAATCGGGAATTCATACTGTCCGCCGGTGAAAGCTTTCACTTCTCCGCCCTCCACTCCCTGCCTGAGGATCTCACAATAGCAAAACACAGCCACGAGATACCGAAAAGAGACTCAAGCATTCTTATTGTGGACGCCTACCACCGGGGAATCGGAACCGCAGCCTGCGGACCCGACGCACACCCCCGCTGGATCCGGGGAGGAGGGGAGTACCGGATCGACTGGTATATGTGGGTGTAAGCCGGGGGTGTAAGCCGGCGGCGGTTGCGAGCCGGCGGCAATATCTTCCATCCAAATAATTGACACATTCTCTTCTGGGGTGTATTTTAAACCTAAATATAGGGTAGGGGGGTATTCTATTTTGGCACGACCCGAAACCGATGACACGGTGCGCAAGGCCCATCATCCATATGAGACCAAGGCGCATATGCTGAACCGGATGAAACGGATTGAAGGACAGATCCGGGGTATTTCCCGGATGATCCAGGAAGACGTCTACTGTGATGATATCCTCCACCAGTTTATGAGCGTTGAGTCGGCAATTCAGGGAGTCAAAAAGACCCTCCTTGAAGCCCATGTGAAAAGCTGCGTGGTGGAGCAGATCCAGAACGGCGAACTGGACGTGGTTGATGAGCTGATGACCACCATTCGGAAAATGACCAAATAGCCGCCGGGTGGGGCGCTGGATAAGCGGACGACAGCCTAGGAGCCGATAGCCGAAAAAGGAGATAACATGGATATTATTCAGTTGGATATACAGGGTATGACATGCGCCTCATGCGTGGGGCACGTGGAGAAGGCGCTGAAAAACGTGGACGGCACGGATATGGCGAATGTGAACCTTGCCACCGAGAAGGCCACCATCAGCTATGACCCGGAAAAAACCGATATTCAGGCTCTGCTGGAGAGCGTGAGCAAGAGCGGTTACTCGGCACGCCCCGCCGCTGAAGATCGGTCGGAAACAGAGGAGAAGAAGCGCAGGAAGCTGAAAAAATTGAAACTGCACACAATTATTTCGGCCCTTCTCAGTGTCCCCCTGGTACTGGCCATGGTCGCCATGCTGCTCTCTATTGAATCGCTGAGCTTTCTCCATAATCCCTGGGTGCAGCTGGCCCTTGCCACCCCGGTTCAGTTCTGGATCGGTCTTCGCTTTTACAAAACCGCATGGGCTACCCTGAAGGCGGGAAATCCGGGCATGGATGTGCTGGTTGCCCTGGGAACCAGCGCCGCCTATGCCTATAGCGTATTCAACGGCTTTTTCGCCGATGGGTTGGGAATAGCGAGCAGCGGTCTCTATTTTGAAGCATCTGCGGTGATTATTACCCTGGTGCTGTTCGGCAAATACCTCGAAGAGATGGCCAAGGGCAAAACCTCCGACGCACTGAAGAAGCTTATGAACCTCCAGCCGGAACAGGCAACGGTGAAACGGGGAAATGAGGAACTGGTAATCCCCGTAAGCGACGTAATCCGGGGAGATAGGGTTTTGGTGCGCCCCGGCGGCCGTATTCCCGTGGATGGAAAGGTTATTTCCGGTGCTTCGGCAGTGGATGAAAGCATGGTAACCGGTGAAAGCATACCTGTGGAAAAAGCCGAGGGTGATCAGGTTATCGGAGGCACGGTGAACAGCTACGGTTCCCTGATACTTGAAGCGGTGAATCTGGGCAGCGATTCGGTGCTGTCCAGAATTATCTCGGTAGTTGAGGAAGCCCAGGGCTCAAAAGCACCCATTCAGAAGCTGGCCGACCGGGTTGCGGGAATCTTCGTACCCGCAGTACTGGGTATCGCCCTGGTGACATTCCTTCTGTGGTGGCTGGTGGCTGGCAATATGAACGGCGGAATCATATCCGCAGTGGCCGTACTGGTCATAGCATGTCCCTGCGCCCTGGGCCTGGCCACTCCCACCGCAATCATGGTGGGCACAGGATTAGGCGCTCAGAGAGGTATCCTGATTAAAAACGGGGAAATTCTTCAGGCTGCCGGGAACATTAACGCTGTGGTGCTGGACAAGACCGGAACCGTCACCGAAGGCAGGCCGGTTGTCCGGGAAATCCACCGGATTCTGGATAGCGGTGAACCCGGAGCTGTATCCTTACTCGATGACGGTCTTCTCAGCATTGCCGCCGGATTGGAATATCATTCAGAGCATCCCTTGGCCCGGTCCATTGTTGATGCGGCTCAGGCCCGGCGGATTGAAATCCCCGAAATATCGGATTTTCGGGCCGTCCCGGGGAAAGGAGTGAGCGGAACTCTGAACGGAACCAGGCACATAATTGGTACAGCCTCATTTATGAAGGAAGAAAACATAGAAACCCGGGAAGCGGGAACGAAACTCAGTGAGCTGGAAAACCGGGGCATGACCTGCATTCTTCTGGCGGATCCCCACAGAGTGCTGGGTGTGATCGCCGTAGCCGATTCTATTAAGGAGCGTTCCCGTGAAGGGATTGAAATGCTCAAGAAGATGGGAATTGAGGTCTATATGATCACCGGTGATAACCGCCGGAGCGCAGCAGCCATCGCTGCAGAAGCGGGGATTGAGAATATCCTTGCGGAAGTTCTTCCTGAGGATAAAGCCAGAGAGGTGGAAAAACTCCGGGAACAGGGCTACACGGTGGCCATGGCGGGCGACGGGGTGAACGACGCCCCAGCCCTTGCCACTGCGGATCTGGGAATTGCCATGGGACAGGGAACCGATATCGCCATGGAAACCGCAGAGATAACCCTCATGCGGGGCGACCTTCGGGAAATTGCAAACACCATTCTGCTGTCCAGAAAAAGCATGTCCAAAATCCGGCAGAATCTATTCTGGGCGTTTTTCTACAACAGTGTGGGAATCCCCTTTGCGGCCCTTGGGATGCTGAACCCCGTGATCGCCGGTGCAGCCATGGCATTCAGCTCAGTCTCGGTTGTGAGCAACTCTCTGAGTCTGAAAAGATTCGATCCGGCAAAAGCCCTGAAGCGCTTCAAACCCGCAGGGGTCCCCGGCGGATCGGGAGAAAAGAATACGAATACCCGGCTCGGGAACCAAAATGAATCAGGTTCCGAAACCGGACAGAATTCTTCGGGGCAGTCCTCCGAAGATACCAATAACATAGTGGAAACCAACAACATACAGGAGAGTACTATGCAGATACAGGTACAGGGAATGAGCTGCAATCATTGCAAAATGGCCGTGGAGAAAGCGGCTTCATCGGTGGAGGGGATCAGCAACCCCAATGTGAACCTGGAAGAAGGTATCCTGAGCTTCCAGCTGAGTGGGGCGGCTGAGGCCGATTCGGCTTCATATGTGGAACAGCTGAAGTCGGCGGTTCAGGACGCCGGGTACGAACCGGTGTAGTCCGCTTCAGGTTCCCGATTTTACCTCGGAAATGGAAAGCATCAGGCTGCTTCTCATCGCTTCGTATCATCCCGCCTTCCCCACCTGGCCGGTGCAGCGGGCGGGCTTGGAGAGAAGCTGGGACTGCTCCCCCCGTATCACGGAGTTCTCACAGCAGATGACAATGCTTTGAGCTTTGTCATGAGGAACCGGGAAGAGCTTTTCCCGGGAGTCCCATTGGTATTCTTCAGAGTGAGGAATTCTGGGTGCGTTTCCGCTGTACAATCCTACAGGGACACCGATTTGACTGGAGACGGGTTTTAGTCTCCACAGAAGATATTGATGAGAAAATCCGGAACCGGCAGCTGCTTTCCGAGTCTCTGAGAGAAAAAGAAATTCTCCTGCGGGAGATGCACCACCGGATAAAAAATAACCTGAACACCGTCAGCTCGCTTATTGATCTCCAGGAGGAGAAAATATCCGACCAATCGATGCGGGGCGTGTTGGATGGAGCACGGGGAAGAATTCACAGCATCTCAATGATGCACGAACTGCTCTACGGCTCTGAAGCAGGCAGCTCAGTTCGTCTGACAGATTACTTCATCCGCATACGGGATGCGGTGTTCAGTCTGCATCAGGAAGAACTCAGCCCGGATTCACTCAGGGGCCATGCATCCATCCCGGAAAGTATGGATGCGATTGAACTGGATATATCCCGAATGCTGCCCCTGGGACTCATTTTCAATGAAATCTTAACCAATGCAATTAAGCACCGCAGCATTCCCCTTCACAGGCTCAGGATTGAAATTCAATGCAGAATAAACGGAAACCAGGCTGACCTTCTGTTCCGGGACAACGGCGGAGGGAATACAGAATTCCCCGAGGAAGGTTCCGCTTCCCGAGGACTGGGATTGGAGCTTATTCAAATTCTGGGAGAACAATTGGGGGGAGCTGTGTTGGCTCGGGAGGTACCCGGGGGCTTCAGCATAGCAGTGAGCTTTCCGCTGACCTACCCGGATTAATAGTCCCGCCCAATAGTTTACCAGCGCTGGTGAACGTGATCCCGGATATAGCGGCCGTATACTTCATTCACCCATTGATGCTGTTCAGAACTGAGTGACGGCATCTGCTGGGCGGCGATATTGGCCTCTATCTGCTCAACCCTGGAAGCTCCGGGAATAACGGTACTCACCTCAGGATGATCAAGAATCCAGCGGAGAGCTGAAGCAGATAGAGGCTCGGGAAGTCTGCCCTTCAAAGACTCGGCGGCCTCCACACCGGTTTCGAAGGGAATTCCGGCGAAGGTTTCCCCTTTGTCGAAGGCTGCTCCGTCCCGGTTGAAGTTACGGTGATCATCCGGTGAAAAACTGCTCTCTTTTGTGAACTTGCCGGTGAGAAGACCGCTCGCCAGAGGAACCCGCACCAGAACCCCACAGTCCTTCTCTTTTGCCCGTGCAAAGAACAGATCTGCTGGCCGTTGGCGGAACATGTTAAAGATAATCTGAACCGAAACCACATTGGAGTATTCCATGGCCTTCAGCCCCTCCTCAACCTTTTCTACACTGACTCCCAGATGCTGAATCTTTCCCTCTTCCTTCAATCGGTCGAATGTTTCAAATATTTCTGGACGGTAATACACTTCAGTGGGGGGACAGTGGAGCTGAATCAGATCCAGCCTCTCCCGGCGGGTGTTCTTTAGACTTTCCTCCACAAATTCTCGAAGTGCCTTAGGCGTGTAGGATTCATTTACATGGGGGTTCAAGAACCGGCCGCATTTGGTAGCCATATAGACTTCCTCGGATCGGGATTTAATCACCCGGGCCACCGCGGCTTCGCTTTTCCGGTTCTCGTACACATCGGCGGTATCGATAAAATTCACACCCAGATCTATGGCCCGGTTGAGAATCTGCTCAGCCAGGGGGTCATCAAACCCGCTGCCCCATTTACCGCCCACTTGCCAGGTTCCCAATGATACTTCCGACACCTTCCAGTCAGTCTTTCCAAATCTTCGATAGTTCATACCGTCTCCTTACTCGCGGGAAAAATCATCATCACCTCAAGCCCCTGATTTTCCGGAGAGGCAATGCTCATACTGCCTTCTAAAACCTGGACTACCAGACTGTACACGATGCTCAGCCCCAGTCCGCTATTACCCGCTTTGCGATTGACACTGTAAAACGGTTCAACCAGTCTGTCCAGTTGCTCCGGAGGAACTCTAGGACCGTAATCCCGGTAGCTGATATAAACCTCATTACCTTCAGCAGAGAGGCTGACGGTGAAGTATGGCGGTGATTCATCTTGCTTTTCAGTCCCGGTATTATGTTTCAGTCCATGGTCAAAAAGGTTATCTATGAGACAATTGAAAATAAAACGGAGGACCTCCACATCGGCGACCACATTAACGATCTGTTCAGAAGAGAATTCCCAGGCAAATTCCTCCAGAGCAACCCCCTGAATTCTCCCCTCCGCACCTCGGACAGAAAACTGATCCTTTAAGCGGGTCTGTATCGTATTAGGAAGAAAGCGGTTGAGCTGAACCTGCTGGATCTGCGGCTCCCAACTTTCGGCTCTAAGCCGGCGGATGCTTTCCACCAGAGCCACTGTGCGCTGAAGATTGGTTTCCAGCAGATCCAGGAGCGAGCTAACCTGCCGGGGCAATTCGGTTTCCGGCTCGATTTCTGCTGACATCTGCTCGGCGGTCAGAACCGGAGCCAACGAATGGCGAAGGGTGGATACGGCGGTAACCGAAACCCCAAGGGGAGTATTGATCTCATGGGCAAATCCAACCATCAGATCGGAGAGGGCCTGGTTCTTTTTCCGCTCAACCAGTTTCTTTTGGGTACGGTTCAGTTCAACGGTTCGGCTGGTAAGCTGCCGTTGGAGTTCTCCCTGATAGCTATTCTCAATCTTCCGGATCAGTCCCTCATAGATTCGAATCATGATAAAAATGAGAAAAGCGGTAACCACCACATAGCCCCAGCCTTTTAAGGTTTGGAGCCTGCTGAGCTGTTCAGGACTTTCGGCCATAGCCTCCACAAATCTGTCGGAGAAAAGGATCCAGAGAGTTCCAAAAATGGCATAGAGCCCGGCGATTGTCGCAGCTCCGTACGGCCGGTAGAGAAAACGCTGTTTCATACCTTCATTCTACAACTTATGCCCATAATATGCAGGAAGAGTGGAGGAATCCATAGTGTTTTTCCAGTGGGCGTCACCCCATTTAATCCCAGGGGATATTTCCCGTTTCCAGAACTGGGCAGATTGCAAGTCCCCGGATAAGCGGATATACTTTTTTCATGGGTAGACAGGAAAAGATCCGTAGCATGCTGGCGCCTCCGCGAAGTTTCAGATTTACCGCTGAAGAGAGTCCGGGCAGCGGCGAGCACAAGATAGTTCTCCGGCTTGACGAGTACGAAGCGATTCGCCTGGCAGATCAGAACGGGTACGATCACAATGAAGCTGCAGCGGTAATGGGTATATCCCGCCCCACCTTTAACCGGCTTTTAAATAAGGCCCGGAGAAAGATGGCGGAATTTCTCACCATCGGGTCCTCTCTGGAAATTAACGGCGGGAGGGTGCTGTTCGGTCCAAACGTATATTGCTGCAAGAACTGTCACAAACCCTTTGTGGTTGCCGAGAATGATGAATACCGCTGCCCCCGCTGTCTGGGGGAACATATTATCGCAGCACGGCCCGAATGTGACCATGACTGCCGATGCTGCGAAGAGAAGGACCGTCAGGCCGGGCAGCTGTTTCACGCCCGATGAAACCCCGGTATATTGGTCCGTATCCGGCCTGAATTTGGCCCGTATCCTCCCTGGAACGGTCCCGATTGTAGCCTGGATCTGTTCCGAATGAGAATTCCACATTCTTTGGGGCACTTCTAGCTGGTAACAGCTCCCTCACTGGCTGAGGAACTCAGGCGGGCGAACTTGGCCAATACCCCCCGGGCATAACCATGGTCCCTGGGCTGCCAGTTTTCCAGACGTTTCTTCAATTCTTCCTCACTAAGCTCAACTTCCAGAAGCTTTTCTTCCAGACTGATACGGATCATATCCCCTTCCCTGACGGCGGCAATTGCCCCGCCGTTCTGAGCTTCAGGACTCACATGACCCACAATCAGGCCGTGGCTTCCCCCGGAGAAGCGCCCATCGGTAATCAAGGCGACCTTCCCGGCCAGACCTCTGCCTGCTATGGCTGCGGTGGGGGCAAGCATCTCCCGCATTCCCGGTCCGCCCCGGGGACCTTCATACCGGATCACCACCACGTCCCCCTCAACCACGTCTCCGGAAAGGATGGCGTCCAGAGCTTCTTTCTCACCCTCATATACCCGTGCAGGTCCCCGGTGAGTGGTGACCTTGAGACCGCATGTTTTCAATACTGCCCCTTCAGCCGCCAGGTTGCCGAATAATACGGCAATGGGTCCGGTTGCTTTCTCCGGGCTCGAGAAAGGCTTAATTACATTCTGCCCCTCCAGATTCACCTCCACCTGTTCCAGGTTTTCAGCAAGAGTCTTTCCGCTTACCGTCAGGCAGTCGCCGTGAAGCAATCCCTCATTCAGAAGTATTTTCATCACCACCGGTACGCCGCCTGCCAGATGAAGATCCTCCATGACATAGCGTCCCGCGGGCTTCATATCAGTCAGCATGGGAGTTGTATCGTGAAAGTGATTAAAATCCTGAATCGAAAGCTCTACTTCGGCTTCCCGGGCCAGTGCCAGAAGATGAAGCACCGAATTGGTGCTGCCCCCCAGAGCCATTACCGTACGGATTGCATTTTCGAATGCGTTGCGGGTCATGATATCCCGGGGAGTAATATTTTCCCGTACAAGATGGGCAAGAGCGTGAACCGAATCCCGCATGTGTGTATCTTTTTCCGGGTCAACCGCAGGAATACCTGAACTGCCCGGAAGGCTCATACCCAGAGCCTCCACCGCAGAGGCCATGGTGTTTGCCGTATACATCCCTCCGCAGGCACCTGCGCCGGGACAGGCGCTGCACTCAATGCCATAGCGCTCTTCCTCGCTGATCTTTCCCGAGCTGTGGGAACCCACCGACTCAAATGCGCTTACAATATCAATGGCCTTCCCCTTGTGCCTGCCGGCCTTGATACTTCCGCCGTAGCAAAAGACCGCCGGCCGGTTCAGCCGGGCCATGGGCATTACGGTACCGGGAATGGTTTTATCGCAACCGCCGATACCCAAAACTCCGTCCAGGGCATGTCCCCGGACCACAAGCTCGATAACATCTGCAATGGTATCCCGGGAGACAAGGCTGGCCTTCATGCCTTCGTGCCCCATGGCCTGTCCGTCGGTGACCACAAAGGTGTTAAACTTCATGGGTTTCAGTCCAACCGATCCCATCTCTTCTTTTACAATTTCTGCAAGATCATCATGATGAATGTTGCAGGGGCTCAGTTCCGCCCCTGCGCTGGCCACACCGATGAGGGGCTTATGAAAATCCTGATCCTGAAAACCGATGGCACGGAGCATTGCCCGGTTAGGGGTTCGTTCCACCCCCGATGTCATATCTCCGCTGTAGCGCTTTCCCGTTTCATGCTCTGTGTGATGATTCGTGTGATGATTCGTGCCCATCCCGGCCTCCTGTCCGGCATCCCGCTGTGAGCTTGCCGGAGGTATAAATATTACATAAATAATAATATTTATACCGGGGTTCGGACAAGAGCTGATTGCTTTTCAGTTCAGGGCTTCTTTCGGAGTCGGAACAGTGAATAGATCAGCTCAATAATGTTGATGCCCAATGCCAGGAGAAAAAAGAGACGGACTCCCCTCCATCCACCGCCGATCCACAGCTGGGAATGGCCAACCATAACCAATGCCACCAGCGCTTCCAGCGCATAGTAGCCGCTTTCCATCCAGCGCAATACCCGGGTCTTTCGTCCCACCCGGATACCGTAGAGGGTATGGGCAAGCTGGAACAGCCAGAGCAGGCCGAAAACGGCAACATACCATGGAAAAATCGCAAGGTTCACCCGATGGTCAAGCGGCAGGGTGCTTCGCATATACAGTTCTTCCAGTAAGCTGATGATACCGGGATATATGGCCAGAACCAGGATGAAAGCGAGACTGATTCCCAGGCCCAGGTAGGCACCCACCCTGCTTTCTATTTCATCACCCAGCTGCACCTGGTCAATTCGGGATATATCCCAAGTATCTTCATCCAGAGCGGAAGCCGGGTGCTTCATTGCCGTGCTGATTCCCATGAACACCAGGAGCAATACACCAATACCGCTGATCCATGCCTGGAGAATCTGCAACAGCGTTAATGCGAACTGGCGAATCAGCTCAGCATTGGAGTATGCGTTCTGCAGCATTTCAATGATCAACACGATCATCAAACTAAGAGAGAGCGCACCAAGAATGATCAGCATGATGGTACGGAAAAGCGCTACAAGGGGTGGAGCTACAAGTCTGGGCTCCCCCGCGTATCCTGCGGCCAGTTTTTTTGGAGAACCAAGCTCATCCAGGGCAGTCCGGATCTCTTTCTCTCCCGGGTCCCCCCCGAAACGCTGCTCCGCCTCATCCAGAAAATTACTTTTCAATTCCCGTACGATATCATCCCGGCCGCCCACGGGCAGCGCGCTGCGTACTAAGGCAAAATATTTATCAACCTGACGTAACACATTCTCTTTCATTCTACTCCTCCTCTGAAAGAACAGCTTCCATACTTCGGAACATCTGTCTCCATTCCTCTTTAAGCAGCTGCCGGGTTTCCCTGCCTTCATCGGTAATCCGGTAATACTTTCTGGGTCTTGATTCGCCGGTATCCCAGCTGCTCTCCATAAGTCCCTGCTGCTCAAGGCGGCGAAGCAGCGGATAGAGGGTGTTTTTCTCCGCCCATACTCCAGCCTGCTTCAGACGCTCCACCAGCGCATAGCCATAGCTGGGAACATCGCTTAAATGGAGAACTGCAAGCACAAGAGACCCCCGCCGGAGTTCCTGAACCAGATTTTGAAATCTTGAATCGTCTGCTTCCATATCATCCTCCTGATCATATTATAGTGTGCGTTGCACACTAATGTCAACTTAATTTTATACTTTATTACACATCAAAAGGTGACTCATCAGGAATGATTGAAATCGGCGTTCCAATCCCATAATATATAAGAGTGCCGGAAACTGACACGCGGCTTCACGGTATAAAGACAGCTCATCAAGGGAGGATACATGGGTGATCCGCATAAATTCACCGAAGAATTCATGGTACGGGGAAGCGAAGCAGTTCAGAAAGTAAAAGAGCTCATCGCCCAGGGGAATGTCCGGAAAGTAATTGTGAAAAACGAACAGGACAAGATTCTCTTCGAAATTCCTGTCACCGCCGGAGTTGCCGTAAGCGGAGCCTTGACTCTCATGGCACCTGTTCTGGCCGCCCTGGGAGCAGCGGCGGCACTGATGGCGCGGGTGAAGGTTGAAGTAGTGAGAACCGATGACCGAGAGTGAACTCGCCCTCTTGCTCAAAGATATTTCAACATGCGAAGGAAGAATCATAGATTCCCAGGCATACCGAAACTCCTCGGTGGTTATCCCCATTATTCCCGGCGGAAGCCTGGGTTCGTGCAGAATCCTGCTGGAGAAGCGGGCGGAACATATGCCCCAGGGGAGGGAAATTTGCCTTCCCGGAGGGGGCATTGAAGAGGGCGAAAGTTCCAGAGATGCCGGCTTCCGGGAACTGTATGAAGAGACGGGGCTGCCCCCCGATTCTATGGGTGCAGCCGTATATTTCGGCAGCCTGGTGAACGCCGGAGGACGGCTTGTTCATGTGTGGATGGGCATTGTAGATAATAACCATCCCTGGGAACCCAATGAAGAGGTTGAACGGCTGTTTACCCTGCCTCTGGAGCTTCTGAAAAACAGTCCCACAAAAATATACAAGGTCTCCGTCGATTTCGGGCGGCGCACCCCGGACAAAGAAATCCCTTTTCACAACTTCGATTTCTCCCATAATTACAGCAGGGACTGGCGGGGACGGGATCTTGAAGTGCTGTTTTATGAAAACCTTGAGGAAACAGTATGGGGCATGACCGCAAAAATTCTCAGGGATTTCGTACGCGATCTCTACCGGGCCCACGATGATCGCTTCGGAGCGGTTCAACCCCGGTGATTTCCGAACGCGGGAGAATTATTTTCTTGAACAATCAGCTGTTCGGGGAGATGATGTGATGTATGGAACAGATCAACATGAAAGAGATTACTGAAATAGCCGACGGTATGGGCCTGACAGGGGATGACTTTATTCCCTATGGAAAATGGAAGGCAAAAATTTCCATGCCGGCGGTAAAGCGGATTATGGAGCAGCCCAGAGGAAAACTCATTCTGGTAAGCGCCATAACCCCCACCCCTGCAGGTGAAGGAAAGACCACCACCAGCATCGGTCTCAGCCAGGGGCTGCGGCACATCGGCGTCAATGCCGTGGCAGCCCTCCGGGAACCCAGCCTGGGGCCGGTTTTCGGCATCAAGGGCGGCGCAACCGGCGGGGGGAAAAGCATGGTCCATCCGGCGGATGAAATCAATCTTCACTTCACCGGAGATCTGCACGCAATCAGTGCCGCTCATAATCTCATTTCCGCCAGTCTGGATAACCGGCTCCATTTTTTTCCTGAGGACGCTCCTGCAGTGGCCGACGTCTATTGGAGGAGAGTGATGGATATGAACGACAGAGCTCTTCGGGATATCGTGGTAGGACTGGGTAGTCGCAACGGACCCCCACGGGAAGACGGATTCGATATTACCGCCGCCAGCGAGATCATGGCAATCCTGTGCCTTTCGAAAAGTTACTCCGACCTCAAAGAACGGATTGGAAACATCCTGCTGGGGCTTCGGCCGGATAAAACTCCGTTCCATGTCCGGGATCTGGGCGTACATACCGCTGCGGCGGCTCTGCTGAAAGATGCCTTCCTTCCCAATCTGGTCCAGACAAGCGAGGGCGGACCCGTACTCATCCACGGTGGGCCATTCGCCAACATCGCTCAAGGTGCGAATTCCGTACTGGCAACCAACCTTGCCCTCCGCCTTGGGGAAGTGGCAGTAACCGAAGCGGGCTTCGGGTTTGACCTTGGTGCGGAGAAGTTTTTCGATATCGTCAGCCCCTATGGAGGGTTCCGGCCCCAGATGGTGGTTTTGGTGGCAACCGTACGGGCCCTGAAAATGCACGGGGGCGTGAATAAAAAAGAATTGGACAAGGAAAACCCCGATGCGGTGAAACAGGGCGGGGAGAACCTGGCCAAGCATGTGGAAAATATTCGAAAATTCGCCGTTCCGCCCCTGGTTGCAATCAATGTATTCCCCGGGGACAGCGACGCCGAGCTGCGGGAGGTGGAAAAGCTCTGTAAATCCATGGACGTGGAGTATGCGGTTTCCCGCCATTTTGCCGAAGGGGGAGCAGGAGCCTCGGAGCTTGCCAACAAGGCCATGAACCTTCTGAACCGGCCGGGAACCGGCAATGAATCCGAAGGCATGCCCCTCTACGACTGGAACGCACCAGTCAGGGAAAAGATTGAAACGGTTGCACGGCAGATATATGGAGCTCATGCCGTGGACTTCACCGCCGCGGCAAAGAAGGATCTGAAAACCATCGAGAGCAGGGGCTACGATAATCTTCCCGTCTGCATCGCAAAAACCCAGGCTTCCCTCAGCGATAACCCCAAACTGCTGGGCAGACCCAAGGATTTTCTGGTAACCGTACGGAGAATTCTGATCAATGGGGGCGCCGGATTTCTGGTACCCTTAACAGGCGATATTATGAGAATGCCGGGACTCCCCCGCACACCTTCAGCACTGGAGATTGATATTGATGATGAGGGAAATATTCACGGATTAACCTGAGCGTCAGCGTCGTCTATACCCGCTTCCCTGGCACAGTTGGAAATTGCCCCCCGGTGAATGAGTTTCCGGGCCTCTTCCAGGTCATCGGCGAAGACCCTGTCTTCGTCAGCATGATCTATCTGCTTCCTCACAAGGTGGTGGCAGGCTTCAAGAATCGGACCTGAACGAAGGGGGCGGCGGAAATCAAAAGCCTGAGCGGCACAGACCAACTCCACAGCGAGAATTTTCTCCACGTTGGTCAGAATTTCATGGAGTCTTCTGGCGCTGATGGATCCCATGCTCACATGATCCTCCTGACCCAGGCTGGTGGGTATACTGTCTGCAGACGGAGGATGGCAAAGACTCTTGTTTTCACTCACCAAAGCGGCAGAACTGTATTGGGGAATCATGAACCCCGAATTAATGCCAGTATGCTTCATCAGCAGTTTGGGCAGATCCCGGCTTGACCCGTCAAGAAGCAGGTAGCTTCGTCTGTCCGAAATATTCCCCAGTTCCGCGGCAGCTATGGATGCATAATCCAGGGGAATGGCCAACGGCTGACCGTGAAAGTTTCCTCCGCTCACTGCCGATCCGTCTGATGTGAGGATGGGGTTGTCGGTGACCGAATTCAGCTCAATCTCAACCATCTCTTTCAGATGGATCCATGCATTTCGGGACGCCCCGTGAACCTGGGGCATACAACGAAGTGAGTACGGATCCTGAACCCTGCCGCAGTCTTTATGATGCTCAAGAATCTGGGATCCCAGGAGACATTGGCGAATCCGTCTGGCGGTTTCCAGATTCCCCGCATAAGGTCGCAGCTCATGCAGCTCCGGGGCAAAGGGTTTAACAGAACCCAATGCGGCTTCCAGACTCATCGCCCCGACAATATCCGCCGTATCCAGTAGATCTTCCATGAGTTCAAGATCCGCCACCGCCCAGGCAAGAATGAACTGGGTACCGTTAATCAGCGCCAGCCCCTCCTTGGGGCCCAACACCAGCGGCTCCAGCTGCAGTTCTTCAAGGACCTCTGCCGCCGGACGGAGATTACCACGGAAGTGCAGCTGCCCCAGCCCGATCAAAGGAAGAAACAGGTGAGCCAAAGGAGCAAGATCCCCGGAGGCCCCCACCAAACCCTGAGACGGAACCACCGGTACGGCATCTTCCCGGAGAAACAGCATGATGCGCCGAAGGGTTTCCAGCCGGATACCCGAGCGTCCTGCAGCAAGGGCGTGAAGTTTCAGTACCATCATCAGCCGGGCAATCTCGGAGGGAACGGGGGGTCCCATTCCCACGCTGTGACTTTTCAGAATATTTTCCTGAAGAAGGCGGGTTTGGTGATTGTCTATACGGGTGCTGCACAGGGGTCCGAACCCGGTGTTCACCCCGTATACGGCCTCAGCTCCGGCTACTATCCGCTCCACCTGCTCCGCAGCGGCCTGAATGCGGGCACAGCCTTCCTCGCTGAGATCCCCTGTGAATTCGCTCCTTGCAAGGGCAAGGGCGGTTTCAGGATCTAATTTCTGATCACCGTAGAAAAACGTTCGGTCCATACCCACTCCCGAATGGCAGTTGATCATTCAGCTTAGTCCCCGATCAGGAAATCTGTCCAGCTCTTTCTCCCGGCTTACTGTATTTCGGGGCTTACCGTTTCTGCCGGCTTACTGTTTCACCCTGATTATTGATTCTCTAGGCTTACTGGGCCATAGGCTTACTGGATGAGTGCCCATCAAATTATCCAATTCGAGTCTTTCCAGTGAATTTTCACGGCGCCCTGTTCATTCACGGCAGATTGGTAGTATTTTCCACCCATCCATGTGTGCAGAAGGAGACATTTGATGGCAGCGTTTCTACGGGATGTATTTCTGGTTTCCCTTCAAGCTTTCGGCGGACCTCAAAGCCATATTTCCGTGTTTGAACAGATACTGGTGAAACGCCGGGGCTATGTAACAGATGAGGAGCTGATGGAGCTTCTTGGGCTCTGCAGCATGCTTCCCGGCCCAACAAGCACCCAAACCATCGTCTCTATTGGCTATAAGCAGGGAGGCTGGTTTCTTGCGGTACTCACCCTGCTTGTGTGGGCGTTTCCCATTCTGACTGCAATGGGTGGGTTGAGTTTTGTATATGCATCGGTGGAATCATATGAGCCGGTTCAAAGGGGACTGCGCTATATTGGCCCTATGGCTCTGGGCTTCATCATCGTTGCCGCATTCAGAATAGGCCGTAAGGTAATAAAAGATCTATTTACCGGAATAATTTTTGCTGCCAGTGCCGCCATCACTTTTTTCTTCTCCATGCCATGGATTTTTCCCCTGGTACTTTTGGCCGGAGGAGGGGCTGAAATTTTACGGAACTGGGACCGGAATCTTTGGAATCCGGTACGGGTCAAGCCCCGTTGGAGTCTACCCGCTCTGGTGCTGATCATAGCCGGTATTAATCCGGCCCTCACCGTTCTCAGCGATTCTCCCCTGATTGTTCTCTTTGAGAGCTTTTTCCGATACGGATATTTGGTATTCGGCGGAGGACAGGTGATTGTTCCGATGATGTACAGCGAGCTGGTTGAACTTCGACAGTACCTGAGCAGCCAGGAATTTTTAGCGGGCTACGGATTGGTACAGGGACTTCCCGGCCCCATGTTCAGCTTCACCGCCTTTGCCGGCGGGTTGGCAATGAGATCCGCACCGGTCCTGCAGCAGCTGCTGGGGATTATCGTTTCGGCAACCGGAATTTTTCTCCCCGGTCTGCTGCTGATATTCTTCGTCTATCCCCTCTGGGAAGATTTGAAAGGGATACGGGCCCTTGCCCTCTCGGTTACCGGAATTTCCGCAGCCGCCGGCGGGCTGCTGGCATCCGCTGCACCAAGGCTGATTATCGCCGGTAGTTCCGACCTTATCGCTGCGGGGGTAAGCCTCATTTCGGTTCTAATTCTGGGGTTCACCAAAGTTCCGCCGCCGCTGCTTGTGGCGGCTGTAATCCTTACAGGTCTCCTTCTACCCATGTAGCAGGTAAAGACCGGGGAGAACTGCTAGGCAGATCAGGGATGATCGGCACAACCGTCCTCCAAGTCGGAAAGCTGGAGATTCAGAGCGGTAACAGATATTCTCAGTTCAGCCAGAGAGTAGCCCAGGCTGGTGATCATGGAGATAAGACTGAGGGCAAACACCACTTCTGCAACCGGCCGCACCGAGAAAAAAAGAAGAAACATGGTTACCACGCAGAGTAACAGCGATAATACCCCGAACATCTGCATAATTTTAATTAAAAAAATACGGCGTTGAAGATTTCTGATCTGGCTGAAGACCATATTCACATGTTCCTCTCCCTCCTCACGGGATTCCCGGTGCAGATGCCGGATGAGGTTTGCAAGGGTGATGAACCGGTTGGTATAGGCCAAAAGAAGCAGAGAAAGCGCCGGGAACAGCAACGCTGGAGTGGTAATATCTATCATAGGGGAATGCCAGCCTCCGGCCTATTGGGACGGTTTGCGGGTATTTATTCCAAATGGAATATACATGGGACATCTTGCCGCCGCAGAAGTGATCATGAGAACAACGCCGGGTATGGCAAGCCACCACCATCCTCCGCTGAGGATTTGAAGTGCAATGCCTGCGGCCAAAAGCGCTATTCCGATGATCATTCTCAGGGTTCTGTCGGTCTGTCCCATATTTTTCACAAATTGTTTCATGTCTTTCTCTTGTTTCATGTATTCCTCCATACCGGGGAATTTTCAAGGATCTACGCCAACAGCCCCGGAAGCATGCAGGCGAAAAGGTTGTTTTCAGCGGGTAATCAAAATGATACTGATATACCCGGCGGCGAAACTGCCCATGGCTGCAGCTCCGCTAATACGGTGCTCTATACTGCCCGGCTCCAGGACGAAAGCGTTTAAAAAGAGTCCGGTAACTCCAAGGGCATTGAAGAGCATATGGGGCCATACCCGCTCAATCCGATCCGAATAGGCAATGGTTCCCGCGATGCTGCTCAGGGCCGCCGATCCGAGACTTGCGTATCCCAGATACGGATGACCTTCCCAGCCCAGCAAACCGGTTACTCCTGTGGCAGTCATCAGCCCCAGTGAAGCATATCCGCCGATACGGTGAATATTATTGCTGCGGATAAATCTGGCAAGATTCATATCCCCTTCCCGGGACTGGTCGCCGTTTCCGGAACTCTGAGCTGACACTCCTCCCCATGCAAGGGACAGCAGCAGCAACAGGATAATCAGCCGTTTCATTTGTCCTCCTTTCTGAACATCCGCATGAATGTTCTCAGTAAAGATACTGAAAAAAACAACCTCCGTGGACCCTTAATGACTCGAATTGCCGCAAGCAGACCGTCGTAGAGTTTGCCGCCGTATGGGTACCACCACATCTGCCGGGGTGCAAAGTCCAGAAAATCCTGCACAATCACCTTGGGCTGGGTCATCTCTTCAAAACCGAGAAACGAATGGCTTCGCCCCAGCGCCGACTGTTTATAGCCGCCCCATGGGGTTTCCGGCATGCCGTGACTCATAAGATGGTCGTTCACCGTAACCGCTCCCGCTTCCAGCTCGCGGAGAAAAAAGGTTTTCCTGGATCTGCTCCGGGTCCATAGCGATGCGGTAAGCCCAAGATAGCTGTCGTTTGCGTACTCCAGTGCTTGCCGGTCTGTGGAAAACGGGGTAAGGGTGAGAACCGGACCGAAACTTTCATGCTTCTGTATATCCATGGACATATCAACATTTTCAAGAACAACCACCGGATGAGCGAAGCCGGGGAGACTGGGGGATTGCTCATGATATGCTTCACCGCCGGGAACGGAGCTGCACAGCACCGCCGCCCCCTTGCTCAGCGCATCCCGAATTTGGGCCGAAACTGAATTTCGTTGGCTTTCTGTGGTGAGGCTGCCAAGATCGAAATCTTTGGAACCTTTCTTTTCCGGATGTTTCTGAGAATCCGCCCCAGCGTGCCTCAGACCGCGTATTTTCCGGGACAGGAGTTCACGGAACTCCCCATAGACCGATTCATGAACATAGATACGCTCCACCCCGCCGCAGGATTGACCGCAATTGGAAAGCCCCGCCCACATCGCGCCGTTCACCGCCCGCTCAATGTTGGCGTCTGAACAGACGATCATCGCATCGTTTCCTCCAAGTTCCAGGGAGACGGGAAGCAGAATGCTACCCGCTTCCTGTGCCAGCTTCTTCCCCACCTCCACCGATCCGGTGAAGAACAGTTTCTGAATTCCCGAATGAATAAACCCGCTCCCGGCCTTGGAACCCGGGACATGGGACAGCTGAAGGAGGTCAGGATTAAGCCCTGCATCTGTAAAGTAGCCCTTCATCATTTCCCCAAGAGGCTGACACTGGCTGGCCAGCTTGAGGACCACTCCATTTCCCGCCATCAGGGCGCTTGCAACCTCCTGAAACGGAATGGAAAAAGGATAATTCCAGGGGCTGATAATCCCCACCACACCCAGCGGCTCCCGTATGAGCCGTGACCGCTTATTAAAAAAGAGAATACTGCTGCCGGTCAGGGGGCGGGGTGCAAGTGCTGCGGCGGCACTCCGGCCGTAATAGGAAGCTGATATGACCGAAGGCAGAACCTCTGTGGCAAGGGCGTCCACTTCTGTTTTACCGGTGAGCACACTGATCATGGAGGCAAGTTCTTCGGCATGATCGGAAATAATCCGAGAAACCTTCCCGAGCAGCTTCTTCCGCCGGGAAATCGGTTCCTGCTTCCAGGTTTTCTGGGCTGAAGCCGCCTTGGCGACAAGATCCGGAAGAGTGGAGGGATCATCCCGTTTTTGTTCGCACACCACTTCACCGGTGGCGGGGTTATAAATGTTTTGCATCGCGGTACAAGTGTACACCCCGCAGGTACGGGGTGCAACGGGCAATAGTAACTTGTTGTATAAGGCCTTCCATAGACACTCGCAGGTATGAGGTGCAACGTGATTATCGTTTTTCTCCCTTGCGGGCTTCCTGCAACCTGCGCCGCTCAAGATACGCCAGTTCCCTAAGCAGTTTCAGATAGGATTTAAATCGCCGTTCGCTGAGTCTACCTTCCCTTATTGCCTGTTTAACCGCGCACCCGGGCTCATGTTCGTGCCTGCAGTCCCGGAAACGACAATCTTCGGCCAGCTCATGAATATCGGGAAAGCTGTGATCAAGCTGCTCCTCCTCTCCCCAAATCTTCAGCTCCCGAAGTCCGGGCAGATCTGCAAGCAGCAGTCCGTTTCCCACCGAATAAATTCTGCTTGAACTGGTTGTATGACGCCCCTGCAGATCACCCCGGCGCTGACGCCCCTCCCGGGCAATTGAACCATCCTCATTCTTGATGCCCGTTTTGCACTGAAGGGAATTCACAATTGCGGACTTTCCTACTCCGCTTTTTCCCAGCATGGCCATGGTCAACGCCCGCTCCGTTCCCCCGTTTTTCACCAGTTGGATGAGTTCGGCTATACCTTCTCCGCTATGGGCACTTACGGCGCATACGGGAACACCGAAGGCCAGTTCCTCCGCCATTGCAATGGTGGTACGGGCGTGCTCAGTTGCCGCAGAATCCAGTTTATTCAGAACTATGATAGGTTTGGCACCGGAGTTCCAGGCAACGGTGAGACTGCGCTCAAGCATGGACTCCAGAAAATTCCTGCCCCCATCCAATGCGAATACCAGCAGCAAATAGTCAAGATTACTCACCATCCACTGCTGCTCAGTCTTTCGACCCGCAGCCCAGCGCTGGAGGCCGCTTCCTCGGGGGAGTATGGATTCAATTATAGTCTCCCCCTGCTCATGCCGGGCCGCTACCCAGTCGCCCACCGCAGGATACTCGGCGGGAGTGGAAATTCCGGATTCAAAATGACCGGAAATGCGGGCTCTTTCCAAACCCGGTGATCCTGCATTACAGTGGATGCCGCCATCCTGAGCACCGTCCTTTCCCGTCCCAAGGAAATATACATGGTGCTCCTGTCCAATAACTCGCGCAGGAAACATGGGAGAGCTCTCCTCCCCGAATTTCTCTACCCGGTTCATCCAATCGTGTTCACGTTCCCTGGTCCATCCCCAGGAATATAAAAATTTATGTACCATATGGTCCTGTTAATTATTCGGTCGCCCGGGAATTGTTGCCGTTCCCTGAGCAAAAAGAATATTTCAACACCCCGGAGATGGAGAATTGAAATCCGATGCCGACGCATGGCAGGGCCCCTGGAACAGCTGGCAATGCTGATCGGAGTGAATATCCCATTGTACGGAATCTACCTAACAGGAATTAATTTGAACGGAATCGGTGAGAAAGGAATCTGTGGTGATGTTATTTACTATAGAAGGGTTATTTACTATAGATGCGTTCTTATACAGAAATTCCGGAGATTGATTCTGGACCATGCGTGTAATTATGGAAAATTTGAATAGTATTCTGCATGTTGCACCTCCGGAAATTAAGATAATTAAACTGTAGCATGACCCTGTATCCACCGCAATCTGTAAACAGCCGCAAAATGCAGATTTTTCTTTCTGTTTGCATCTGGAGTGAATATATTTTCCACATGGCAGGCATGTATGAAAACATCGATTCCTTTCTGAGACCCAGCATTACACCCAACTCCGGCGCTTGGGGGATTCCCCGTTTGCTAAGTCCTTCGGGGCTGATATTTCCGGGTATTATCCTGACATTGTTCTTCTTTTCCGCATGCAGTTCACAACCCCCGCTCATTCCCGGTGAACCTGCTGCAAGCTACTTGGCGTTGGGAGACAGCTACACAATAGGTGAGTCGGTGGAAGCAGGAGATCGCTGGCCCGCAATTCTCGCCCGGGAACTGGAAGAACAATATCCCCACACCGAAATCTCCGTTGAGTACCGGGCCCGCACCGGCTGGACCACCGCCGATCTCCTCAGTAGTTTAACTGAAAGTCCTCCCGAGGAAAGCTACGATATGGTAAGCCTTCTAATCGGGGTGAATAATCAATTCCGGGGATTGAGCTTTTCCACATACCGGGAGGACGTTCCACGGCTTATCGCCCTGGCCCAGCGCTACAGCTCCGGAGGGGATATATTGGTCTTGTCAATTCCGGATTACAGCTATACACCCTATGGAGGGATGCTCAGCACGGCCGAACGGGCGGAAATACAGAGAGAAATCGACGAATATAACAGCTGGATGGAAAATTACTGTCGGCAGCAGGAAATCCCCTTCGTCAATATCACCCACATAACAAGAGAGGGAATTACCAATCCCGCGCTGGTCGCGGTTGACGGATTGCACCCCTCTGCAGAAGCATACAGTCGTTTTGTAGATGAGATTTTTCTCCGGACAGATCCGGCGGCTTTGCTGGGTGTGAACTAAGTTGCCCAGGAGTGGGCAGCGCCCCCCATTGTCAGAAGGGTCCGTATCCTATTGCATATGCAACATACAAATACCCCAGAGAGAGAATAAACATTAGCGCCTGAACGGGGAGAATAAACTTGAGCCACCGGTAATAGGAGACTCCGGAAATTCCCAGGGATATGAGGAGAACCGCATTGGTGGGGAAAAGCAGATTGCTGAATCCGTCCCCGAAGGAAAAGGCCAGGACCGCGGTCTGACGGGTGAACCCTAAAATATCCGCAAGAGGCGCAATAACCGGCATTACCAGCAGAGCCTTTGCTGAAGCGGAGCCGACAAACAGATTCAGAATAAATACCAGAAGATATATTGCTGCCAACGCAAAAAAGTCGTTCTGCCCCTGAATGATTTGAGAAGCACGGTACAAAATACTGTGAAGCACCCCGGCTTCAACAATAATGTATTTTACACTGGCAGCCATAAGAATGAGAATCACACCGGGCAGCACTGCAAGAATGCCCCGGCCGAAGTACGCTCCCAACTGTTTCAGGGAAAATCCCCCCAGCAACCCGCTAATCCATGCGGAAAAGAAAAACACCCCCGCAATCACCGGCATGCTGTAGTCTGACAAACCGGGAACCATAGAAGCTGAAAGAATGTATGCGAGTATAAGGAGCAAGGAAAGCATAAATGCCCGGTAGGCGGCGGGCTTGGGCAGCGGAGGACGGGGAGCTGCTTCTTCGCCTACTCCTTCCCCGGAGTGCCCGTATTGGGAAAGAGGAGTTCCTTTCTCCCTGGGAGGATTCGAGCCGAACCGTCGGATATACCGGAAAATGAACAACAGGAGAAACAGATACGTCAGGGCAAAAATGATCAGCCGGAGCCCGGCGCCGGAAAAGAGGGGAAGACCGGCAATCTGCTGGGCTACACCAATGCTGAAAGGATTGGACACCGCCGCGCTGAAACCGAATCCGGCGGCGAGAATACTGATGGCCAAGCCCGTAAAGCGGTCCCAGCCCATGGAGAGAGCTATGGATATGGCAATGGGAACGAGAAGAACCACCTCCTCGAAAATTCCCATAAAAGCACCGAAGGCCATAAAAAGCAGAACCAGTACTGCCACCAGCATTCTCGGGCGGCTCCTGAATCGCTGGACGCTTTCGTGGATTAAACGGGGGATAATTCCGGTATTTTGAAAAACGGTGATGGCTCCGCTGACAATACATATAAATGCGATAATAACCAAAATAATCAGAGAGTCATCGCTGAAGAGTACCAGAACGGGAGCCGCAAGCCATTTCAGAAAGGGCAGAGCTTCCACATCTCCCGTTTCATAGCTCCCGGGCACCAGCACCTCACGGCCGTTCTCCACCACTGTGGCATAGCTCCCCGGCTCAATCACTCTGGAGAGCAGCCCCGCCACAATCATAATGGTGAACAGGGCTGCAAAGGATACGAGAAAGGCCCGTTTTCCGATATGTATGCTCTGCTCCATGTTGCCTGCCTGTATCTTCCAGCCTTCGGCCCGGGAAAGCCGTCAGTACCGCGGCGGCACCCGGGACAGGGGGATTATTAGGTGAAAAGCTTCCGGATTTCCTTTGCGTAGGTATCGGAAATATAATGGCGTTTCAGGTCCTGTTTGCCGGAAAGCTCTTTTCCCACTTCAAAGCTTCCCGAAAGGACGGTAAATCTGCTGATCTGTTCCCATGTCCTGAAGCCGTTCTTCGCGTTTACTGCCTCGGCAATTTCATATTTGATAAGAGATCGTACCGCATCGCCGGTAATGAAAGATTCCCAATCATCGCTGGGTATTCCCTGTTCTCCCGCCCAATCCAAAACGTTTTCCCGGTTGGGAACAATGAGTGCGGCGAGAAACTTCTGATCCTGGCCAACGACTACGGCAAAATCTATGTAGCTGCTGGAGCGGAGTTTCGCTTCAATGGGAGTAGGTTCGATATTTTCCCCGCCCAGGAGCACAATGGTATCCTTGGCTCTTCCCCGGATTGCAATTTCTCCGTTATGGGTCATCTCCGCCAGATCTCCGGTGTTGAGCCAGTTCTCGCCGTCGATCATCTGTTCGGTGAGATCCGGGCGTTTATAGTATCCGATCATCCGTTGCATACCCCGGACCCAGAGTACGCCCTTGTGTCCGGGAGGCAGAACCTTTCCGTTTTCATCCCGTACCTGGGCTTCAGTGTATCGCAGGGGAGAACCGATGGTTCCCTGTACCGGAGACCATTGGGTCCTTACGGATATTACCGGGCTGGTTTCAGTGAGACCGTAACCCTCCAGAAGGAGAATTCCCGCCGCAGAGAAGAATTTATCAATATGAGCCGGCAGGGCGCCGCCGCCGCTAATTCCCGCAACGAAGCGGCCGCCGAGCTTGGCGCGGATCTTCCCGAACACCAGCGCACTGCCCAGAGCATGGAGGGGGAGCAGAAGAAGCCAGGGAATCAGCGATGCGGCAATATCCAGCACACGGCTGCGTCCGGAAAAGTTGGGAAGCCACCCTCTGAGTTTGGCTTCCTGATGCTTGTATGCCCCGCCGACAGCGACAAAGAAGCGGAATAGCGCCCAGCTGACCCCGCCCTTGGCTCTCAGGTTCTTATATATGCCTGCCTGAAGGCTTTCCCAGATTCGTGGAACAGACGCCATCCAAGTGGGACGCACCTTGGCAAAATCCGCAAGCATTATAGGTCCCACCGGTTTGGAATAGGCAAGAGCCGAACCGTTGGCCACAGATATGTACTGCATTACCCGCTCGAAGCTATGCCATACCGGGAGTACGCAAAGCCAAATATCTCCGGCGGAAATATCAATTTTATTATCTATATAGAGAGCTTGAACCAAAAAATTCCAATGACTGATCATCACACCCTTGGGTTCACCGGTGGTACCGGAAGTAAAAATGATGGTGGCCAGATCCTCCGGTTTTCCTGAGTCGATGCTGGTTTTAATTGCCTCCCGGTGCTTGGAAAGATGTTCTTTACCGCTCTCCAAAATGGTTGAAAAGAGTATCAGTTTCCCTCCCCGGGGAAGATGGGCTTCTATATCCTGGAGGGTTTCCTTCGCATCTGCTCCCGGCTCATCAAAAAGAATCCAGTTTTTCAGCTGTGGAACTTCCTTTTTCCGGTCAAGCACCTTCTTCATCTGGGTAATATTCTCAAACACCGAGGACTTTGCTTCCACTGTTTTAAGAATATACACCAATTCTCCGGGCATGGTGTCGTTTCCCCTGGGAACATCCGCAGCACCCAGTGCCTGGAGGCCCAGGTCCGCAAGGAGCCATTCTTTCCGGTTCTCCGAAATAAGGCCAACCAGATCGTCCCGTACAATGCCATGCTCCAGAAAGCCTGAGGCAGCAATGAACATCTGTTCAACCAGCTGGGGATAGGTGGTGGGCTGGAAATTTCCCTCGTCATCCTTGCTGTATTGGGCAACCGCCGACGGCCAGGTATCGGCACTGATCATCAACTGCTGGGGAATGGTTCTCTTGTTCAATTCCATAATAGTCCTCTTACTTATCTTCTTCCTGAAAACCCTGCAGACGCTGTTCCGGAATTCCGCAGGAAATGCATATTCAAATTTGTTCATATTCCGGCGCTACAGGTAGTATGGAGCCCTTTCGGGGAAATGACAACCGCTAATTGGCATCCTGAAATCTGTACCGTATCTGTACGCTTTTCCGGGCAATGGGTACAATGAAGGAATGGATCGGCATCTTCGTACCTTCACATCGGCATTACGCAGCTCATTGCCGGTATTTTTCGGATACATGAGTATCGGCGTAGCATTCGGCTTTCTCCTGGTAAACTCCGGCGTTCACTGGATTTGGGCATTTATCATCAGCATGACCGTTTACGCCGGAGCGGCACAGTTTCTGGCCGTGGGATTGATAAGCAGCGGCAGTTCTCCGGTGGAAATCGGTATTGCCGTGTTTCTGATCAATGCACGGCATATGGTGTACGGTCTGTCCCTGTTGGAACGGTTTCAGCTGTTCCGGCGCTTCAAGGCATATATTGTTTTCGGGTTAACCGATGAGACCTACGGGCTGCTCACCGGTATTGACGCCCCGGAGGGCTCTGATCCCGAATTGTTCGATTTTTATATCACCCTGCTGAACCACTCCTACTGGGTTCTGGGTTCTGTGATGGGCGCCCTCATAGGCCGTTTACTCCCCTACGACGCACCGGGTATAGAGTTTTCCATGACGGCCCTGTTCACCGTCCTGCTCATCGAACAGATTAAGAGCATGCGAAAAGCCGCCCCCTTCGTTATTGCTCTGGGCATCTCCGTGCTTCTCTATCTGCTCAATATCCGGGAACAGCTGCTGCTGCCGGCAATCGTTCTCTCCGCCCTTGCAGCGATGCTTCTGCCGGTGGATGATTCATCAAATAATTCAAAGGGTGATTCTGCAGGTGATTCTCCCCAGCCTGGAGAAAACGGAGAGGGGGGTGACTCATGAATATCTATCTGCTGAGTGCCACTTTTGCCATGGCCCTGGCAACAATAATCACCCGGGCGCTTCCTTTTCTGATCTTCCACCGTGGTATTCCCCACCCGGGTTTTGTGAAACGTGCCAGAAGGATTCCTGCTGCGGTGATGGTAGTTCTGGTGTTCACCAGCCTTCCGCTGGAGGGAGCTATTCTCTCCCGGGAAATACTTATTCCATGGGTATCAGTGGCAGTCACCGCCCTCATCCATCTGGCCACCCGTCATCCCCTATTGAGTATTTTCGGAGGCACAGGAATATACATGCTGCTGCTTCATATTAGCTGATACACAGGGGCGCGGCATTGAAGATCCACCCTGCCCGGGGTATAGTGTTCTTGATTGAACAGGGTTCAGTTTTACCCATTAAACAGAGGTTACCATGAAAGAGTTTTCAGATATACAGGCATACTCAGACAGTCAGTTCCGGGAAGGCTGGCGGCAGATGCTCCGTGATCCAGGATTCAGCGGAATGATCGGCGGCATGAAGGGACGTTTCAGAAGGCTTCGCCGGAGAATCTTCCGGATACGGAGAATCGGCCAGTTCCGTCGGCTCATGATCAGACTTGTTGGCTACCTCATCCGCAAAACCACCAGGGGAGTCAGCTGGAGCGGAGAGGAACATCTCCCGGGGGGCAGGGGCAGGAAAAAACGAGGGGCAATTTTCATCTCCAACCACAGAAGCACCTCCCTTGATCCCATGCTCTTCAACTACATGCTGAATTCCGAGATGGGCACCACAGCATTCAATGCAGCAGGGGATAATCTCATGAACACTCCGTGGCTGGGGCATCTAATTCGCCTGAACCGTGGGTTCATCGTGAAGAGGAATCTTTCCGACCCGGATGAAAAACTTGAGGAAGCGGAAAAACTCTCCCGATATATTCGGAAACTGGTGGAATCGGGCAAGCATGTATGGATTGCCCAGAGAAACGGTAGAGCAAAAGACGGCAATGACCGCACAGACTCTGCCGTTCTGGCCATGATCAAAATGGCCCACCGGGAAAAATCCTGGGAGGAATTGAGCAGTGAAATTCCTATTATTCCGGTAAGCATGAGCTATGAAGAAATTCCCCTGGATGATCTTCTGGTGAAGGATCACCTGGGAATTCTCGACAGCAGCTCCCCGGACCGGGATAAGAGCCAGGTACTCAGAGAGCTGAAAGACAGAAAACGGCGCATCCATATTCATGTGTCTTCAAGAATTCAGGGGGCGAAACGGGGAGAATTGGTGCGAAGCCTGGATCGGAGCATTATTCAGGGCACACGGATCTGGGAATCCAATGCGGTGGCCGCAGAACTCCTTGAGCATATAAAGCCCACTTCAGCTGCTTCATTCCATACTCTCAGCATACGGGAAGGTGCAGGTTGGCTGTTGGAAAAGCTCCAGCATCATGACCTGCATATCCGAAGCGCCCTCCTGCGGCTTTATGCCGCTCCCCTTCTTAACAGGCTGGCTCTTCAGTGAATCCGGACAAGCTGCTCCTCATAATCTTCCTCCTCCAATATGCCGCCCGGCAGGAAGTGACCATGGAGCTGCTGTTTCAGGAAGCCGACAAGTTTTTTCCCGGAGAGCACAATATGCCGGCGGTCCTTTCATCTGAAATCCGCCAGCAATTAGGCAAGCTCCGAGAGAAGGGGCTGATAATTGAACAGGGAGATTGCTTCAAAATCCCCGAAAAAAATCTTAACCGGGTAATGCGTCACAGGGTGGAGTTTGAGTTCAAGGCCGGCTCTGCTCTCAGCAAATTGAGCAAGGCAGACGAGGCGCTGCGCTCAGGAATGTATGAAGAGGGCGGTTTCATCGGGCTTTGTGACCACAGCCAGCGAAGCTGGGTCGCAGGTCAGTTGGCTGATATGCATTCTCCCGTACTGGATCTGGGCTGCGGAAACGGCCGCCAGGGAGAGCTCCTGGAGCAGCTCAGCTCATCGCATATAACTGGTGTTGACTACAGCGAGGAAGCGGTCCGCTGGGCATCCGGTAGACTAAAAGGCGGAGCGTACCTTCATGACATGGAAGCCCTGGAAACCCTGGATCTGGAATACCGTTCAATCCTGTCCATCGACTCTCTCTATTTCAGCCGCAATCCGGCCGCCCTTCTGGAACAAATCCGGGAGCATAGCGGCACGGGAGAGCGGCTCATCGTCTATTCCGAGTACCGTCCGGAAAACAGCAATGCAGCTCCTCTTTTGACGCCCGGAGACACCCTCCCGGGAACATGGCTTGAAAAGGAGCATATATCCTTTGAAGCAGCGGACTTCAGCGGCAGCGAAGCAGAAAACTGGGCGCTGAGGATGGCACTGCTGGAAAAACTGAAGGAGCGGTATTACCGGGAAAGGACGGCGTACCTCTACTGGTCACAATACCAGGAGGCTTCTGTTCTCGCTCAAATTACATCCCGGGGCAGCTTCATTCGATACGGCTTCAGATTCTAACGCCGGAGAGCGCTTCGGGGAAATCATATAGATCGGGATCGGCTCAAACGAGCCGGTATTGAGATCGGCCGGCAGCGTTCATCGGGCATCCGCTGATCAAATACAAAGGAATTGTCTTCTTTCAACTCCCAGGGAAGATCCAGCAGTTCCCGTATCTTCACCAGCATATCATAGAAACTCTCAGCCTCACCGCTGTTTCCATCCAGATGATACACCCCCTCTGCACCCTGAAGCATCAGATCCCGTATCCATTCTCCGCTGTCACTCATATGGGAACAGGCCGGTATCCATTTTTTGGATGCGGATATAAAGCCCTGTTTCTCCGCCTGGGTGGAAAGCTGGGCGAACATATTATTTCCACCGCTTGTTTCATCGAATTGCCAGCCCATACGGATGATCAGCCCCCGGGGATTCTCCCGTAGAACGGCATGTTCACAGCGAAGCTTGTAGGCCCCGTAATCATCGGCGGGCTCGGGCTCACGGTCAGGCTCGAAGGGACCCTGCATGTGATTACCGAACACCATCACGGAACTTGTGAAAGCAAACGGAATCCCCGCATCTGAGGCCAATCCTGCCAGCAGACCGGCCCAGTTTTCATGCCCCATTCCCAGATGCAGCAGGGCGTCAGGCCGTACACGGCGGAAATAACTGACACAGGCATCCCGGTCATCTGGATCTGCCAGGTTTCGGTCCCATGGGCTCCACTGCCATCCGGATCTGGTGAAACTGCGGATGACCCGGGGGGCCAGGGTTCCCCCGCTGCCGGTTATGAGAATATTTCTTTTCATATACAGCCCATCCTATGGGGCCTCCGGCCGGGGGTCAAGGCATTAATGGGAAGGAAACTGCTCATTGTTCAATATATTGAAATTTTCCTTTACATCCTGAAATTCCCGCATATGATTATAGGTGTACCAGGAGGCTTGCAATGGACAGGCAGGACTTTGTTTCCAATGTGGATTTTATTATCCGGGTTGCGGGAGAAGCAGGCGAAGGGGTGATTAGCTGCGGTGAGCTCTTTGCCCGGGCGGCTTCCAGAACCCTGTATCATGTGTTCACCTTCATCACCTATCCTGCGGAGATGAAAGGCGGATACTCGATGATTCAGATCAGGGTCAGGGATAACACCATCTATTCCCTGGGCAGCAAGGTAGATTATCTGATCGCCTTTAACCAGAGAGGCTATGACCGGAGCATCGAAGATATCAAGGACGGCGGGGTACTGTTTTATGATCCCCGGGAGGTTGAGCCTGAGTCCCGGGGAAACTATGAACGAATTCCCCTGCCCTTTACCGAACTGGCAAAAAGCAGCAGTAATTCGCTGCGCACCAAGAATGCGGTAGCCCTGGGAGTTTTAGGGCATTTATTCGGGGTGGAGCCGGAGGTATCCCGGAAGCTTCTAGAAGACCGGTTTAATAAAAAAGGACAGGGTCTCCTGGAAAAAAACTTCCTGGCCCTGGACGCAGGATACGGATACGGCAGGGAACAAGCCATTAGCCCCCGCTTCTCCCTGGCATCCGGTCCCCCGGCAAAAGAGCATTACATGTTTCTCTCGGGGAACGAGGCGGTCGCTTTGGGGGCCATTACCGCAGGCTGTCGTTTCGTAGCCGGGTATCCAATAACCCCATCAACATCAATTTTTGAAACCCTTTACCGCCTCATGCCGCTTGTGGGGGGCACAGCCCTTCAGATGGAAGATGAGATTGCCAGCATATCGGCGATCATCGGTGCGTCCTTCGCCGGCGAGAAAGTGATCACCCCCACCAGCGGCCCGGGCCTCCAGCTTATGGCCGAGCAGATGAGTTTGGGATCCATGCTGGAAACCCCGCTGGTGATCGTAGATGTTCAGCGGGGAGGGCCGAGCACCGGACTCCCCACCAAAACGGAGCAGTCTGATCTGAAATTTGCAGTGTACGGGGGAGCCGGGGAGAGTCCCAGAATTATCCTGGCACCCACATCTGTGGAGGACAGCTTTTATCAGACCATTCGGGCCTTCAATCTGGCAGAACGGTACCAATTGCCGGTCATCGTGCTTCTGGATCAGTCAATCGGCTACCGGAAAGCTACGGTGAAAATGCCCGATTTCAACCGCTTTAATTTTATTGATAACAGCAATCTCAGGAAGCATTTCAAGGTTCCCAAAGCAGACGTGGTGGAGATTGTATCCCGATTGGCTCCCCTGGAAGATGAGCTGACAGATTACCGCCGTTATGAGGACAGCAAAGACGGTGTTGCAGCCATGTCCCGCCCGGGAACTCCCGGAGGGGAATATCTTGCAACCGGGCTGGAGCACGATGAATACGGCAGCGCCGACCAGACACCGGGAAACCACCTGAAAATGAGCCTCCGGCGCAAAAGGAAACACTTCAGCATCAGCAGAGATTTGGAAAAAAACCCCCTGGAAATTTACGGCGACCCCTATGCGGAAATCGGCATTATCGGATGGGGGTCCACAGAAGGTGCAATCCGCGAAGCCCGATACATGGCACTTGAACAGGGAATTGTGGTACGGCATCTCCACCCCCATACCATTTCTCCCCTCCCGGAGCGGCAAATCGGCAGATTTCTCATGCATCTGAAATACTTAATCATCGTGGAGGAAAACATTACCGGGCAGTTCGCACACCTCATCACCGCCAGATTCCGGGTGAAGCCCATAGAAGTGCATAAATCTCAGGGGATTCCCTTTAATCCCGAAGAAATTTTCAGAAGCATAGAAAAAGTAGCGAGGATCGCAGATGAAGAAGCAATCACCCAACCCTGAAACCGCTGGAAACTGGTACAAGAAGCCCAATGTTAAACCTATATGGTGCCCGGGCTGCGGTGACTACGCGGTCTATAACTCCCTGCTCAAAGCCATGAAATCTTTGGAAATACAGAGAGAGAATGTGGCCATGGTCTCGGGAATCGGATGTTCGGGGAGATTCAGCCATTATTTCAACGTATATGGTCTGCACGGCACCCACGGCAGAGCGCTCCCCACTGCCTGCGGCATTAAGGCGGCACGACCCGATCTGACTGTCTTCGCAGTGGGCGGAGACGGGGACGGTCTGAGCATAGGCGGGGGGCACATCGTACACGCCGCCCGGAAGAATGTGGATATCACCTACATTCTCATGGATAACAATATATACGGACTTACCAAAGGCCAGACATCTCCAACAACCGATCTGGACTTCCGCACCAAGACTTCCCCCTTCGGACCCCAGGATGATCCGCTGGAGCCTATTCCCATGTTTCTTTCCTATGATATTTCTTTCATTGCCAGGGTACAGGCTCTGAATCAGAAGCAGATGCTTGAAGTTATGCTCCGTGCCATTGAACACAAAGGTATGAGCATAGTTCATATTGTAAGTCCCTGTGTTACCTATCAGGCTATGCCCTGGGGACACTTGAAAACCGGTTGGGAGGAACTCCCGGAGAGTCACCCCCGGAACGACAGGATGGAGGCATTCCGAATGGCCTACTCCCGGGAGCCTCTTTACAGCGGGATATTTTATGAGGTTGATAAGCCAAGCCTGAATGACCGGCTGAAAGCCCAGAGAGAAGCATCTTTGAAGAGTTTACACAGAGATACCTATCTTGAACCGGATGAAATAGTTCATCTGTTCCGATAGCCCGGCCCCTGCTGTGAAACCCAGACCCGCCCTCGGCTTCGGAATTCTGTCCCGTGCTCTGTTCCTGAACCCTATACCGGCCCCTGCTCCCGAACCCTGACCCGGGAAGGGGAATTGATTTAGAGGAGAATGGGCGGTATAATATTACTTTGTAATACTATGCACATTGCGGATGCTCCGGAGGAACTATGTCAAAAAAACAGGAAATTATCAGTTTCAAGGTTGAGGAGGATCTGGCGGAAGTGATCAAACAGCTTCCAAACAGATCTCAGTTTATTCGGCAGGCCCTGCTTGCAGCTCTGGACAGTACCTGCCCTCTTTGCCAGGGAACCGGCCAGATCACCCAGTCACAAAAACCCCATCTGGATGAATTTTTAAAACACCACTCACTCCAGCAATGCAACAGCTGTGAAGCGGTGTTTTTTGCCTGTGACGAACATCATGAAGAAAAAGTTCAGGCTCACAGCCCGGTGCAGCCCGGCTGAACCCGCCCTGGTTGAGTTATCTGAGTTCCCGAATGAGCCGTCCCCTGCTGCGGAATGCCCGTCCCAAGCCGCGGCCGAAGCGCAGTTCTCGGGTACTGTATTCATAGCCCGAAGACATCTCAAGACGGACTGTACGCCCCATTGTTGCTCCCGGGTCACTCATGTAAAACGCAATATAATTGGTGGTGTCGAAACTGGTAACCGAAAGGGCTGCCCCCTCTTTCATCCGTTGGGCGTCTTCAGAGTTTAACGGAAGAGTAAACTGATACACCACCTGACCGGAACTGAATGCCACATAAAAATCGTAGGCCTGGCCAAAATCCAGCATCTCACCGTCCAGTTGAAGATAACTGAAATATCCACCATCTTTCAAATGAAGAAACGCCTCACGATAGATTGCATCAGCCTCTTCCTGCTGGAACACCCTGTCCCGGTTTTCATCAAAATCCACCAGGAAGCCGCTGCTGTAAAATTCATCGAAACGCCACTCAAGCCGCACCCCTTCCGGTCCCTCCTGATCCTCCACAAGAACCGCGTCCACGTCGATCCAAATATGGGGATGGGCGGAAACAGCCTGAAGATGCAGGAGTAATCCGATACCCAAAAGGAAAATAATTTTGTACTTGTGCTGCAATGCTTCCATATACAGAATACATAGTTAAATGTTCCTTCCAGGTCAAGCAGTATCAGAGCTGCGCTCCATGAAAGCTTGCAGATGGGTAATTCAGCTGGTATTCTGTGGCTGCCCGTTTTCATTCAAAAAGCCAGACACGGGCGGTATATTCACCCCCTCGAAGGAAGGATTATGAACAATAATAATACACCCCATACCGGCAGAAACATCCCGGTGCACCGGCGTTTGGTGCTGATACTCGGTGCCGGGGCCCTGCTCTTGCTCATCGGCTGTAATTCCCTCCCCACCCCTGTGGAGGGCAGCAGGCCCTCGGATGTGGTTCAGGAAACACATCTGGAGCCCCAATGGATTCAGGAAGGCCTTGTGTATGAGCTCTTCGTCAGAGATTTCACCCCGGAAGGAACCTTCAGAGCCATCATTCCCCGGCTGGAGGAAATCCGGGAGCTGGGGGTTGAAACCATCTGGCTCATGCCCATCCACCCCATCGGAGAGGAAGAACGGAAGGGAAGGCTGGGTTCTCCTTATTCAATCCGGGATTACTACACGGTGGACCCGGCATATGGAAGCGAGGCGGATTTTCAGGCCCTGGTGGATGCCGTACACCGCCTGGATATGCACATTATTATAGATCTGGTGGTAAATCACACCGCCTGGGATCATCCCTGGGTGGAAGAGCATCCCGAATGGTATACCCGGGACGGGGAAGGGAACATTGTGCCCCCGGTGGAGGACTGGTCTGATGTGGCCGACTTGGATTTTTCCAATCAGGAACTTCGGGAAGAGCTCACCCGGATAATGAAATACTGGGTATCCGAATTTAACATTGACGGATATCGGGTTGATACCGCCTCCATGATTCCCCCGGGATTTTGGAAAGAGAGCATTCCCCGGGTTAAAGAAGTAAAGCCGGTATTATTCCTGGGTGAAACCAACGATCCCGCACTCAGTGAAGCAGGATACCAGTTGATCTACAGCTGGGACTCTTACGGGTGGTTGAAAAACACCGCTGAAGGGGGCAGCTCCGCTATATTTGTTGCCGGCGCAGAGCGTCAGATGGAGAATATCGAAGGGGCATCCTACCTCAGGTTTATAACCAACCATGATGAAACAGCCTGGGACGCCCCGCCTCCCGTACTGTTCGACTCCCAGGAAGGAGCCATGGCCATGGCGGTGGCACATATGTTCATGCCCGGTGTCCCTCTTGTATATAACGGCCAGGAAATCGGAAATGAGGATAGTTGGGCATTCTTTGACAAATGGAATTACGATTGGAGTCTTAATCCTGAAGTGAGAGACTTCTATGTTCGGCTTGGTGAAATCTGGCAGCAGGAAGAAGCCTTGCGCTTTGGAGATATGCGCCGGATACGTCTTGAAAATTCAGAACGAACGGTGGGGTACCTTCGAAGAACTCAGAACGATGAGCTTCTCATATTGGTGAACACCGGGAACGAGAAGGTGCACCCCGGACTTCCCCCGGAATTGCACGGCAGCTATACCGAACTGTTCAGTAAAAGCCTAGTTCAGCTGGATGGAGAGAGCGCACTGGAAGCCCTTGAATATGGAGTGTACAGCAAGAACTGAGTGAGACTCCTGTCTAATATAGCCCAGGGATACTCATGCATCGCAGGGGATAGCAGGGCAATTGCCGGATGGGAGAGCATCTATCCGGCAGCGCCCTTGGCCCCTTCCCGGGACTCCACAAATGCGCTCAAAATACCGCGTCGTGTAAATGCCATTTCCGCACAGGCCTTTATTACCGGAAGAATCAGATTGGAAGGAAGCGCATCCAGAAAATCCTCGGGACTCCGTACCCCGTCGAACATCTCTTTCAACGTTGCCAAATAGTCCTTCAGTGCAGCGGAACCGATGTGCAAATAGATATGCTTGGCAAGGGGACTGCGGTTCAGATCAAATTGGGTATTGGAGTTTCTTCCTTCAGCCAGAAGCGAATAGACCGTTGAACCAATTGCAGCTCCTTTCTGAACCTCTGAATGGGGAAGCATGGACTCAAAATGATCGATGCTCTGGGCGTCTGAAATATCTCCCATCAGCAGAGCGATGGGAACATCTCCGCCGGAAATCTCCGCAATGGCCTCCAGAACCCCTGTGGTCAACAGCTTCACCCCCAGATAATCCCTGGCAGCCAATACATTCCGCTTGGCATGATAGTTCAGATCCTTCAAATCCTCACTACTGGGAACTCCCTTATAGGAGGTGAAAATCACTGACGGATTCAGAAAGTTCATGAACCCTTCCATTTTCTGAAGGGCTATCCGGTAATTTTTCACAGTATATAATCCGGTTGTCCGGAGAGAAGGGTTTGTTTCCGGAAGAAGTTTCCAGGTGTTATCCAGAAATGCGGCAACTTCCTGTTCGGCAAAGTTTTCCACATCCGTATTGGCGAATATCACCGCCTTTTGAATCATGGAAGTAATATTCTCTTCACTCAACCCCATCTGTCTGGACTCATTCAATTCGGTCACCCGGGAAGCCAGGCGCTGGGGTGGAGTATGCCCGTTCGCCTCGGGCTTTCGAAAGGGTATGGTGGCTTCAATGCTGCAAACAACCTGGAGCAGATCTGTCCGCTTCATGAACGGTTCCATCTCATGAACCAAAACAATGGCGCTTAAGCATTCGTTCATGCCCCCGAAGGCAGGCAGGTGGTCGCCGGGCTGAAAACCGAATACTGATAATACCCCGTGAATACAGGATTGCTCCGTATTCAAATCTTCCCGAATGACAATATCACCCTCATCTATGTAGACATAGTTGATCAGTATGTCTTCAATCTCCGGAATGAAGCCCTGATCGATGCTGTAATACACTATATCGTGGAACAACGCGGCCAGGATTTGGAGAGGCTGATCCTGCCGGGCGAGATTAAAAACATGCTCTGCGGTATGAAAGCTCCTCGCCTGGGTGGACATGGCTTTGTTCACCATAATACCCAGACGTTCCACATCTTTGAGCTCAACCGGTAGCTCCAAACGGTCAACTGCGGTCTGTACCAGACGTATTGTACGTAATAATGTAGCTGCCACAAAATCTCCCTAAAAAGAGTGTAATTCAGTCAGAATTATTTTGCCAATAATGAGCCGTCACATAAAATTCGGTGTGGGGCACATTCCTTACAATGGAGAGCTCAAGGCAATGAGTATACCCGCTGCTACCGCCGATCCTATGACACCGGCAACATTAGGCCCCATGGCGTGCATGAGCAGCATATTCTGATGATTTTCATCCTGTCCCACTTTATTTACAACCCTGGCAGCCATGGGAACCGCGGAAACCCCCGCCGCACCAATGAGAGGATTAACCGGCTCACGGGATAGTAAATTCATCAGCTTACCCAGCAATACCCCCGCGGCAGTGCCGATGGAAAATGCAACAAGCCCCAATACAATAATGCCCAGGGTTTCCGGCAGAAGAAATTTGTCTGCCTGAAGCTTGCTTCCCACGGCCAGTCCCAGCAGTATGGTTACCGAGTTTATCAGCGCGTTCTGCATAGTGTCGGAGAGGCGGTCAACCACCCCGCTCTCTCTTGCCAGGTTCCCGAACATCAATGCGCCGATAAGGGGTGTGGCATCCGGGAGAAAGAGTATGCACAGCCCGAGCACCAATATGGGAAAGATGATCTTCTCTGTTTTCGAGACATGGCGAAGTTGGGTCATTACGATTTTTCGTTCCCGTGAAGTGGTAAGCGCTCTCATAATGGGGGGCTGAATAATGGGAACTAAAGCCATATACGAATAGGCGGCCACAGCAATAGCCCCCAATAGCTCCGGCGCTAATTTGGTGGAAACATAGATGGCCGTGGGCCCGTCCGCCCCGCCGATAATACTGATTGCCGACGCCTGACGAATGCTGAAATCCACCGCCGGCAAGAGGTCGGATACCCCAAGAGCCGCCATAAACGTGAAGAAAATTCCAAATTGAGCCGCCGCTCCCAGCAAAGCTGTTTTCGGATGTGCCAGCAGCGGACCGAAATCTGTCATAGCCCCCACCCCCATGAAAATAAGAAGAGGGAACAGACCGTTGGAAACACCAAAATCGTAAATAATTCCCAAAAAACCCCCGGGGCCTGCAATTCCCGCCAGCGGGATATTCGCAAGAATCCCTCCGAAACCGATGGGCAGTAGAAGAAGAGGTTCAAATTTCTTGACAATGCCCAGATAAAGCAGGAGAAATCCCACAAGAATCATAATGAGTTCGCCGGGAACTACCCCGAAAATCAGTACATCGGAATTGAGAAATCCATAAACTCCGGTGGACTGCCAGAGCTGCTGCATCGATTGAAGAAATTCCATTCTACCCCCCGACCGCTGCGCTGCAGCGGATCTGGGCAAGCCGGGCTCCCGAGGCAACCTTCTGCCCCTGCACAACGTCCAGGGATTCCAGTACGCCGTCTTCCGGCGCTTTTACTTCATTTTCCATCTTCATGGCTTCCAGGACACATATGGTTTCCCCCGCAGCAACGCTCTGATCCGGGGATTTGGCCACACGTACGATGGTACCGGTCAGGGGGGCATCCAGGGAAACAATCCGTGAAGCCTCCATGTTTCGGCTTTTTCCGGCCCGGGGATCCGAAACCGGTTTGTCCCCAGAGCTGACTGATTGTTGATCCACTTCCATACGGAATTTCTGACCGTCAATTTCGGCCGACCCGTCGGGCAAAAAGTTAACCAGGAAATCCCGCCCGTCCACATGTACCTTCACCTGCCGGGCAGCTTCTCCTGCCGGACGCTCATCTGCTTTGTCAGTCTTCCCGGCTTCCGGGGATTTCTTCCGGATTCCCAGAACCGCCTCTCCTTTCAGATACTGAATCCCCTTTTCCCGACATGTTGCGGCAATAAATATATTCTCCTCACTCTCCGGGATCCCCGCTTCTTTAAGCATGAGACTGGCTGCTTTCCGGCCTTTGGAAGGATCTTCATCGTTCAACTCCAGGACGGTTTTCGTGGTGGGTTCCAGGCCCAGCTGCTTGGAAGCTTCGGCTATTACATCAGGATCAGGAGGGAACGGCGTCTTACCAAAATACCCCAGCACCATCTTTCCATAGCCCTGGGCAATCTTTTTCCAGTCTCCGAACATTGCATTGTTAAACGCCTGTTGAAAGTAAAACTGGGAAACCGGAGTCACCGAGGTACCGAATCCACCCAATTTCACCACTTCACGCATCTTTTCAATAATCCGGGGATATGAATCCATCATATCGTTGTCCCTGAGCATTTGGGTGTTGGCGGTAAGAGCACCTCCGGGCATGGGCGAAAATGGAATGAGGGGCTCTATGGTTTTAGATTCAGGAGGTACGAAGTAATCTTTCATGCAGTCTTTGAACACTTCTTCGGCTTCCCGCATTTTTTCTATATCTATGCCCAGATCAAACTCGCTGCCTCTCAGTACATGCCACATAGAGATCACATCACTCTGGCAGGTACCTCCGGATACCGGAGCCATGGAAAGGTCAATACCTGAAGCACCCGCCTCAATTGCAGCCTGATATTGGGGAATACAGGTACCCAGGGTGTCGTGGCTGTGGAAACGGAGGGGAATTTCCGGAGGAAGAATTTTTCTTGCCTCCCGGATTGCCCGGTACACCGTCATGGGGGTTGAAGTTCCCGATGCATCCTTATAACAGACAGAGTCAAAGGGAACCCCCGAATCGAGAATCTTTTGCAGGGTGGCGGTGTAGAACTCTGGAGTATGGGCGGTATCTGCTCCGGGGGTTCCGGGAGGCAGGCTCATAAGAGTTACGGCCACTTCATGTCGGAGCCCTGCTTTATGAATGAATGTACCGGAGGGAATCAGATTATTTACATCATTCAGTGCATCGAAATTCCGAATGGTGGTTATGCCATGTTTTTTGAAAAGTCGTGCATGCATTTCTATGATATCGCTGGACTGTGAATCCAGGCCCACCACGTTCACTCCCCGGGAAAGAGTCTGAAGATTCGCTTCCGGACCCGCAGCCTCCCGGAACCGGTCCATCATTGTGAAGGCGTCCTCATTGCAGTAAAAGTAGAGCGCCTGAAAACGGGCACCTCCACCGGCCTCAAAATGGGTAATTCCCGCTTCTCGGGTTGCTTCAACCGCAGGAAGAAAATCATCGGTGAGTACCCGCGCCCCGTAGGCGGATTGAAATCCGTCACGGAATGCGGTGATCATTACATCTATCTTTTTCATTAGCTGTTTCCTCTGCTTCGAAACCGGTATGCTGCCGCAGCAGCAACTGCCCTTCTGTGGAGATCAGGCTCAGCTTCCCTGCCTCCATGGGAGGCAAAACGCTGCAGAAGCAGCATCGATCCAACCAACAGGAGCAAAAAAACGAACACAGCCCCCATTCCAATCAACATAAAATTCACACCTGTCATAATTCCAGACATGGAACATACCGCCTTTGATTTTTTAATACTCAATATTCGGGTAGAGCCATTCCATTATACACCCATTCCGGCTGCCTAGGCCATTTTCCCATCCGTCACCGTACATCACCGGCCTGGATATTCAGTAACACCCCTTCAGGATTGCGCACTACAATCTCCCCGGCATCGTTAATTTCTTCAAAACTGTGCTCATCTTGGAATCCGTCGGATTCGATAAACACCGGCCGCCGGTATTCAGATAGTCCCGAACGGTACTCCCTGCCGATAGAGGCGAACCCCGATTCCAGAAAATCAGCATAGCGTTTCATGTACTCCTGCATCACCGAGGCGGCGAACTCATCGCGCCCGGGAGGCTCCTGGGCAATTGTCCCATTTCCCGTATGGGCAAAACTCACCGCCGGGTAGAAGCTCCCGGCTTCAAGAACCGGAGCCTTTCTCAGGTTGAGCCCCACACCAATAACCAGGCCCAAAAAGCGCTGCCCCCGAAACCTGACCTCGCTGAGTATCCCCCCTGCTTTTCCTCCGCCGAGCATCAGATCATTGGGCCACTTTATCCGAAGATCGAAGCCCGCACTCCGGGCGGCGGAGCGTACGGACACCGCCATCAGCTGGGTGTAGTTGGGAAGATTCAGATGTTCGGGGGTCCGTTTTTCCACAAGCGTCATGTAGAGATTCCCCTGCACGGATGAATCCCATTCCCGCTGCCTTCTTCCCCGGCCGGCGGTTTGAATATCGCTGATAATCAGCGCGTGATGATCAAGCTCGTCCAGGTGGGAGAGGGCATATGCGTTGGTTGAATCCAGCTGCTGGAAATGGGAAATGCGTATACCGGGGTGAAACATGCCACTGATCATATCACGAAGCAGAATGATTGTGTGAAAACTGCCGCAAAAAGAAGGAAGGGCCACATGTTCAACGCTGCGGAAAAATCTGGACAGTTTCGGTGTTTACCTGTTAGGTTTACGTGTTTGAAACTTTAAAAAAAATCTATTTTCAAAATTCAAACGGCTGCCGGAAACAGGAGATCGTAAGCCCGCTTCCACCGGCCGAAGTAAAAAGATAGGAACGGGAACAGTTCCCCTCTCCTGAAAAGGCAGGTATTGTATGATGTTCAACTGGGATTTCTTCATTCATGCAGGGATCATATCCGCTGCGATGCTCCTGGCAAGCTTCATCCGTTCAAGGGTACGCTTTTTCCAGCGCTTTCTCATACCCAACTCAATTATTGCGGGCTTCATTCTCCTTCCTTTTTTCAACTACGTGCTGCCCCATATCGGCATGAACCAGGATTTTCTCGGAGAGTTTGCATATCACCTTCTCAGCATATCATTTATCGCCCTCACCCTCCGGCCGCCGTTTAAGCGCCAGGGTGCACGGCGGAATATCACCGCTACTGCAATGGGGATATTGGGTCAGTTCGGGATGCAGGCGCTTCTGGGCCTTACCCTCACCTGGATTTTCATCCACAGCTTTATGCCCGATCTGTTTCACAGTTTCGGGCTGCTGCTCCCCCTTGGCTTTGCCCAGGGTCCCGGCCAGGCATTTGCCATAGGTGAAGGATGGAAGCTGTTCGGAATTGAAGATGCGGGATCCGTGGGTCTCACATTTGCCGCCCTGGGATTTATCCTGGCAAGCTTCGGCGGTATCTTTCTCATTAACTACGGCGTGAAGCGTCACTGGATCAGCCCCGACTACATTAAATCCATTAAAGGTCCCGATGTACGCACCGGAATATATCCCAAAGGCAGTAAGCTGCCCGTGGGTTCATATCAGACAACCCAGACGGAGGCAATCGATACCCTCACCTTCAACGTTGTGACGGTGCTGTTCACCTATCTCATGACATATCTCTTCCTCCACGGATTGGGATTTCTTCTGGGCCTGCTTGGGGATACCGGTGCCGAACTGGCCACCAATCTCTGGGGAATCAGTTTCATCTTTTCTGCAATGATGGGGATGTTCATGCGGAAAGTCTTCTCAATTTTCAAGGCCGATCATATTCTGGAGTCCCGCACCCTCAACCGGGTTTCAGGAATTTCCGTTGACCTGATGGTCACAAGCTCCATAGCAGCCATCAGTCTGGTTATTGTGGCCCAGTACTGGCTTCCCATTCTGATTGTGGGAGTTGCCGGAGCGGCAATGACATTGGCCATTATTCCCTGGATGGGATCCAGGGCTTTCAGCGACCACCGGTTCCTCCGCACCTTGCTGATCTTCGGCGTATCCACCGGCACACTCTCTACCGGCCTTGCCCTGCTGAGGGTTCTGGATCCGGAGTTTGAAACCCCTGTGGCCTCGGATTACACCTATGCATCGGGAATGACCTTCGTCCTGGCTATTCCGTTCATCCTCTCCATCAATTTCAGCGCCGAAGCCTATAAGACGGGCAATATGATGTGGTTTTTAGCAGCCATTGGCGTTGCACTGGCCTATATTCTTGGTGCCTTTCTTTGGTATCTTGGAATTGCAAAAGGTGATGCTTTCGCCAAATCATCTAAAGTATGGTTTGAAGGGAAAAGCTGATCCTGCAGCCTCCCTTTCCCGGGGAGGCATCCAATAAGGAGGTCGTATGCTTTTCGAACTTCTGCTGATCAGTCTGGGAATAAACGGACTGTTTTTTCTCATGGCCGCGTTTCTCAAGAGCGACCTGTTCACCGATCTGACCTACAGTCTCAGTTTCATTCTGCTGTCCCTCTATCTGGGATTCCGAGCTCCTCTGTATCATCCCGCCCAATACGTAAACCTTGCCCTGGTAATACTCTGGGCGCTCAGACTGGGAGGGTATCTGTTCCGGAGGATTCTCCTTATTAAAGTGGATCACCGCTTTGATGACCGGCGGGACAGTTTTATCCGTTTCGGTTCATTCTGGCTGCTTCAGGCGTTAACTGTATGGATCGTAATGTTCCCCCTTGCGGGAAGCAGCATGCCCCCTTCTCCTGAAATAATCTCCCCATTGGGACTCATCCTTCTGGGTGCAGGCTGGACGGTATTTGCCGCAGGCTTGGTCATTGAATGGGTCGCGGATCGGCAAAAATTCGCGTTTAAATCCCGTACAGACAATTCGGGGAAATTCATGCAAAGCGGTCTTTGGTCCCGCTCACGACACCCCAACTATTTTGGGGAAATGCTCATTTGGTGGGGAATGGGTCTGGCTTCTTCGGCCTTTTTTCGTTCATTTGAATTTCTGTACTTGGCAGGTCCCCTGTTCATCACCATTATGCTGCGCTATGTAAGCGGCGTACCTCTCCTGGAGAAGCAGGCAGACAAGAAGTGGGGCGAACAGCAGGAGTATCGGGAATACCGGGCCTCCACACCTCTGATCATTCCCCGAATACGCCCTGCCTCAGCGACAGCCGGGACTTCACCGGGAAACAGCGGGGATACTATGGTTAGCAGGGACAACGGAAACAGCAAAAAATGATCCGCACCCAGGGTTCCTTTTTTCATCTTGCCACACATAACTCAAGCCTTATCCTTCATATTCGGGAAAGCGGACATCCGGAACTGCTGCATTTCGGCGGAAGACTCCGGGACCGGGAGGATGGGTTTTCCAGTCTAATCCAGGATTTCAGCTTTATTCCCGGAATAGAAACCGCCTACAGCGAAGAAGCGGGATTCAGCCTTCAGACCATCAGTTCGCTCATGCCCGGAAGCGGCAAGGGGGATTATCGGCTGCCCTCCATTGAGCTGGAGTATGCCGACGGAACATCCATATGCGATTTTTTATACAACGGCTACCGCATATACCAGGGCGCTGTGCTTCAGGAAACAGATACCGAAGAACGTGAACACAGCGAGGAGGGGTACGGCGAAGCCTCTCCCCGGTCCGTCCCCGGTGCTCACGCCCTGCCCATTCCCCGAAATCCCCCGGAAACCCTCGAGTTTATACTCAAGGAAGCGGTACGGGACGTGTATCTGTACATCAGTTATGATCTCTTCCCGGAACACGACGTATTTGCATGCAGAACCCGGGTTGTAAACCGGGAACCTGAACTCCAGATCCACCGGATAATGAGCATGAACATGGATGTTGAAGGTGATGGCTGGGAATTTATCAGTCTGGAAGGCAGATGGATTCGGGAAAAGTACATCCAGCGTGGTCCCATACCCCGAGGGAGAACTTCCATCTCATCCCGCCGCTTTGCATCCAGTGCGGAACACAATCCGTTTATAGCTCTCGCATCCGGGAACACCGGAGAGGACCGGGGGGAGTGCATGGGGTTCTCCCTCATGTACAGCGGCAACCACGAAATGAACCTTGACCGGAATGAATACGGTTATGTGCGGGTTCAATGCGGTATTCACGATCACGATTTCCGCTGGACGCTTTCAGAGGGTGAACAATTCAACGCCCCCGCAGCGTTCTTCAGTTTCAGCTCCCGGGGCCTGGGAGCGCTAAGCCGCCAGTTTCATGGGTTTATTTCAGATCATGTAATCCCGCCCCGATGGAGGAACAGCCCCCGTCCCCTGCTGTTTAACAGCTGGGAAGCCCTCTACTTCGATTTTAACGAGACCCGCCTCCTTCAGCTTGCCCGGAAGGGAAAGAACATGGGAATGGAGCTCTTCGTGGTTGACGACGGCTGGTTTAAAGGGCGGAATAACGATCATAGCAGTCTGGGCGACTGGGTTGCCGACAGGAAGAAACTTCCCGGCGGAGTAGAGGCCTTGAGCCGGAAGATCCGAAAACTGGGGCTGCAGTTCGGCCTTTGGATTGAACCGGAGATGGTCTCTCCTGACAGCGATTTATTCCGAAGTCACCCGGAATGGGCAATTTCCAGCCCCCACCGCACCCCAAGCCTTGGCAGACACCAGCTCATGCTGGATATGAGCAACCCCGCTGTGGTGAATTATCTGCACCGGGAACTGAGGGAACTGTTTCTCGCATGTGAACCGGATTACGTGAAATGGGATATGAACCGAAGTATTTCCGACCCCGTTTCCAGCTACCTCCCACCTGCCAGGCAAAAAGAGCTGGGACATCGTTACACCCTGGGGGTGTACGATCTGCTGAAACGGCTTACGGATGAGTTCCCTAATATACTCCTGGAAACCTGCGCCAGCGGTGGAAACCGTTTTGATACCGGTATGCTTTTTTACAGTCCCCAGATCTGGACCAGCGACAATACCGACCCGGTCAGCAGGTTGAAGATCCAGCACGGAAGCAGTCTTCTCTACCCCCAGCATACCGCCGCCGCCCATGTGGGATCCGATCCTTCCCACCAGACCTTAAGGAACAGCAGCATATCCACTCGCTTTCACTGCGCGGCCTTTGCCCCGCTGGGATATGAGCTTGATCTTCAATCCCTCTCACCCTTCGACGAAAAAATCATCGCAGGACAGGTTGAATTATATAAGGAACATCGGGAACTATTTCAATTCGGCACATTTTATCGGCTGGCTTCTCCGTTTGAAGGAAACACCGCCGTATGGCAGCTGTACCGGGAGGAAACCGGATCGGGGGTTGTGGGTTATTTCCAGTTTCATCAGGAAGCCAGTCCGTTGAGAGAACGGATACGGCTGAAAGGGCTGGATCCGGCAAAAAAATACCTCATACGAACCGCCCCCCACTTCCTGAACATTCGCCGCTTCGGAGAGCTGATCAACGGCTACCTGCCGTTCAAGGTGAAAGCATCGGGTTTGCGGGGCCTGGCTCACAAAGTAATTTCAGACAACTATCTTTTTCCCGCCGAGACCCGGGAAGTGATCGCCTACGGAGACGAATTAATGGAGGCAGGGTTTCGGCTCTGGCCCCAGTTCACCGGAACCGGCTACAATGACCGGGTCCGGATCATGGTTGACGTAAGCTCCCGGCTGTATATTATCCGGAAGGAAGACGGAGAGACAGGCTCGGGGACAGAATAATGTTCCCTCAGCTGATCAAACCTTCCACGGCTGCCCGCTCATTGAGCAGTTCTTCCCGGGTTGCATTCAGTTTTTCGTGACCGAAGCCGTTATGCTCAAGGCCCTGAACAATCTCCCAGCCGTCTGGGGTATTTCGAACCGGAAAACTGAACATAATTCCCTCGGGCACCCCGTAACTTCCGTCGGAAGACACGGCAACTGAGAAAAACTCCCCCTGGGGCGTGGGCGTTGTCAGGTGACGTACCGTATCTACCACTGCGTTGGCCGCACTGGCGGCGGAAGATGCCCCCCGGGCTTCAATAATGGCCGCTCCCCGTTTTTGTACTGTTGTGAGGAAGTCCCCTTTCAACCAGTTTTCATCTTCGATCACCTGGTGAACAGGCTTCCCGTTAATGGTTGCATGATAAAAATCAGGATACATGCTGGGTGAATGATTGCCCCAGATTGCAAGGTTTTTAACTGCGGATACGGGCACTGAAGCCTTCTGGGCGAGCTGGGTGACCGCACGGTTCTGGTCCAGCATGGTCATGGCAAAAAAGTTACGCCCATCCATATCTTTCGCCATGGCTTTGGCAACATAGCTGTTGGTATTGCAGGGATTACCCACCACAAGGGTCTTGCAGCTTTTCCGGGCATTTGCCCCGATCGCCCTTCCCTGCTCCACAAAAATACCGCCGTTTTTCTTTAACAGATCCGCCCGTTCCATTCCCTTTTTCCGGGGAATACTCCCAACAAGCAGAGCCCAGTCGACGTCCTTGAACGCCACAGCCATGTCGGAAGTGGGAGTCACCGAACTCAGCAGAGGGAAGGCACAATCTTCCAGCTCCATTACCACCCCTTTCAGAGCCGGGAGTGCCTGTTCCAGCTCAAGCAGCTGAAGATCCACCTGGGTGTCTTCTCCAAACATTTGACCCGATGCGATCCTGAACAACAACGCATAGCCGATCTGACCTGCCGCACCTGTAACTGCAACCCGAACTCGTTTCATACTGACCTTCCTCGTGTGATGTAATAACAGATTCCCGCCGACTTTTCCTGCCCTGCATTCAACATGTGTATCCATGTGTTGATCTTGTAACTCCAGGAAAAGCAGTGGTATTTATTAGCATTGTACTCATGAAACCGGGAAAAATAAACCTCTTTTTCCCGAACAGCGGTTCAGTCTGAACCCCCATCAGTGGATCCGGCTGCAGGGTGAATATACAAGGCGCGGATACGCTTTCCCCCGTGGGGAAAGTCCCGGGTACTGCTTCGTTTAAGAATCCGATGGGGGGGGACATCCTCAGGCGCCAGGAACGGCTTCCCGGAGGAATTCAACGGAATAAGAACTATTCCAAACCATGTGGGCAAAATTTCCGTAAAAAGGTTCCAGATACGCCGGTACAAACCTGTGTGGGAACGTACCCGCCAGTTATAGGGAGGATTACAGATCAGCAAACCAGGCTCTCCGGAAATCTGCACTCCCCCCGGCTCCAGCTGGTCGTAGATCCATACGAAGAAATCCTCGTTGCTCAAGGTTATTCCGGGGGCAGTGACATCAGTTTCACCCATCAGATAGGACAGCTGGTCCCGAAACCCTGTGACATTCTTTTCAAGCAAATTGAACACATTTTCGGCAATCTCCACCCCATGAAAATCTCCGCGACGGGTTTCGGGAGCAAGATCCGGCGAGGATGCAATTTCGCCCAGGGCTTTCTTCCTGAGGTAGTTTTCCGCCTCGGGCCTGTATACCGGCCAGCTGTGAAAACTGAATTCTCTCTGGGGAAGAGGGGGAAGCCCCAGTGCAGAGAGCAGCGCTTCGAACAGGAATGTGCCACTTCCCGCCATGGCATCCACGATTCTCAGAGGTATGGGGAAAGGAGCCGCCTGAACAATAGCCGCCGCCAGGTTTTCCCGGAGGGGGGCAAGCCCCTGGGCGGGGGCATACCCCCGGCGATAAAGAAGGTTTCCGCTGGCCTCCAAGCTGATGCTGGCTCTGCTATGTTCGATCCGGATATGAATCACCTGGGGGTGCGGCGCTTTTGAGTGCGGCGCTGTTGAGCTCAGCGTTGTTGAGTCCGGCGCTATGGAGCCGGATTCTGCTTCCCCGTTTCGGGCTGAGTGACGCCGGGGATATATCTCATCCATTCTTCCCTGAACGGCCTTGGATGCACTCTCTTGCGCCCTTCCCTCATGCTGGATCCTGGCGGATTGGAGCGACATCTTAATCCGGATGGGGGTGGTCTCCCCTATCCAATATTCCCAGGGAAATCCCCTGATCCGGGAAAAAAGGTCCTCTCTGCTGCCGCAGCGGAACTCGTCAAGCCTGATTCTGAATGAGGCGGCAATACGGCAGTACAGATGAACTCGGTATATATCTTCAATGCCTGCGCTGAACAGCTCCACCCCCGGATACTCCTCCCGGGAATCAATTCCCAGCAGGCGAAGCTCCCGACGCAGGAGATCCTGCACGGCAGGATGACAAATTCCTGCAATTGAGTGTTTCCGGCCTTTTACATGCTTCTTAATTCTCCGCTGGAGGTTAATTTCAGCCATGAAGGGCTCCCTGAGCTTCCAGAGCAGATCTCAGCATACCCGATGCGATAAGCGCCGCCGTCTCGGTCCTCAGAATACTGGGTCCAAGACTCAGGCAGGAGAATCCGCTGCGGGAGAAATCTTCAAGCTCGTCATCAGTCCAGCCCCGCTCCGCGCCGATAGCAATGGTGGGAATTCCGGAGATCATTTTTCCACGAATGCTGCAAAGCATATCCATCAGCTCCAATTGAGTACCGGCACTTCTCCCGGAAGCAGGAGACTCATCATCGGGATGGAGGATAATCCGCAGCTCATTCCCCGCTCCGCCGTCTCCCAGCTCCCTGAGGCATGCATGGAGTGAATAATATTTTTCCACCCTCGGCAGGCGGCTGTGTCCCCCCTGTTCCAGGCCCAGAACGATCTGTTTGCGGAGCGCATCTCCAGTCCACGCCCTGCTTGAAAGATAGCTTTTTTCCCCCAGGCGGGGGTGCACCCAGAAAAGTTCACATACCCCCATGGAGCTTAAATCCCGGAGAAGCCGCTGAAACACCGGCGGCCTGGGATGCCCCACAATCAGGCGGAAACGGGGCAGCGGAAGCTGCTTCAATTCACGGGGAAACTCAAGCCTGAGCTCCTGGTTAGGGCCCGGCGCGCTCAAAAGCCGGGCCGTTCCCACGCCCTGATTTTCCAGCCCCACCTTCAGGGTATCGCCTTTTTCCAGCTTGAGTTGTTCGCGGATATGCTCTTCCCGATAATCCCCTGCAGGAAGAGGTCGTCCCCATTCCTCATGGGAAAACAAGGCCATATTCATTCATCTTCTCCGTGTCTAATAATGCCGTAGTTTATAGCGCTGTGTGTTAGAACGCCGGGCTTCTGTTCTCCGTCCTTCTGTTTACCGGGCTTCTGTCCTCCGTTCTTCAGATCGCAGGTTTTTAAATCTCCAAGTTTCATATTAGAATTGTTTGAGAAAGGCACTGAGCACCTCAAGCGCCATTTCATTCATTCCGCCTTCGGGTACAATCAGATCGGCGAATGCTTTGGTGGGCTCAATAAACTCATAATGGCCGGGACGCACCACTTCCAGGTACTGGGTTATAACCGATTCCATGGTCCTGCCCCGATCATGGATATCTCTGCGCATTCTGCGGATAAAGCGGATGTCATCCGGGGTATCAACAAATATTTTCAGGTCGATAAGGTCCCGCACCCGTTTATCGAAATACACCATAATGCCCTCAAAAATTACCACCTTCCGGGGTTCCACCACAATATGTTCCTCGCCTCTGCGGTGATTGACGAAATCATATATGGGCATGCGGATGCTTTCGCCCCGGCGCAGCAGCTCAAGGTGCTCTACAATGAGGTCTGTGTCGAATGCTGCGGGATGATCAAAATTAAAGGCGGTAATATTTTCGTTGTTGATGTATTCCGCACTGCGGTAGTAGTTATCCTGTGGAATACATACCAGATCAGGGTGAACCTCGGAAATCTTTTTGACTATGGTGGTCTTCCCTGATCCGGATCCACCGGAAATACCGATCACGGTTACGTTTTTCATGTAAGCTCCTTGGGTCTGTTAAGCTGTCATTGTAACCTGCGGAAGCTGCGTCCAGGAAGAGCGCAGCCGAATTCCTTCCCAGCTGAACACCCAGATAATCATAAGAATTTTTCAAACTTAATATTAGTATTCTAAATATATTCCAAGCACATAGTCAAAATACCCGGGCATAATTCTGATTCGGACAACATAAACCTCCCGAATTATAATTGAACACCCATCCAATTATCAACAATTTGGATCAATTTTGTCCAATTTCACCCTTAGTTCTGCTTTACCTCTCCGTTTTCCACAGATTTTTACTTCGTATACTAAACTATAGGGTTGTAATTTACTAGTATTTTGATGATAATAGACATGAGAAACGGAGTATGATATGAGTTCACTTTGGGATATACATGTGGAAAATTACAGCGATTTGATACTGGCCACGCTTCGCCAGATTATTCGGGCCATAGATCTGCATTCGAAAAATCTGGCTAAAAAGTATGGACTCACCGGACCTCAGCTATTGGTTTTAAAGGAACTGCATAAAGACAGCAGCAGAACCATCGGCAGTGTGGCAAAAAATATCAGTCTCAGTCAGGCAACGGTGACCAGTATTCTTGACCGTCTGGAAAAACAGGGATTTGTAACCAGAGTACGCCAACAAGCGGATAAGCGGAAGGTCAACCTCCAGCTTTCGGAACGGGCACTGGATATTCTGGCAGCCCACCCTTCCATGCTCCAGGAGGACTTTATCCGCAGATTCGATACCCTGGAAGACTGGGAAAAGATGCTCCTCATTTCCTCCCTTCAGCGAATTGCCTCAATGATGAGCGCAGAATCTATCAAGTCTCCTCCGGTTCTGGTAAGCGGTCCCCTGGATGCCAGCCATTCAGATGTGAAGACGTTTTTTGAAACCGACGAGAACCAGTACCGCTGACATCACTCCCGCCGGGCCGCCACGTGCACCGCTTGAAGCAGGGCATTATGAAGATCGGGAAAACGGAACGGCTTTCTGAGTACCGCATCAAATCCCTGCTGCCTTAACTCATCCGCGCTATAATCCATAGGAGCGGTGGATGCGTAAATTGCCGGAAGCCCCGATTGAAGCCTTTGAAGCCGCTTGAGCGTATGAAACACGTCGGGAATTTCTTCCCCGTCGTCCTCCAGGATTACCAAATGAAAGGGATAATCGGAATCCAGCGCACGTTCGAATTTCTCATATAGCTGTGACGTACTTGCCGCAAAGCTTCCGAATATTCCCAATTGATACAGCAGACGCTCCCACACTTCCTGCACCTCCGGATTATCATCCAGTACAAGAATTTTTAATCCCGGCGGCAGAGACCTTCTTTCGGGGGCGGCAGCTGCCTCCGCATTCAAGGGAAGGTAGATATGCACCCGGGTGCCTTTTCCTGCAGCACTCTCTATGTCCAGACTGCCGTTATATTCCAGAGCGATATTTTTGGCGATAAACAGACCCAAACCGTCGGCGTTGTCCTTGGTTGAAAAAAACGGCTGCTGTACCCTGGCGAGCACATCCATGGTCATTCCCGGCCCATGATCGGCAATGCTGATGAGCACCGAATCACGTCCATTCCGTTCCACCAACTCGGTTGATATTTCAATTTTATACGCTTCGCTGCCTGCCTGTACTCCATTGAGAATGATATTCTGAAACATCTGACTGATTTTTTCATAATTCCCGTGGAACGGCGGGAGGTCCGGAGTAAGGCTGAGATCGGGATGCTTGTTGGAGCCCATAAGACTGCGCTCCGCGGCTTCTCTCAGGCATGATTCAAGGGAGAAACTATCTCCGGCGTTTCGGGAACCATTGCTGAGCCCCAGAATTGTGTCCAGTTTCCCGTTACTCCGTTCCAGATGCCTGAGAATGCCATCCAGGCTTTCCCGCATGGAGGCGGCAGTACTCTCATCAGCCGGATCAGGATCTTTGAGAATTTCCTGGAGAAAGTCCACCGAACCGTAAAGAACCTGCAAGCGTTCCTTGAAATCATTCGCATAGCCTCTGATCAGGGGAAGAAGGGACTGGATGCGCTGAACCCTGCGGTACTCCTCTTCCATCTGCCGCAGCAGTGTAACATCTTCAAGGATGAGAAGGACTCCTGAGGCATCTTTTCTGCGGTGGAGTTCGGCCCGGTATATGCTGCGTCCGGACCAGCTGTTTTTAAAGGAAATTGCGTAATCCGCCCATGGTCCCTGGGATTCTCCCCTGGGCGATTGGAGCAGCGCGTGAAAACGTCTGGCATCCCCGGGTTCCCAGGGATGAAGATAGGCGTCCAGACTTTCACCCCGAATGGAATGAACGCCTGATGGAAGGAGCTCCCGGATAACGGGGTTATGATCTACCACCACCCCATTGCCATCCAGGATCAGGATGATCTGGGGCAGGATATCCGTGAGATGCAATACTGTATTCACCGAACTTTCATTCACACCCTTAATTGTAAGTCAGGAAAGCGGGCATTTCCAGCATCTCCCGCCCCCGGAAACCCGGGGACAAAATGACGGATATAGTGCAAGATCAGCCTCCGAGAGCCTGGTCCAGATCCTCTAAAATATCATCAATATGCTCAAGCCCCACCGACAGTCGCACAAGCTCTTCCCCGATACCCGCTTCCGTATGCTGATCGGCAGACATTTGACTGTGAGTGGTACTGGCCGGGTGAATGGCAAGACTTTTTGCGTCTCCCACATTGGCCAGCAGACTGAAAAGCTTTAAATTATTTATGAAACGTTCTCCGGCCTGACGTCCGCCCTTGATTCCGAACACCACCATTCCGCCCTTCCCCCGGGGAAGCAGTTTTGCCGCGTTTTCGCTGCTTTCGGCACCGGAAGCATTGGTATCTCCAGGCAGTCCGGGATAGCTGACCCAGCTTACCTGAGGATGAGAGCCAAGATGCTTTGCAACGTTTTCCGCATTTTCGCTGTGTCGTTCCATTCTCAGACTGAGGGTTTCCAGCCCCTGGAGAAAGAGCCAGGCATTATCCGGACTCATAGCGGCTCCCAGGTTCCTCAGGGGCACCAGGCGCATCCTCAGGGCGTAGGCAACGGCTGTGAGTTCGCCCAGGTCGTGGGCGTAGCGCAAACCGTGATAGCTCGAATCCGGCTCGTTCATGGTGCTGAACTTGGGGTATTTGGACCAAGGGAATTTTCCGCTGTCCACCACTATTCCGCCGAGCCCCGTACCATGACCGCCGATCCATTTGGTGAGACTGTGAACTACAATATCTGCACCATGCTCAATGGGACGAAATAAATAGGGGGTGGCGAAGGTATTGTCCACAATCAGGGGAACTTCCGCTTCATGTGCAATCTCCGCCCAACGGGGTATATCGGACACCCGGAGGGTGGGATTGTCGATGGTCTCCACAAACAACGCCCGTGTTTTTTCATTAATGGCCGAACGGATGGCCTGTTCATCCAGAGGATCCACCAGATGCACGGTAATGCCGTATTGGGGAAGAATATCGTTAAACATGGTGTAACTTCCGCCGTAGAGATTTCTGGAAGCAACAATCTCATCACCTGCAACGGCAATATTTATGAGTGAATAAAAAATTGCACTGGTGCCCGATGCGGTCGCCAAGGCGGCAGCCCCGCCTTCAAGATCCGCAACCCGCTTCTCCAGCACGTCGGTTGTGGGATTCATCAGCCGGGTATAGATATAGCCCAGTTCTTTCAGCGCAAACAGATTTGCAGCGTGTTCACTATCCCTGAACATGTATGCTGCGGTCCGGTGAATGGGAACTGCTCTGGAAGGTGAACTCTCTTCAATTTCCTGTCCCTGGTGCAGCGCCCGTGTCTCAAAATGATGTGCCATGATTTCCTCCGTTTAATCATGAGATTGGATCCTGAATGCATTCCCGTTCTTCCATAGGTATCAGGATGGCCTGTCTGAAGCTTCTGTGTATTAACTTGTATTAGTCGTCGAAAAGCCAGGTGCTTAAATACCGTTCGCCGCTGTCGCATATTACGGTAACAATTGTTTTTCCCCTGGACTCTTCTTTCCCGGCAATTTCCAATGCGGCATGCAGATTGGCACCGGCACTGATTCCGCCGAGAACCCCGTGGCCCGCGGCCAGTTTCCGTGCAGCGGCTCCGGCATCAAAGCTGCTTACCTTTAACACTTCATCGATAATTTCCGTATCCAGCACCCCGGGAATGAAGCCGGCGCCGATCCCCTGAATCTTATGGGGTCCGGGCTTACCGCCTGAAATAACGGGACTTCCCTCGGGTTCAACGGCCACAAGACGCAGCTCCGGGTTCAGTTTTTTCAGTTCCCCTCCTGCACCGCTGAGAGTACCGCCGGTACCAACCCCTGCCACAAAGATATCAACATTTCCTCCGCTGTCCTCCCAGATTTCCTTCGCAGTGGTGAGGCGGTGAATCTCCGGGTTTGCAGGATTTTCAAATTGTCGGGTAAGCATGGCGTTTTCCATGCTCTGAGCAAGCTCTTCGGCTTTTTTCACCGCACCACCCATCCCCTCATTTCCGGGAGTGAGGACCAGTTTGGCTCCGAACGCCTTCAGTAGTCTTCGTCGCTCAATGCTCATGGTATCCGGCATGGTAAGATATACCGGATGCCCTGTAGCCGCAGCGATGTAGGCCAAAGCTATTCCGGTGTTTCCGCTGGTGGCCTCAACAATAGCTGCACCGGGGAGAAGCTGCCCCTCCTTCTCAGCTCTGCGAATCATGGACAATCCGATCCGGTCTTTCACACTTGAGAGGGGATTAAAATTCTCCAGTTTCAGCAGCACCTGACCTGCCAGCTTCTCACCCTCTGCAGGCCGGTATCGCAGCAGCGGGGTATTTCCTATGAGTTCGGTGATTGAATCGTAAATCGGCATGGCATTCTCTCCGGCATGCGGGGGAGTTATCCATTGATGAAGTGGATACCGCAGGCAATTGTTAAGTTAATATACTCGATATATATTGTCAACATTATTGGAAACATAAGGAGAAACCTCGCCTACCATCGCCTGGAAACCGGCTCATTGAGGGGAAAACGCACTTTATGCAGCGCTCTGGATGATTTTTTCGGGGATGCCGGACCGCTTCTTCGGGGGCGTCGGACTGCTTCTTCAGGACCGGCGGACCGCTATTTCGGGCCGGAGGCATGGGAATCAGTTTTCCAAAATAGTAATTTCCACCCGTCGGTTGCGCCTCATTCCCGCGGGAGTGTCGTTATCCGCAACAGGTCTGGTTGCGCCGAAGCCCTGGAACATGATACGGCTTCGGTCCCGGGCCCCGAGATCAATAAGGTATTCCACCACCGCTGCTGCCCGCTGTTCACTGAGCCGCTGCCGCCCAGCTTCTGTACCCGCAAGAGCGGTATGGCCGCTGACGAGAATATCCCGGTTGGGGTAAGCTGAGAGAATCTCTGCAATTTTCCTGATCTTTGCCTGCTCTGAGGCCACAAGCCTGGAGGAATCCGGCGGAAACTGAATGTTTTCCAGGGATATGGTTACCCCGTCCTCATCATCCCGTACCGAACTGTCCTCAACCCCCAGATCGCTCAGTCTCTGCCTCAGGTCATCTTTCAAAGCATCCCGATCCAGTTCAGGACTTTCAATTACCTCGGCAGATGCGCTGCCCTCGTAGGTGACAGTGCTGCCGTCGCTCAGATGAAGCATTATTTCATAGTCTTCTTCATATGAGTGGGGACGGCCCAGAATATTATCGAAATACAGGTTCTGATCCGAGTATCCGGTAATAAGATAAGGATACAAGGGGTTCCCCGGGGGGATACTCTTCCGGTGAAAAATATTGTAGCGGATCACAATATGATGAAGCTCTTTCCCATCCATGGTTACCGGTCCGCGGTACTCATAACTCACGGGCATGGGAAACGAGAACACCTCCCGGATATTAAAGCCCTGGCGAAGATCGTGCACCTCATACCCCGGTGCAGACCAGGTCTCTCCCGGCTGTACATCCCGATCGGGAAACATGGGCACATCCCGTACCGTGGGTACAAAGTACTCGTCAGAAATATCATATTTTCCCAGGGAGTTACGCCAGAACTCGGCGGAATACTCCCTGTCCAGCTGGTATGCGTCTGTGCTGTTGCGCCGAGCTTCCACGGAATGCTGATAGTACACCTGCTCCCGCCCCGAATCACCCCGGGTCTCCAATACCTCAACCTGTATGCGGTTGAGCAGCTCCGCACTGTGCTGAAAAGCTCCATTCAGATAGACGTTTTGATCGATTTGAGAAAGTATGCGGTAGCGTTCTCCGTCCCGGAAGCGATAACGGAACGTTTCGGCATCTGTCATCCCCACAGCAAGGACGAGAAACATGAAAAAGAGAACCGGATATCTGCGATTCAGACTGATCATATGAGTACACCTTCCCATTATTGTATCGGTACAACCACCCATTTCTTGACAAAGAAAATCGGCAAAGCTATTGTTACATAAGATACAGCGGAATAGTCTGAGCATCAGTTTTTTCGCTATTTTTTTAGAAGGAGGATCAGACAGAGAACCATAGAAAGCGTCACACACAAACCAGTATGTTATTTTCAGCCCGGGATCACATAATTACATATCATGACCGGATCCCCCATCATGCCATCATACAGTTCTGTACATCTGCGTTGCAGAAATCAGAACAGAGAAAACATGCTGAAGCACCCCAGGGTCTGATTGTTGTGCAACGGGAAACAGAGATCGACCGCTTATTTCCATTGACTGCGGATCGTGAGCCGGCCTGGCAGACATTACCTGCCGCCGACAATGCCAAGGCTTTTCAAAGCCACAGGTCCAGCCCGGAGTTGATTATAGGAGCAGCTGCTTCAATGATCGACCTCATACGACGGGAGGACATTGTTCCCGATAACATCGGTCTGCTAATTATTATCGAAGCATATCAGGAAGACAGTTTTTGGAATGATGTGGAATTTATTCTCACCAAAACCGGAAACCGCAGTATCACAACGATATTCTCCCCTGAACTGCACGAAAATCATTACGGCATTATGCCGTATCTGCGCAGACCCGCTACCCGCACGCTTCAGCAGTGGTTAAACCAACAACAGGAGATGATTATGGCAAAACGTGATTATCAAGTTAATGAAGAACAGCTTTCCGATCAGCTGGACAGTATTTTGAAGGAAATACACGAAAACGAAGACCCCCAGGAATTGGATGAATTCCGTAAAGTCTTCAAGAAGAAAGTATCAGTATTCAAGAGAGCCTATGTGGCAGCATATATGCTGAAGTATTTTAACGGCGGAGGCAAGCGCCCCTCCAAACGCCGTCGGGAATCCAATGCAAACATGACCTCTGTGTTTATCGGTATCGGCAGAACCCGCAGGGTGTACCCCCGGGACATTGTGGGCCTGGTTCTGGATAAAACCGGTCTCCAGCGGGAAGATATCGGCAATATTAAAATTCTCGATAACTATTCCTTCGCGGATATCAATAAAGACAAAACCGACGAGGTAATTTCCGTGCTCAACGGGATTGAATACCGCGGCCGCACATTGAATGTGAACTACGCGAAAAAGAAAAACTGAGGCCTTGCCTCTCTCCCTGTGTAAACGGGACTCAATACAATCCATCACTGCTCAATCCGACCGGGAGCTCCTCCTGAGCCGGGTTGAGCAGCCCGATTAATAAAAAAACAGCAGAAACATCAACACCACCAAAGAAAAATTCAATGCCATACCCAACGCGAAGAAAAACAATGCCGCCCATTCATGGAACAGTGCTTTTCGGTGACATTGGTCTGCCAGTACCTCCGGGTCGCCCTGAATTGCCAGCCATTCTGCAAAGGGATCGTTACTATCCTCAGGATAGAAACACCACAGCCGTTCCTCATCTCCTCCCCGGAATATGCTGTTGCCCAGTCTAAACCTCGGATCATTCACCATTTCCCGTCTCTCGGCGGAGCAAATCGTTTTCACATAGCGGCTTCCATCGGGCAGCATGCCTTCGGGATACCTGAGCGGCAGGCGCAGCAGATCCCGTTGGGAACGAAAATTTCTTCCAACCCGCCACTGATTACGGTACAGAAAGTAGAAAAAAATCCCCGGCGGAGCAAGGATCAGCCCCGGAAGAAGGGCAAGAGGAACCAGAAACATCAGCCGGAAATCGTCGGCATTCTGCTGAAGGACCCGTAAGAGAAGCATCAATTCCAACATCACCCCGGAGAGCATTGAAAAGGGAGTAATGCTGTTCCAGAACTCATTGCGCTGCCGTCCCGTCTGAATTGACCTGGAAAGTACCTGTTCGGTATCCACATCATGAACAATCACCAGCATCCGGCATTCGGGATCGGGGTGAAAGAGGGGAACCAATGAAGATTCATCCACCGTGCCGTACACGAAGAACCGCGTCCCTTCCGGAAGACTGCTGAGATTCTTCCATGTGGTATACACCGGAGAAGCATCGCTCCTCTGAAGATCCTCGGTATTCAAATCATGCCCCGGGAGCACAAAAATATGGGGGGTGGAAAGATCCACCCGGACACGGTGCTTCCCGTCGCTGAGCCAAATAATATTTTCATCCTCTATGGCGTCCAAACTTCCGAAAAAACGTCTGGTCCGGGAATCCCTGCCGTTGGCGGGATACACCGGGACCGAGGAGGATTCAATAACCGATTGCCTGAAACGTCGCCAGCGGCTTCTGGTATGAAATGCGCCGAGAAACGGCAGGATTCCGAAGAAAACCAAGGCTATCAGCATTGCAGACACATAGATGTTCATGATTTGCTTGCCTCCCAAAGGATGAATGTCTATTCTATATACTATATGGTAGAACGGATAATAACAGGCCCGCTGCACACAAACAGCTTCGTAGTTTCCACTGGAAGAAAATCCTGCCTTCTCATCGATCCCGGTGTGGATGCGGAAATGATCTGGCAAAGCATGGAACGGATCAACCTCACTCCCCACACTATTGTATTCACCCACGGTCATATTGACCACACCGCAGGCGCGCTGGAAATCATCGAGCATTACAGGGAAAAAGGCGTCGAGATACAGGTGGGCATTCATTCATCCGATTCGGATTATCTTGGATTAAACGGTGAAGATCTCAACCGTAGGCTTCTCCCTGAAAACAACCAAGAGGCGGATGAGGTTTTTATTCAGCTTTATAAGCCCCGCCCTCAGGCGGATTTCTTTTTTACAGAAGGCGACAGCCTGCCTGAATCGGATTTACACGTTATTCACACCCCCGGTCATACCGAAGGAAGCGTGTGTTTCTATTCAGAAAGCAACTCGGCTCTATTCACCGGAGACTCGCTATTTTTTGATGCCCTGGGAAGAACAGATTATACCAGCAGCAATAAGGATGATCTTCTGGAAGTACTGAATTCAAAGATATTTCAGCTTCCACCGGAAACGCGGATCTATCCCGGACACGGCCCCCTTTCTTCCCTGGAACGGGAAATCCGGGACGACAGGTTCAAAACCAATCACGGCATGATTTAAAACTTCTCTTAGACCTTGCAATCCCGGGCTTCCCCCTGGATGCAATTCTGAGAGAGGGGTTGGCAGTACATAATTGTTTCGAGATGGAAGGAAGTACTCAGGCGGTCATATTCAGAAGAAGTGCGTTTTGGCTGTCGTGTACTCCGAAATTTGCTCCCAGATCCTGTGAAATCCCTTCAATTCCCGTACGTTGAATGTTGCGGTATTTCTGAGCATATTCCCGTATCATTGCATCAATGGCTTCGGCACTCAAACCGCTCACATCTTTCTCGGAATCCTGATCCATGGAGCGCTCTTTCATCTGTACCAGACGATCAATCAGGGTATCAAGAACCCGCAGACGGGAAGAGGAATACCCGCTGGCATTGTCCGGAGAAGGCGATACGGTAATGTGCTTGAATTGGGCATACACGGAAAAGTCACGAACGTTCACCGCAACCTTCCCCCCAACTGTTCTGGGTCTCAACATTTGAGATAGGGGTATGGTGGTCGCAGGAAGGTGTTGCTGATTGTGTAGATTGAGGTTGGCTGCACTCAAGTCCATTACGTTCCTCCTGCTTACCTTTTCGGCAAAACAGGAGAATGTATGAGAGATTTATATGCATGCCAAAGAAATACCCACCACACAGTACTCACATTGTAGAGGGCCGGCATTCCCGGAAATTACAGTTCGGAAGAACTCAGCGGTTCCTCCGTTCCAGCTCATTTTGATATTCTATGGTATAGAGAGCATATGGGATTGCCTCCAGACGTTCAGCAGGGATCGGTTTCCCGGTTTTGAGACAATATCCGTATTTTCCGTTTTCGATTCTGGAAAGAGCGGCTTCAATGAGATTTAATCGCTTCACTTCCTGGGCGGAAAGGGTGCTGAGCAGTTTTTTATCGATATCTGAACTGGCGGCATCCACCAAGTCCTTTTTGTCGTTAGACGAGGCAAGTTCGAGAAAATCCTCATCCTCGTGAATGAGGTTTTGGATGATTTCGCTCTTCATCTGAAGAAGCTTGTCTTTCATCCTGTCTACGAATTCTCTATCCATGGAGAACTCCTCAAGAACGGGGGTTCTTATTAAAATTTGCGATAAAATGCCTGAAAGCAAGGGAAAAGTCAACAAGTTGACAAAAAAAAACCAATTTTTTATTATGCACATCTGAACCTCCGAATACGGAGGCAGTATCAACTATATATTTGGAGTATATGTGGCAAAAGAAGAGGCAATAGAAGTAGAAGGTATCGTTAAAGAAGCTCTACCCAATACCATGTTCCGTGTGGAGCTGAAAAACGGTCATGTCATTCTCACACATCTTTCCGGAAAAATGCGGAAGCATTATATCCGAATCGTTCCCGGAGACCGGGTCAAGGTTGCACTTTCCCCGTACGATCTTACCAGGGGACGGATTATCTACCGCGAACGCTAAGCATTTTTACCCAGTCTCAGTGCAGCCAGCAGGGTCGCCCATCATTCAGTCAGTGCAAAAGATTGGGCAGTTGAGACCATCGGGATCATTTGATTATCAGCCAAAGAGCACCGCTTCCACCTAATGACCTTCCGGGCACCCCATGCCGCCCTGCATGTGGATGCTCTCGCACAACCTGCATCACCGTATCCCTGAGAACCGGGCCATTCTTACTATGATTTCCTTTGCCGTGGATGATAAGAATCTTCTTCCATCCACGGCGGTAGGATTCATCGATAAACCGCTGCAACGTCAATTCAGCCCCTTGGGAAACCATACCATGAAGATCAATAGTCCCCTCAATTTTTAAATTTTTGGGGTTTACCCCGCTGTGCAGCCTCTCTTCCGTTTCGGTTTTCCGGCTGCTGAGGTCATCTGTTTCCAGATATTTCTCCAACATCCGTTCAAATTCCGAAGATGATTCACTCTCAGACCTGCCCCGGGAACGCATCCCGTCCCATTCTTCAAGAATTTTACCAAAGTCAGTCATTTCCGGCCCCCTGACCTTCCCCATTACCGTTCACCGAGGAAGCAGAAGTTTCATCACCTGTCGGCGGAAGGTATGCCCGCTGATCGGCAATCCAGGCTTCAATCCCGTATGCAGTACGGATCTGGATAAAGCCCGAGGCGGAGACTCCGGGGGAAACGGTGGTACCCTCGGGTAGAAAAATCCAGTTCTCGGCTTCCCTATCGGGGATTTTTTTCAGCATTACCCCCCCTTCCTTGATCACTGCAACCGGACTGTCAACACCGGATCGGTATACAAAAAACAAGGTGGCGCTCAACGCCAGAACAATGATTACCACAACGGTACCCACCACAAAAGATGCATTCCAGCGGGGCTTAAAATCCTTATGGACCAGGTACACGGCACTGAACAGAATGGAAACATACATCAACAGCAAAGACCAATCCCAGTGGGGAATTCTGTTGATACTGAATTGCCGGGTTAATTGAAGCTCCTGCTGAAGCGTGCGTAACGCGGAGCGGAGAAAGGGATCCAGAGGCGCCAGGCTGACCGCGTTTCTCATAAGCATTACCGCCCGGGCATTATTCCCGGCAAGATGTTCCAATCGGGCCACATCGAAATGAAGACGGGTATCCCGGGGACGGACGCCCAGAAGGCTCTGCCCTCTGAGCAGAAGAGCCTGAAGGTTCTCCCCGTCGTCCACTTGTTCGGCTGCAGTGAAATAGGACTCAAGCTGCCGGGACATCGGCACCTGGGGATCTGCATTCACCAGAATAATCAGGGCGATGCTGAGGGAGATGACGGTGTACACCAGAATTCCTGTGGCGGAAATTGCCGAACGCTTTTTCCCGATGATCCGCTGAATAATAAGAATGGGAGGTATCAGAGAAAACATCAGGGCGCCGATCCAGTTCTGAGCAAGATCCATGGGAAGCTTCTCCACCAGTCCACGGCGAATGGGAAAACGCAGTTGGGCGAAACTGGGCTGTTTTTCCGTCACTTCCTTTTCTCGAACGCTAATCCGGTAGATCCGTGCACCGCTGCGCTGCAAATCCTCAAGGAAGGGGTTGAACCACTGAAAATCCGGCACCACAATGGTCGTTTCACCGGGGTTGTCCGCCCGGATTCTATAAATTTGCCGCCGGGACCCGCTATAGCCGTTTTCCGTCGCCTCATAGTCGGCGAGCTGATCCCGGCCTTCCACGGTGCCGTTTCGAACCTCAATTTCCGGCATCTGGAGGACTCCCAGACTGCCTTCTCCGCTGATAATCAGCTCGAAAACCAGTTCATCCCCCTCTTCCAGTTCATCCGGAAGAGATGATACCGAGAGCTCAAATCGTCCAACTGCCCCATTTTCCATACTCGGGCTGTCTCTCAGTGGCTGAACCTGGATGGTCTGGGAGGAAACTGAGCGGCGGTAGCCGCTGAAACTCACCTGAGCGGAAGGAATTCTCAGGTTTCCACTTTCCAGAGGGGTGTACAGGAAGGTGGCCAGGGGGATTCGATTGAATGTTTCATTCATGAATTCATAGCTGGTAAGTTCGCCTAACCCGGTAACCTCCTCCAGAATACCATCCCTTGCAGATTCCACCTGCAGACTTTCGGGGAAAATAATTTCCTTGGCCCGGTGCATATCCAGGGAGATATACACGGTTTGCCCTTCAAAGACCGGTCCCGGAGGGAGGCTCCACTCCAACTCCGGGGGAACCATATTCCCGTCGGCGGTAACCGGAACCAGGATTTCGGCGGTCTCCAGGCTCCGTTCCGGCCAGATCAGGGTGAAAGGCCGGATGCTCACATACCCGGCTACATCGGCAACATAATTATATCGGTAACGGATCCGGTCTTCGGGGATATCTGCGGAGAAGGAACTTTCGTAGCTGGGCCCCGAGTAGTACCGCATTCTTTCAGGAGTCTCGGGACGCTGGATGCGCAATCCCGGTTGGTACTCCCGGGGAATTTCAATATAGAGATTGAAGCGGCTTCCTTCCTGTACCGGCTCCTGCTGAAGGTACACGGAAATATCATCCAGGCTCTGGGCATTTCCGGAGACGGTCACACCGAAGCCCAGGAGCACAGCAAAGAGAAAAAATCGTACTGGAGTGGCGATCCTGGTGCTCACCAGTCCTTGATCTCCGGAAGCTGCCGGTCCTGGTGCTGCTGTATCCATAACTGTTCTTCCTTTCGCCTGATGTATTCAAACATCCGAATACTGTCTGCTGACAGTTCTCCTTCCTCATCCGAAGCCGGCTGGGGTCTGAACTGGCTGCCGCTTCCCTTGGCTCCCTGGAGCTTCAGCAGGGTCAGCTCGAGATTATACTTGGTGCCAACATGTTTGGGATCGTAGGACAACGCAGCCTTGAAGCTTTCAAAAGCCTCTTCGTATTTTCCCTGCTCGTAATAGAGAATACCCTGATTGAATTTTACTGCGAACAGCAGTTCAAGATCTTCAGTTGTCAAAGATTCTTCCCAGAGCTCAAATGCCGCATCGAATTCTCCCAGGGAATGATACACATTTGCGAGATTATATTTCACCCATGGCTGGTATTCATCCCGCTCCAGAGCCTCCAGGTACTGCACAGTGGCCTCCTGGTAGTCTCCCCGGCCGTAGGCATAGTTTCCGGCCAAAACCGGAATATGCGGCCCCTGGAAGTTGCAGGCGGAAAACCCTGCAAATCCTGCCAACAGCAGTGCAATACGCCAAATGACTCTTCCCATTAGAATAACCCCCTGAGCTTGATCCTCCGGATTAAAATGTGACCGATGTAAAACAGCAGGGCAAGGGTTAAGAAAAACCTGTAGCGGGTAATGCTCACCAGCCTGAATCCGTCGGTTCCCCTCTGGCCGGTAAGCTCCTTGATGCGGGTATCCAGAGAGCCAAGCCCGCCGGCGGCTTCAAAATAGCTTCCGCGGCTCAGGCGGGCTATCTCTTCAAGAGATGTACTGTCCAGCCGGGTCACCACAGGATTCCCTTGGGGATCCCGGACTATCCGGTTATCGCCCTGGGGAATGGTGGATCCTTCCCTGCTGCCCAAACCGTAGGTGAAAACAGAAATTCCAAGACGGCCCGCTTCAAGAGCGGGATCCACAAAATTGCCCGACAATTCCTCACCATCGCTGAACAGGACGATAATCCGGTGTCTGTTTGAACTCTCAGGAAGCGCCTTCAATGCACTGTTCAACGCCGCTTCAAGGTCGGTACCCGGGCTGGATATAACTTCGGTGTTCAGATAATTCAACGCATTCTCCAGGGCATACACATCTTCGGTGGCGGGGAGAAGCACGGTCCCATCCCCCTTAAATGCCACCAGTCCGAAGCGTGCGCCGGGAAGATTTTCACTCAGCCCCCGAATTACCTCTTTGGCCCTTCCTATTCTGCTGGGGGGAATATCTTCCGCCAGCATGCTGTAGGATGCATCTACCACATACATGATATCCAGGCCCACCCGGTCCTCCTCAATGGGCTGCTCACCCCAGTTCATACCGGCGAGACTGAAGGTGAAAAACGTGTATGCCAGAATCATAAACAGGGAAGAGAGAAACCACTTGATGAAAAATACCGAGCGCACCCCTTCATTCTCCCAGAATCCCCCGATACGGCGGAGATCTTCCCGGTTCATACTGTATTCCCGGAATTGCATGAGAAGAAGTACAGGAATGCCAAGGAGCAAAAGCAGCACAGAAGGATACACGAGGGTCATAGCAGCTCCCTGAGAAACATTTTCCGGATAATGTAATCACTGAAAAGGAAGATAAACGCCAAGATGATCAAGCGCCGGTGAACCGGCTCTTTCCGGACCTCCACTTTCAGCCGGGTCTCCACCCGCTCAAGGCTGTCTATGGCCAGCAGAACCCCTTCCAGACTTCCCGGATTGGAAACGGCGTAGTATTCGCCCCCGGTGCTCCGGGCGATTGACTGGAGAAGATCCTCCTGGAGCTCTCCCCGGTAGGTCGCACGGTACGGCTTGCCGTTCCGGGGGTCCACGAATTCCAGCAGGACCTCTTTATCGCTTCCGATACCGATCACATACACCCGCACCCCCGCCTCTGCTGCGATATTCGCTGCAGCTTCGGGCTGAATTTCACCGGCGTTGCTTTCACCGTCGGTGAGAAGTATCATCACCTTTTCCCGTGCGCTGGACTCCCTGAGGTGAAGAGATCCAAGGGCGATGCCCATTCCCAAAGCGGTGCCTTCGCCCAACTCCATCACCTGGAGCGCTTCCACTGCATTCTTGAGATAGCCGTAATCCAGGGTGGGAGGAACTCTCAGCGCGGCCTGACTTCCGAAAATGGCAAGCCCCATGGGGTCATTTTTCCGCCTGTCGATAAAGCGGAGAATGGTCTCCTGGGCACTTTCCAGCCGGGAATTATTGGAAAAATCCTGGGCGGCCATGGAGGGGGAAATATCAATGACAAACATCACATCAATACCCCGGGAGGTGAAGACTTTTTCCCGGCTCACCCGGGACGGCCCCGAAAGGGCAATAACCGTGAGAATTATTCCCGCCCATGAGAGGCCCATGGACAGCACATATACCAGGCTTGGAAGGGTGAAAGGATTTCCGAAACCTTTTCCCTTCCAGTTGGAAAATGCAAAGGTGAGCTTTCCTCCACGCTGTTTCCAGATATGCCTAATATAATACAGAGGAATGAGCAAAAGGAAGATAAGCAGCATCTCCGGATGATCCAGCGTCCATTGTTCGGAATTCATGCCTTGCGCCTCCCTCTTACCCGGCGGGAAACTGTTTCCCCAGCGGCGCTGCGGGTCCTGCCCTTTCCCCGTTGAGAGGAGAAAGCCCCTTTTTTCTGAACCGATCCCCGGCTGTTTTCAATATGGTCAAGTACTTCCTGAAGCTGAGATAAATGATCCATCCTGGATTTAAGGGTGGAAGGCTGGGAAGCAAATTTCACCAGGTCTCCGTGGTGAAACAGGCGGATAATGAAATTCCGGTCGGCAGGATTTTCAACCCCTTTATTCAGGGCTGCCTCCAACTCCCGGGTGGTGGCGGATCGGGCGTCCACCTGAATTCTGCCGCTTAAATACACCCGGACCAAGTCCAGCAGAGTAATGTAGAAATTTCTTCCGTCCATGGTTCCCGCATTGCTGGTAAGCTCCTTGAGGCTTCTTACCAGCCGCCGGTACGGCAACCCCTCCCGGTAGCGCTGGATGAGCGTACTCAAATACTGACGTCCCCACTTAAAAATGGCAAGCCAGAGCAGAGGGATGCTCAGCAGCAGGAGCGCCCAGAGAATAATAATCACCTGTGTTCCGGGCAGAATTATCTGGCTTTGACTGGGAACCAGATCCTGCTCGTTAGTATCCAGAATAGAGGTGACGAAAATGGAAATATCATTCAACACTATGGGACCAAGGTTGATGGCAGGAAGGGTGCGTGTACCCGGATAATAGCTGGTAAAAAGGATCCGGATATCTTTCTCATCGCCCCTGTCAATGATCCGGATATCGTGAATATCCCCCCAGGAAGGCTGGGGGGGATCCTGGGGCAGCTGAATCTCATCCAGGAGGGGACTGCGGAGACTGAGGCGCAATTCCACCCTGTCCCCCACATAATACACCGAGGGGAGAAACACGGTCCGGGTAATACTGTATTCCTGGGAATTCAGGCTGCTCAATGATACGATCAGCAACAGGGCTCCCACTGCAATGCCTCTCAGGATTTTCATCGCCGCCGTTTTCTCCTCTGGAAGAACTGAAACAGCTTGAGAATCGGATCCTCATTGCTCTGAATTTCAATGGGACTCACCCCGCGCTTTTGGCATTCCCTGAACCACTGCCGGCGCTGCTGAGCCCAATATTCCTGGTATTTTTTTCGAAACCGTCTGTTTGAGCCCAGTCCGAGCAGAGTTCTGCCGGTTTCCGCGTCCTGCATTTTAATAAGACCGGTGGCGGGAAAATCCACCTCTTCAGGACTGGTCAGGCGGACGGCAATTACATCGTGGCGCTTCGCCAGGATGCTCAAATCCCGCCAATATCCGCTGGATTTAAAATCCGAGAGAACCACACAGATTCCCCGGCGCTTGAGCGCTTCGCCGGTGGTCTTAATGGCAAGACCTAAATTGGAGCCTGTTCCTTTCGGCTTGTAGCGAATCATGTCTTGAATAAGACGGAGAGCATGTTTTCTCCCCTTCATGGGGCTCACCCAGTGCTCAATCTCCTCGGTAAAGAAAACCGCGCCAACCTGGTCGTTGTTATTAATCGCCGCAAAGGTGAAGATGGTAAACAGCAAATCCGCCGTTTCCCGGAGCGTGTGGCTTCCGGCGGCGGAAAACACACTTGCAGACAGATCAACCAGGAGAAACAACACAATCTCCCGTTCCTCCCGGAAGGTCTTGGTATACACCTGATTCATTCGGCTGGTCACATTCCAGTCAATGAGACGGGGATCATCCCCCTCCACATACTCACGCACCTCGGAAAATTCTATTCCCGGTCCTTTGAACACCGAACGGTAGTTTCCCGACAGAAGGCTTTCCACCAGTTTGGATGAGAGCAGTTCAAGATTTTTTACTCTGGCGAAAAGCCGGGCTGCATTCATGGTACCGGCACCGCAGAAAGCAGGTAGGAAATAACATCCTCGCTGGTCATATCTTCACTTTCCGCTTCATAGCTCAGATTAATCCTGTGCCTGAGCACCATGGGCGCTACATATTTCACATCCTCGGGAACTACGAAACTCCGTCCTTCAAGGAGAGCCTTCACCTTGGAGGTGCGGTACAGATAAATGCTGGCCCGGGGAGATGCGCCGAATTCAATAAAACGGGCGAAACTGTTAAGTCCCTGATCATTCTGCCTGCTGGCAGCCACTATATTCACAATATAGCTCTCTATGCGTTCGTCCATGGTGATACGTGCGGCGTTATCCCTCAGCCGTTTAATATCAGATTTCATAATCTGCCGGGTAAGTCTGATATGCTCCGGATTGCCCATCCGCCGGAGAATCTGAAGCTCCTCCTCCGGAGTGGGATAATCCACGGTGAGTTTCAGAATAAAGCGGTCCAACTGGGCTTCGGGAAGCGGATAGGTTCCTTCCTGTTCAATGGGATTCTGGGTGGCCAGAACAAAGAATGGTTCGGGCAGAGGATAGGTGTTATCCCCGATGGTCACCTGATTTTCCTCCATGGCTTCGAGCATGGCTGACTGAACCTTGGCCGGTGCGCGATTGATCTCATCGGCAAGAATAATATTGGAAAACACCGGGCCCTTCCGGGGAACGAATTCTCCGGTCTGCTGACGGTATATCATGGTTCCCACCAAATCCGCCGGCAGAAGGTCGGGGGTAAACTGAATCCGCTTGAAACTTGCATCCACCACTTCCGCCATACTTTTTATGGCCAGGGTTTTCGCCAGACCGGGCACACCCTCCAAGAGAACATGTCCTCCGGCAAGAATTCCCAGAAACATTCCTTCGATCATATCACTCTGGCCCACAACCACATTGGATATCTCTTCCATTGCCTTGCGGATCAGATCTCTGGAGCGCATCACCTGAAGCTCCAGTTCAGAACGCTCACTTTCTTTTATTTCCATGTTTTCCTCTCTCACCGGAATCAGCTGCGGTAATCGGCATTCTCATGAACATATTCATGCCCCAAATCCGAGGCATACACATGCACCCCGCCGGAAACGGCGGGCTGCTCCGACTCACCCAGGTCTATTTTAATGTGAACACAGCGGTCATGCTGAGGATATCCGGTAACCCGTGGATTCTGGGACCGCTCCTTCAAATATCCGCTGAGAATTTCCTCTTTTTCTTTATCAAGATGGAATACTCCCTGGGAGAACACCATCTCACCCCCGATAAAAATGCTCAGTCTTTTGCCGTCCAGCTGAAGATTCTTGTTTCCCAGATAGTCACCCACTGCAGATAATATTCTCCCCACATTGGGATCATTGCCGTATACAGCAGTCTTAACCAGGGGGCTGTTTCCCACGGCCTTGCCGATTTCCCGGGACAAATCCCTGTCGGCACTTCCGCAAACCTCTATATCCATAACATGTGCAGTGCCCTCTCCGTTACGGACAATGTCCATACTCAGATCCCTGCACAGTTCGGTGAACTCTCTTCTGAAGTCCTCCAATTCTACACCGAATTTTCCCGAACTGAAAGCCAGCACCATGTCGCTTGTGGACTGATCCGAGTCAACGGATATTCTGTTAAAACTGACATCCACCGCGTCCTTAAGGATTTCCCGCAAAGCATCCCTTGGCACATCAAGATCGGTAAAAATGAACCCCAGCATGGTTGCCATATTGGGTTCGATCATTCCCGCACCCTTGGCCACAGCTACAATCCTTCCCCGGCCCAATTCTCTGACCCTGATTTTCGGAAAACTGTCGGTGGTCATAATTGCCCGGGCAAATTTCAGCAGTGCGTCAGAGGATTCCGGGGATCGGGGGGATTCGGGAGACCGGGCCCGGTCATCTCCCGCTTCCTCCGCTTCCTCCGCTGCCTCCCGGGCAGCTCGGGCATTCATCTGCGTGCCGTCATTCCTCAGAGGGCCAAGCAAATCGGGGAGAGCCTTAAGCATCTCCTGCTCGGGAAGCTGCCAGCCGATAATTCCCGTGGAACTGGGAAACAGCGATCCGGATTCAATTCCCAGAATTGACTCGGCGGCAGCTGTAAGACGAAGTGCAGCAGCCCGCCCGCCCCGTGCTGCCACATTCGAAATCCGGTTGTTCACCAGAATCCCCCGCATAAATTCTTTTTCCAGCCGTTCTCTTCCGATACGCACCGGAGCGCCGGGTACGGCATTTTTCGTAAACACCCCTGCGAAGGAGCGGCAGGGTTCTGATGCCGCCACTGCCGCCATATTCATCCGGTAGGGTTCTTCACTGGGCCGCTCCAGGGGGAGAAATGTAAAGGAACTCACAGAGGCCTTAAATCCAAGGGGAAATCCGCCCAGAGATCGCAGATAGTCATAATATTCAGTTTGATTGTTGCAGCAGGACATGGTGTTTCCGTTATAAAGTAAGGCAGAAATAAATGCAAGCTGATATACTCCCCCCACATGAGCAGAACGCCCGAACAATTTTTTGCCAGCCTCATATATATCCGCTCCCGGATGCTCCAGGGAAAAGAGCACATTCTCCTTCAGGGGAGACTATCGGACGGCCGGAATTACGGAATCGTCCAGCCGTTCCAACCCCGTTTTTTTATTCCCGCAGCCTGGAAAAGTCTGGCCGCCGAACGTGCTGCAGAGCTCCGTCTGGATCCAACATTTCACCTGGATGAAACATGGGAAAGCATGGCCGGCACTCCCCTTCTTAAAATCAGCTTTTCCGCCATGCATCAGCTGCAGACCATGCACCGCTCACTGAAAAGCGAATCTATCCCCTGTTATGAAGGAGATATTAACGCAACCCAGCAATTTCTCACCGATCATCCAATCCCTCTCTATTTTCATTTCCGGGGCACCCCCATTTCTGGAGATCGGGTGGATATCCGCTTCCAGGATGTACAACTCGAATCCTCTGCCGCCACCGAGGCGGAAGCAGAACCGGGAATCGCCCCGGGGAATTCATCCCTGCCTCTGCCGGAAATTCGGACCCTTGCTTTGGACATCGAGACCACAAGGGACGGCTCCGTACTCTGCATTTCGTTGAGCGGAACGCCATGGAAAGATTGTGTGCTCATGCTGGACCGGGGACTGCCGTCCCGGTTGTCACATAATTCTTCCGGGGATTCTTCCAATAATTCTTCCGGGGATGATCCGGGCTTTACCATTCTCCCCTATAAAAATGAAGCAGCGTTGCTCACGGGCTTCAGGGAAAATCTGCGTGCCAGGGATCCGGACATTATCACCGGCTGGAATGTAATTTCTTTCGATATGGCAGTAATACTCCGCCGGATGGAACAACTGGGAGTACCCGCAGATCTGGGACGCTCCCGGGAACCGGCCCAATTTACCCCCGGACGGGAGGATTTCCCCGACATGGCGGATGTTCCCGGACGGCTGGTTATAGATGCCATGAAACTTCAAAGGATGAGTCCGGGACATCTTGAATCCTACAGCCTGGAACATGTGGCTCAGCGGCTGTTGGGTGAGGGAAAAACCGAAGAGTTCCAGAGTCACTCTAAAATGAGGGAGCTGGAGCTCCTCTGGGAGAATAATCCCGGGGAATTTGTGCGCTACTGCATGAAGGATGCCCGGCTGGTTTTAAAAATTCTGGACGCCAACGGACTCCTGGAAATCAGTTTTCAGAGAAGCAGACTCTGCGGAACGAGCCTCTCCCGGGCATGGGCCAGCATTCATTCCTTTGAAATACTCTATATGAGCCGGATGCACAGACTGGGAATTGCCGCTGCGGATGAAGACAGCGAACGGTTGGAAATGAATGAAAGTCCCGGGGGTACGATTATATTCCCCAAAAGCGGCACCGCGTCCCGGGTTCTGATCCTGGATTTCAAAGGACTGTATCCGTCCATCATCAGGACGTTTGGTGTAGATCCCCTTGCCCATGCCCGGTGGCGGTCGGCAGGCGCCCCCCTTCCCCGGGGCTACGCATCCTGGAGCGACCATCTCCCGGACTCGGGCCCCTGGATCATCAGCCCTAACGGAGCGGGATTCAGCAGAAACGGGGGCATCCTTCCACCCCTTCTGGACCGCTTTTATAAATTCAGGGAAAAGGCAAAAGCCGCCGGCGACGCCAATGCGGCATATGCCTACAAAATTCTTGCAAACTCCTTCTACGGGGTCCTGGGAAGCCCCGGATGCCGCTTTGCAGGCAGCGACCTTTCAACTGCCATTACCGGCTTCGCCCGGGAGATCCTTTACTGGAGCAGGGATCGGGCGGAAGAACAGGGCTTCGAAGTGATGTACGGGGACACCGACAGCCTGTTTCTGATTCCCCCGGATGACACCCCGGATTCCGAAATTGCAACCCGGGGAACCCACTTCGCCCGGTGGCTGAACTCCCGGTTGGGGGAGTTCATTCAAAAGGAATACAGACTGGAAAGCCGTCTGGAGATCGAATTTGAAACCATATTCGCCCCGCTGTTTATCCCCCCTCTGAAATCGGTGTCCGGCCGGGAGTTCCGGGACATGCTCGATTCCGCCGGACTGGACGCCCCCCAGGGGAGGGCTAAGAGTTATGCGGGAATAGCCCATAATCCCCAAATGTTTCCATCACCGGAGGCCGGATTGGTGATCAAAGGAATGGAAGCGGTTCGCAGAGACTGGACGGCTCTTGCCCGGAGAATTCAGGAAGATGTCCTTATGTTGATTTTCTCCGCAGCTTCCCGGGAAACCGTACACAAATACATTCAGGATGCGGTTGACGGTATGGGAGATACAGACAAATATCACGAATTAATCATTAGCAGACGGCTGAGCAAACCGGCATCCGAATATCGGGAAAGCGCACCCCCCCATGTAAGGGCAGCCCGAATTGCGGAAGAGACGGTTAGACCCGAGCGGCCTTTGAAGAAAATCCGCTATGTGATGACCGATGAGGGCCCCCGTCCCGTACTCTCCGGGGAAAATTTCCCCCTCCCGGTCCCCGATAAACAATGGTATATTCAGAAACAGATTCTCCCGGTGCTGGAAAGCATAAACGCAGCGGCAGACTGGGATCTTCATGGCAGCTGTATGCGCCGCTATGAACCGGGGGGACAAATGGATCTTTGGCAGTAAATTCCGCAGAACGATTGGGAGACGGTAATGACAGACGCTACAACCGCAGCAGATATCCTGAGGGTTACAGAGAGTGTGAACAGGGAGCTGGCCTCCCTGAATTTCAGCGAACCGGTACATACAGTCTACAATCCCCAGGAGTACGCATACTCGGTTCACCGGGAATATGTGGAACGCTTCGCCCGCTCAGGTCTGAGGGCCGTTTTTTTAGGAATGAACCCCGGCCCCTGGGGAATGGCTCAAACCGGAGTGCCTTTCGGGGCGATCCCCTGGGTTCGGGACTGGATGAACATCAGCAGCGATGCATGGAGAGACATAGGGAAACCCGGGAGCGAACATCCCAAACGTCCCATCCAGGGGCGTAATTGCAGCCGTGTTGAAGTGAGCGGCGACAGACTCTGGGGCCTTATGGCAGAGCGCTTCGGTGGTGCGGAGGCGTTCTTTCGGCAGCATTTCGTCATTAATTATTGCCCCCTGGTGTTCATGGAAGAGAGCGGCCGGAACCGTACCCCTGATAAGCTTCCCCGGGAGGAAAAAACGGCTTTATTCCGGATCTGCGACCGGTCGCTGTCCAAGATTATTGAGATTCTCCAGCCCGAATACCTTATCGGGGTGGGAAAGTTCGCCCAGAACACCCTTACCCGGATCTTCAAAGATTCGGAATTTGAGATTCACGGTATTCTCCACCCAAGCCCTGCAAGCCCTGCCGCCAACAGAGGCTGGGCGGTCCGTGCGGAACAGCAGCTTGAGGAAAGAGGTATCTGGGCGGGACCTACTCCCTGAGCACAAGAAGCAGCGGAAGATGGTCCGAATAGCCGTATCCGTTATGGGACCGGTATGCCGCAGGCTCACCGTCACCGTCCAGCAGGTACCATAAATTTCCCACTTGAAATTCCCGGAGGGAGTATCCGGAGCGCTCCAGAAGCAGGTCATTTGCAGCAAGCTGATCTATCCGCTCCCAACGCCCGCGATAGGCATAGCTTCCCTTCACTTCACCGCCGGTGTTGGGCCGCTGCGACCGGGGCCCGCCCCAAAAATGATACATAACCGGAGGGTCTGAGAAATTGGATAGGTATTCATCCAGAAGGGGATCTCCCAGGCTTTGTTCACCTGCGAGCATCAACGGTGTACCCGCATCTTCTTCCACGTCAGGAAACTGAAATTCCCCTGCTGCAATTTCAACTGGCAGAGGTCGGGCTCCGGAGAACACATCCGCCGGCAAGAGCGCTCCCGAATACCTGATGCTGCTCCCGCTGCTCTCGGCATCCAAAAACCCCTCGTGAAGATCCTCGTTGGCATCTCCGGCGATAAGCATTGCAGCATAGGGAAATTCCCGGCGGCGGGCGCTGATCACCGAAGAAAGCTGCCGGGACTCGGCAATGCGGAGTTCTGCAGATTCTCCCTCCCGGTCTCCCAGCTTGCTTTTCCAGTGAAAGGCAAAAACGATCAGTGTGCCTCCGTTGGGAAGCTCCAGGGATACTTCCAGGAGGGGCCGACGGGATTCAGCACCTATCTGAACACCGTGGACCCTGCGGCCCAGGACCTTTAAACGGGTCAGCACCGCAAGCGAGAGAGGAGAGGCGGTTTCACAGGAGGCGGAAAACCCCGTCCGGTAGCCCAAATCCCTAAGGTACAGGTTGTTCAAGTCGGAGAGCACCGAAGCATTTTCGATTTCCTGGAGAATGATAACATCAGGTCCGCCGGGAACCATATCCCGGAGAACCCTGGATAATCGTCGCAATCTGTTATGGTACTTTTTCGAGTTCCATTCCTGGGGATGGGGTACGAACTCAGGAAATTCTCCTCCGTCATTCACATCATTGAACAGCGTCTGCACATTGTAGCTGAGAATTCGCAAAGACCCCTCTTCAGGCTGCTGAACTTCGCAGGCTGAGGCGCAAAGTATCAGCATAACCGGCAAGGTCAGAAATTTCAGAAGGGAAGGAAACGTACGGGAAGTCGGTTTTGGATCATACATCTGCACCTCCGAATTCGACCGGAGCTGCACCCCGGCCTCTACATGAGAGACCGGATATTTTCGTATTCTGCTTGGATATCTGGAAAATCCGGTTCAAAATCCCGTCCGCAAATCTGCTGATATGCAGAAACATACTTCCACGCCAGTTCAAGAAGCACATCCTCGGGTATCTCCGGCGGCGGTCCGTCCCCGCGGAAGTTCTGATCCATGAGCCATCTTCTCAGGTACTCTTTATCCAGCTTATTCTGGGGCCGGCCCTCATGAAAATCGGCCGCATAGCTGTGGGCAAACCAGTAACGGGAACTGTCGGGGGTATGAATCTCATCCACCAGAATCAGCTTGCCGTCCACCAGTCCGAACTCATATTTCGTATCCACCAGTATCAGCCCCCGCCGGGCTGCAATTTCACGCCCCCGGGAATAAAGTTTTGCGGCAGTTAGTTCAACTTCCTTCCATAACGACTCGTCCACCAATTCCCGCCGGATAATTTCTTCCCGGCTTACCGGTTCATCGTGGTCACCCAGATCCGCCTTGGTTGAGGGGGTAATGAGGGGAGTTTCAAACTCCTGATTTTCTTTCATCCCCGGAGGTAGTGAAATGCCGGAAACCGCCTTGCCACGCCGGTAATCCCTCCACGCCGAACCGGTGAGAAAGCCACGAACCACCACCTCCACCGGCAACACCTGTGCAGGTGTCACCTCAAGGCTACGACCGCCCGGGCGGCTGATAATATGGTTGGGAATAATATCTTCTGTCTGCCGGAACCACCAGGATGAAATCCGGGTAAGCACCTCACCCTTCATGGGAACCAGATCCAGAACCCGGTCAAACGCGCTCACCCGGTCACTGGTTACCATGATAATCCGCCGGGGAAATATCAGACTGTCCCGCACCTTACCCTGGTAAAAGCGAATATCTCCGCTCGCGATACCCTGATGCAATCCTGCGGGTAATTGCGGTGCCTGTATACCGTGTACCCGGTTCTCTCCCAACGCGGAAAAGCCGGGGAATACCTGGCCCTTCCGCTGCCATAGCTCTTCCCGATTCACCTTAATCGTCCAAGTCGCTCCGGGAGGTAATCACCCGGGAGATAAGACCGTAATCCAGACTTTCATCCGCATTCAGCCAGTAGTCCCGGTCAGTGTCTCTTTCGATTTCCTCCAGAGTCTTACCGGTTTCTTCGCTGATAAGCTTGTTGATTTTCGCCTTGGTTTTTTCAATCTCTTTGGCATGAATTTCAATATCTGTAGCAACCCCCCGCATGCCGCTCAAGGGCTGGTGAATCAGATAATGACTGTTGGGGAGACCAAGACGCTGCTCCTTGTCCGCAGCCAGCAAAATAAGGGCCCCTGCACTGGCAACCAGTCCCATGCCGATGGTGTACACTTTGGGCTTTACGAATCGGATCATATCGAAGATCGCATATCCTGCATCCACGTCACCCCCGGGACTGTCAATAAATACTTTAATCGGCTCATCACCGGATGCTTCGAGAATCAGCAGACTTCGGATAACCCGTTCAGCCAAATCTTTGTTTACTTCTCCGCTGAGCAGAATCGAGCGGGTCTTCATCATTTTGAGAATGAGCGGATCCTGCCCCTGCTGTTTGTTGTCGGATGTTTCTTCTTCCATTCTGATATGTGACTGTACGTTCATACACGCTCCAGTTTTATTTTGTTGAACTCGGTAAAATCAATAATTTTGATTATTAAATCACTGAAGTTTTCATGATGCACTAGGTATCAATAATGCAAATAGCTACCAATTTTACCTGTTTAGGGGAGATCTTCCAATATCATTTGGAAAATATCCCGATTGATGTAATATAGTGAAAATACAACGAGTAAACCATACTATATTCAAATGATCTCCGGCAACATCAGTTTTTCCCGGAAGGGTTATTGCGGCAGGTACCATGCTGTTGGGTGCCCATATTGTATGGAATTGTCCGGGGTGCAGCGGGTCAATCGCTAAGAATCCCCGGAGAACAAGGAAACCAGATGAAAAAATCGGCAATGATTGCCATTGTGGGCAGACCCTCATGCGGAAAATCCACCCTGATGAATGCCCTCTGCGGTGAAAAAATATCCATAGTCAGCCCTATTCCACAGACTACCCGGAATAAAATCAAGGGCATTATGAATGACCCCCGGGGTCAGATAGTGTTCATGGACACGCCGGGTTTTCATAATTCCATAAGAAAATACAACCTGGAAATGCGCAGCCTTGTGAGCGAATCTCTGAATGACTGCGATGCAATCCTGTATGTGCTGGATGCAAGTCGTACTCCGGGGGAGGAGGAGATGCAGCTTATATCTCTGCTCAGCGGCCAGAAAGCCCCCCTCGTGGTGGCGTTTAATAAGACGGATATGGCCTCCTCCCACAGTCTCCGGAACCTGCTGAACCAATCCGCACCTTCCCTCCCCCAGGGCGTGGAAATTTCGGCAACACGGGGCAGCGGACTGGATGAATTGCGGGAAGCTTTGTTCAGTATCGCCCCCGAAGGGGAGGCCCTGTATCCCGAGGATTATTATACCGATCAGGATCCGGAATTTCGCATTGGGGAAATTATCCGGGAACGGGCAATGCTCCATGCCCGGGATGAACTCCCCCACGCCATTTATGTGGAAATTCACGATATGGAGATTAATGAACGGGAAGAAGGGAAAATTCCCCAGTTATGGATTCGGGCTTCGGTTGTTGTAGAGACGAAAAGCCAGGTTGGACTGGTTGTAGGCAAAGGGGGAACCGGAATCAAGGAGATACGGGTGAAGAGTCAAAAAGAGATCGGAAGGCTCTTTCCCTATCGAATACACCTTGATCTTCGGGTCAAAACCAACCCTAAATGGCGTCGAAACGATGCGGTGCTTCGCAGATTGATGAAATAGGCGGCTATTCGGATTTTTTTCCCTGAATGGGCTGCGGCAATTTTGAAAGACCCTCGGGCTTTGAATCAACTTCGCCATAACATCAGGAGATACAGATGAAACGATCTTTCCCACACATTCCGTGTATTCTTATGTGCTTCCTTGCGGGAGCAATACCCCTTTGGGCGCTGGGTACACAGGAGCCGGCTGTTGATCCCCAGGTTCGGGAAATCACCATGTTTACCAATGGAACCAGTCTTGTGAGCGTGGAAACGGAGGTTGAAGGACCGGGCATTCTTGAGTTCCCGGTCCGCCAGGATGAACTGCTGGACATACTCAAAACCCTGGTTGTCCGGGACCTGGATGGAGGAAGAATTCTCTCCGCAGGATTTCCCGCCAGCGAACCCTTGCAGCGAAGTCTCAGCCGCCTTGCCCTGGACCTGAGCGGCAATCCCGGCATGGAAGAGATGCTCAGGAGGGCAGCCGGGCAGGAAGTGAGCGTACACACTCGAATGGGAAAAGTCCGAGGGGAAATTCTCAGTGTTGAGGCAGGGGGTCTGGAAACCGCCGGCCCGGCACAGCCTGAGGGGACCGTACTTAATCTGAACAGCAGCGCCGGTATTCGAAGGGTGCAGCTGAGTTCAATCACCCGGCTTGAGTTCCAATCGGCAGCCATTCAAAACGATCTTGAACAGGCCGCGCGGCAGCTGCGCAGCTCATCGGACAACCGGGAGAAGATCCTCAGAATAGCCCATGAAGGAGAGGGTACGCGGCGGATCCGCCTCACATATCTTCGTCCTTCTCCCAGATGGAAAAGCAGCTACCGGCTGTTAGTGGATAATTCCGTTTCCCCGGACAAGGAAGCCAGGCTGGAAGGCTGGTCCATTATAGAAAACACCGGAAGCAGGGACTGGAATGGTATTCAGCTCAACCTATCCACCGCAAACCCGGTCTCTTTTGTTATGGATTTGTACAGCCCGCGCTACATCAACAGGCCTGAACTCAGTCTGCCGGATGAACCAACTGCGAAACTTCCTAATGAGGCAGAAATGAAACAGGAAATGTTCGCCGCCGCACCGGCCATGCGGGACAGCATGGCAATAGAAAACCGCTCAGCCGCCGAGAGTTTTTCCGGTTCCTCTGTGGAGGCTGGTGCCCGGGCGGCGGACCGGGGAAGCCTGGGTACTCTGGTTGAATACGGAATTTCAGAACCGGTGAGCGTACTCTCGGGCAGTTCGGCGATGGTTCCCATTATCAGTGAACTCTTGGAGGTCCACAGCCACCTCAGCTACAGCGGCGGGGGAAACCAGTCGGTGTATCGGGCCGTGAATTTCACTCTTCCGGAGAGCCTGCAGCTGGTAGGCGGTCCCCTGGCCATCTATGACGGATCGGCATTTGCGGGTGAAGCACTCCTGCCCTACATCGCCGGAGGTTCATCCCATGTTGTAGAGTACGCCGTTGAACCCTCCCTGAAAATCTCCGAAGAGCGGCGAATCGACGATGAAATAGTCTCAAACGTACTCATCAGCGGCGGCCTTATCCGGAGCGAAGTAGTACAACGCCGAACTCTGGATTATCTCATTCACAATACCGCGGGTATTGCCAAAGCGCTGCGTATCCGCCACCGGGTGAACGGCGGTTGGACTCTTGAATCGGGTACGCTGATACGGGATGGGGGAGAAGAAAACCTGGAGCCGGCTCCCCGGGAGGAGGCATCAAGCTACGAATTCCGTCTTGAGCCCGACCATATTTCCGGCAACTCTCTCACTACCTTGAAGGTAACCGAGGAAAAGGTTCTCTCCAGGGAATATACACTGGATTCCGCCAGGCAGGAGGTCTTTGTACGGCTTTTAAGCTCTTCTGCGTTGAGTGCACAACAGCGGCAGGTAATGAACCGGCTGCTGGAGATCCGAAGCGGCATTGATTCCCTGAGCGATGAAGCTCTGCTGCTGCAAAACCGCAGGCAGCGAATATACAATGAACAGCAAAGGATATCCCGGAATATGGAGAACCTGGACAGGGAAAGCGCAATTTACCAGCGCTACCTGAGAGATTTGAATGAACAGGAAAACAGTCTTGATGAAATTCGAGGCAATCTCGATCGAATTGACGGGGAGATTCAGGAAAAGCGGAATGAACTGGAGGATTTCATCGCAAATCTTCAAATCTAATGCCATGATCCGGCTGCCCGCCGTCCCCTATAGTCAAGTCCTTTACTCAACATAAAGTCCTTGCGTTAATTCCTTCAAAGGTACACACTTGTGGAGTACCGAAGCCACAAACTACAGGAGGTTTATATGGCAAGTGTAAAAGGCACAAGGACGGAAAAAAACCTGCTAACAGCATTCGCAGGGGAGTCCCAGGCCAGGAATAGATATACGTATTTTGCAATCAAGGCCCGGGAAGAGGGCTATGAGCAGATAGCGGAGATTTTCGAAGAAACAGCCAACCAAGAACGGGAACATGCAAAACGTTTCTTCAATTTTCTGGAAGGCGGCGAAGTGGAAGTCCAGGCGGCATTTCCTGCAGGTGAAGTACTGAGCACCGCAGAAAACCTGAAGGCAGCAGCTGCGGGTGAAAATTACGAGTGGACCACCATGTACAAGGAATTTGCAGATATTGCCAAAGAAGAAGGCTTTCCTCAGATTTCTGCGGTCTTCAACGCCGTCTGCGTTGCAGAGAAGCAGCATGAAAAGCGCTACAATGCGCTGAGAAACAACATTCTTAACGAACAGGTTTTCAAGAAAGATGAGAAAGTTTTATGGGCATGTCTGAATTGCGGATACATTTATGAAGGTGAAAAGGCCCCCAATAAATGTCCCGCCTGCGGATTTCCCCAGGCATATTTCGAACTTATCAGGGAAAACTGGTAAGCACAGCTTTACGGCCCGCCTCCCTGGCGGGTCGTAATTTTTACACAGCAGACAAATTTCTTTACCCCAAGGCTCCTTTTAACTACCTTTTATCCATCAATCACCTTCAAAACAGCCGTTTAGCTGTAAACAAAGGAGCCTTTGTATGAAACAGTTCGTATCAGTAAAATCTGCAGTTCTTTTGCTGCTGGCACTCATCGTATCCCTGCCGGTATCGGCGGAAGACGAGAGTCCGGCCGCTCTTTCTCCCTTTTTTGAAACCGAAGCGGGTTTCGTGAAAGTTCTCACCCATGTATTTCAGTCCGGTGATCCCGGTACTAAATTTAATTTCATAACCCAGGGCGGTCAGGAGATACTGTTTCCCTTCAGCAGGTACAGACTGGGCTTCACCCTTAACCGGCGGCACCTTTTTACGGCCCTGTATCAGCCCCTAACAATCAACACCGCGGTCACATTCCGGGAAGACGTTACCATTGACGGTGTAACCTTTTCCGAAGGAACTCCCATGGAACTGACCTACGGATTTCCATTCTGGCGCTTCAGCTACGGATTCGATCTTCTCCCCGCCGATAACCTGGACCTGTACACCGGAGCTGCCCTTCAGTTCAGAAATGCTTCTATCCGCTTTGCAGCACGGGACGGAAGTGACGCCACCACGAATCAGAATCTGGGACTGGTACCCAGTTTGTACGCCCACTTCGGCTACACGCTGGGATCGGGGCTTCGCGTTGAAGCCGAAGCCACGGGAATATACGCCAGCTCAGCAATCATTAATGGTGCAGATTTCCAATTCACCGGCAGCCTTCTGGACACTTCGCTGAGAATTCTTGCTCCGGTGAAGACAGGGGTTCACAGCTTCCTGAACATCCGCTTTCTGGGGGGTACCAGCGAGGGAATCAGTCAGTTTGAAGATAGATTCTGGACACAGGCCGTTGGAAACTACGGTTTAAATAACCTGGGAACTATGAGCTTCACTGCAGGGCTCAGGATTCAATAATTCCGTCCGGTCCGGTACAATGGAGGCGGCGTAAACATGCGCCGCCTGCATACGCCAGATCTGGGCCGGAGGTAGAGACAGATGTGGGCCAAAGACGGAGACAGAGACGGGGGCAGAGGTGAGACAGAGTGAAAATAGCGGGCACATCAGCTGAGGCTTCAGTACTTGTGGAGCAGATACTCCCTCATCTGAAGACTATCCTGAAAGAACATCCCCGAGGAATATCTGAGTATGAATTGCTCAAGCTGCTTTCCGGCAGGTTTGAAGGGGTTTTCACATCAAAACATTCAGCTTCCCTTGAAATATTCCACTCCCATTTTTTTCTGTTCCATTGTCTGTACCAGCTCCAAAAACAGCTGAGAAGCGAGGGTCTGGATCTCCATATCTTTTGTCTGGATATTAGAATAATAGAACCTCACCGGGATCGCAGCGCCGCGGACGCCGGGAAAGAACGGAACAGTCTGGAGGCAGTGGATCGCTTACGGGAATACTATCTGGATTGGTCTAATTACCAAGAAGCAAACGAAGAATCGGTGGCTCAGATGATTCGCTCAGCCGCAGCCCTTCTGGAAGCCCACTGGCACAAGGAGGAGGCAATGAAGGTTTTGGGACTCACAGCGCCTTTGAAAAAAGATGAACTGAACCGCCGCTACCGACAGCTGAGCAAGAAGTATCATCCAGACAGCGGCAGCGCTGCGCGGCACTCACCCGGCAGCAGTGTGGGAAATTCGAGACGGGAGAGATCCAACTCGGAGGAATTCCGGAAAATCACCCGAGCCGCAGATACGCTCAGACGGATTTTGGATATCACCCCCGGGTCTGGATACCGTCAGGAGTTCCAATAAACACCCGGCTCACCGATCGGGTGAACAACCCCGACTCCACCACTCCGGGAATGGTGTTCAGAAATTGTTCCATGCGCAGAGGGTCGTAGTCTCCCCCGGCGGCCATTCCCTGCCCGTCTGCGGTGTAAATATCCAGAATTTGGTTTCCACTATCGGTAATCACCGGTCCCGCTTTGGCCTTTGCCATCCGAAGCTCCGCCGAAAACCCGGTTTGTTCAAGCCTTCGGGTTACCGCCCGCCGGCTTTCGGGAATGATTTCCAGGGGAACCGGAAATCTGCGGTTGAGAACATCTACCAGTTTGCTTTCATCCACAATCACATAAAAATCATCAGCACTGTATTCCACCACTTTTTCCAGGAGATGGGCCGCACCGCCGCCTTTGATAAGCTGATTGGAGGGATTTACTTCATCGGCCCCGTCAATGGCACAGTCCAGCCAGCCGTCGATTCTGCTGTCATTCAGGCTGAAGACCGGGATTCCTTTCTCCTGACAGACCGATTGTGTAGAAAAACTGGTCGCCACAGCAACTACGTTCTGCAGGGTACCGTTTTGAAGATGCCAGGCAAGGCGCTCAATGGCATAATATGCGGTACTGCCTGTTCCCATTCCCACTTTCATACCGCTTGAGACACATTGGTCCACCACCGCGTAACCGCATGCCTTCTTCATTTCATTCTGTTCCATACTCTCCCCCCCATTAGCCGATCCATGCTTTACATTGTTCTGTGAAGGCCATCTTACACCGTTTCCACTGTTACCGTCCAACATGGAGTACACAGAACGATATGCCCCTGATGGTATAACAGAGGGATACTGGCATCAGTTGGGGTGTACGGGTATTCGTATAATAAACCGGGCGCCCATACCGGGACTGCTTACGCAGTGCAGCGCTCCTCCCATTTTTTGAATCAAGTTATACACGATGTTCAGACCCAAGCCTGTGCCCCCTTCCTCCCGGTTGGTGGTAAAAAACGGCTCATAAATCTTTTCTCTCACAGAATTAGTCATTCCGGTTCCGTCATCGGCAAAACTGATAATCAATTCCTGTTCTTCCCCTTGGTTCAGCTGGACTTCAGCTCCGGCCTGTTCCTCCGAATGAGAATGTTCACCCGCTTCGCCGGCATCTTCTTCGTCAAGTTCCACCAGATATTGGGAATCATCCCCCCACAGGGAATACACAATTCGAATGGTTCCCCTTCCGTCGGGAAGACCGTGTTTTAGAGTGTTCTGAAGGAAATTGGTGAGAATCTGCCATATCATGCCCGGATATCCCACCACATCAAGATCTTCAGGACCTTCAATATCTATGTGCAGCTCATTCAAACGTTTGAGTGTGTTTTGGTGAGCAACCAACACATTGTCGATTTCGTTCCGGACATTGAAACGTTGAGGTCGTTCTGAATGCTGATCCGATGAAATACGTTTAAACCGTTCAAGCAGGGCAATAGCCGCCTCAAGATTCCGCTGTATGACTTTATGGGACTGCTGAATATCATCAATTCCTTTGGCAAAACCCGACTTACTCATGCTCCCGGTCCGAAAATCCGCCAAAAGTCTGTTAAGCGTATTTTCCCCATGGGTTACCGCAGTCAAACTGTTGCCCAGGGGAGTATTAATTTCATGGCTGATCCCCCCAACCAGCCCTCCCAGCGCAGCCAGCTTTTCCGCTTCCACCAGCTGAGCCTTGGAGTGTCTCAGGCTGTTCAGAGTTTCCTGGAGCTCCCCGGTTCTCTGCTCTACCTCGTCCTCCAGTTCATTGTTCAGTTGCTGCAATTCGGTAAATGCACGTTGGAGCTGCATGTTCAGAAACAGTGAAACAAAGGTTGCTGCGAAGAGAATGAGCATTACCGAAGCATAGCTGTCGTACAATCCCACAAATTGTCCCGGTTCCACTGCTCCGGGTTCATGGGATGCAAGCTGTTCCGGTACAATCCTGAAAAAGAAAAACCAGCTGCCCAATATCATAGAAATGAGTCCGGTGAAGGCGCTCTGGTGCCAGCTTGTACCCACCAGACCGGCAACCAGGATAATAAATATATAATAAAACCCGAGATTATAGATCTTGAGCACATTCCTGCCGGTACTGAGGAAAACAATCAGACTGAAGGCCAGCATCAGGGAAATAATACTGAAATACACAGCCAGATGAATCCGCTTGCGACTGAGGAGGATCAGATTAAGAAATACCAGGGCAGCAAGGGAAAGCAATATTTGCGCATCCTGTGCGAACGCTCCGGTGAAAATCAGGTTCATGGAAAAAAAGAGAAGTATGAGAACGAGAAAAAGAATATTGAGAATGGCGATTGTCTGGGCTTTCTTATAAAGATCCCGCCGTTCCCCGGCATACCTGCGGGTGAACATGGCAAGAAGCCGGGAAAATGGCTTCACATCCCCCCCTTTCTTTGGGCACCATAGATGCACTCTTGATACCCTATTATATAAAAGGGGTGGAATGATTACAAATTATGGCCTCACAACAGCTGCGAAAGCTACAATATCAGGATTCCCTGTAGGGTTCCAAAATGGAGATAACCCTTGATTCTCCAAGGGTTTTAAGAAATCCCGCAAGTCTCGGCCCTTTATCCTTGGAAATAATGAGCCTGTATAACAGAGTAAAGAACTCCTTCGGCTCAATGCCGGAATTCCTTGCAATGCCGTATATTTCATCCTGAAGAGCTTTATCCTCAAGATCTGCGATTCCTTTCTTCAGCAGCTCAAGTAGTGCGGAAACAGCCGACCTCTCAGAAGGATTCAGATCAAGAACCGGCTCCCCCTCCTGATTAACTGTGAAACGAAAATCCTCTGGAGCGTAATCCTGAATCCAGTTCCAGGCACATCGGCCTCTCTCCAATGCGGCCTGAAAATCATTGTCGTCCAGGCGTCCGTCGGATCGTGCGTCCTGAAGACCGGGAAATGCGCCGATGGCTGACTCAACATTTCCGTTATGTATAAGGAGAAGATTGCACAGATGACGAAAGGGAATTTGAAAGGGTTCTCCACCCTCCGCAAGCCGGCTCTCTTTTCGGGCGACGGCATTCGGATCCACCTGACTCAGTTCATAGATCCGGCCCTCTTTTGCCTGACGCTTTTCATTGGCCTGTTCAATTCCGAAGTAGATCCGCTCGCAGCGGTCATAGTCCTCGTAGATTTTAATTACATCCAAATCAAAGCTGATGGCGAACTCGGCGTTGGGACGGGTTCCGGCAAACAGGTAGCGAACAATTTCCGGCTGATACACCTTCAGCACATCTTCAATGCTGACCACATTGCCCAGAGAAGAACTGATTTTCCCCCCCTGCCCTTTAATGCTGATAAAATCGTACTTGAAACTTACCGGTGCATCGTAGCCGTACACCGCTTTGGAGATCCGTTTTGCGGTGTCAAACGACCCTCCGGCTGAATGATGTTCTTTCCCTGCCGGTTCGAAATCCACAGTTTCATAGTCCCAGCGCATGGGCCAGTCAATACGCCAGAGCAGCTTCACATTTGAGCATGTGCGCAGATCCAAAGTTTCTTCTTTCCCGCTTTCTTCACAGAGATAGCGGATACTCCATTCCCCGTCCCGGCTCAATACCCGGGTGGTATCCTTGTGGGTAAAACTGCTGAACACGGAAATGGGCCACCAGTCGTCGGCCAGGGGTGTTGTGCGGTGTTCATTGAGAATATCCATAATCTCACGTCTATGCTCCAGGGCTCTTCGCATCCCCTCCGCGTAGTCGCTGCGGCGGTACTTATCCGCCTGATATATATAATCGGGGCGGATACCCAGCTTTGGAAGTACCGATTCAACCGCCATTTCCATGGCCCGGGCATAGCTGTTCTCTTTCGCCCAGGGGTCCGGAGCGTCCACAATGGGCCAGCGCAGATACGTTTCCAGTTCTTCCTGGCGGGGCATATTTTTGGGAATTTTGCGGAATACATCATAATCATCCCAGCTGTAAATAAAGCGGGAATTGACTCCACGATCCAGAAGAGCCCGGTGTACCAGATCCACGGTTATTATCTCCCGGAAGTTTCCAATATGGACCGTCCCTGAGGGGGTTATGCCCGAGGCACAGGTGTATTGTTCTCTGGGGCTGCCGTCCTGATTCTTTCTGCTTCCGGTTATCCGCTGGGCGTTCTGATCCGCCCAATGACTGAGATTTTCATGATATTTTGCCATAGTGGAGGGAGTATATACGGATTCGGCGGGCTCTTACAAGAACCTGGCATCCTCATGGGAGTCCAGAAATTGACTGAGCCGGGAGAAATTCATGATAATCCCCTTACGTCTTGCTATGCTGAACAGTCCCTCTCCCCGGGGATCGTGAAAACTTCGCACACTGCTCCATCCTTGAGTAGAAAATCCGGCGGAATCTTCCCCCCGTATTGCACCCCGTGGATCGGAGCTTTGCCCGGCCAATTCATGAGAAGAGGGAACGGAATTATCCATAATAATCAGTCGGGAAGCACGGGCTGCCAGTTCCAGATTTCTCAGATTTCCCCTTCCCACCGGGAAACTGCATAAAATTGTATAATCTGCTTCCCGGCACAGTTTTTCAGCCCGGGAAAAGCTGTCATCATCAATTTCACTGAAGGGTTCAATCTCCACCATGGGAATCTCCAGAGAATTCCACAATTCGGCATCCGAGTCCAAACGGTGGGCAATCCCGGCAGTGAATTGTATGCCTCTGCGGATAAGGAGTCGGGTGATATTGATCCCGCTTCCGGCGCCTCCGATTATATGAAAGCTCTTTCTCCCCCCCTGGGGATAATTTCTCACAGGATGAACCGAAGGCGCACCGCTGCTCTTGTTTCGTCCGATCATTACCCGGGTGGAATATGCCGATTCAATATGTTCTCTCGTAAGCACCTCTGCGGGATCCCCCTGGCTGACAATCCCTCCACGATCCAGCAGAATCAGACGGCTGCAGTATTCCGCAGCCAGATTAAGGTTGTGAATGGCGATCACCGCTCCCCGCCCCTCCCTGGTCAGTTCCTCAACCATTTCCAGGAGGGTGTTTTCATGACCGATATCCAGATTAGAGGTGGGCTCGTCCAGAAGAAGCACCGGGGTATTTTGCATGAGCAGTCTGGCAAAAAGCACCAGCTGACCTTCGCCGCCGGAAAGATGATTGAAATGACGGTTTCGGATATGTCGCAGTCCCACATAATCAAGAGCTTTTTCCGCAAGGGCTCTATCATCCGCCGAAGAGCGTCCCCCTCTCCCGATGCCCCGATAGGCCCCCATTTCAACCACCTCCAGGGCGGAAAAGCTCAAATCCCCCGGGCCGTCCTGGGCCACATAGGAAATGCGCCCGGCCCGGCTTCGGTTGCTCAACTCTTCCAATGAATCGCCAAGAATCCGTATGCTCCCTGCCCCCGTGTTGAGGAAACCCAAAATACACTTCAGCAGGGTGCTCTTTCCCGAACCGTTGGGTCCGATGAGACCAATAATCTCTCCACGATTCAGTCGAAACGAGATCTCGGAAAGAATCTGTGCATCTCCAATACTGCAGCTCAGCCCATGTATGTCCAGAAGAGGATGGGATTCTGAAAGCGAATCTTCATCTCGGTGATTCAACGTCAACGTATTCTTCGGGGACATGTTTTTCGATGTCATGTTCTTCGGCGACGTGTTATTCGGCGTCATCCTATCTGTCCTTTTCTCTGGTAGCGGATGATGAGGTAAATAAAATACGGCCCGCCGATAATGGATGTAATAATTCCAGTCTTGATTTCATACGGCGGGATCAGAATCCTCCCCAGGGTATCACAAAGAAGCAGAAACAGCGCTCCTGCAGCTGCGGAAACCGGTAATAGCCGCCGGTTATCCGCTCCGATAATCATCCGCATAAGATGGGGAACCATCAGCCCCACAAACCCCACCGGTCCGGCCAGAGAAATGGCCATTGCGGTAAGTAATGATGCCAGTGCAAGAATTCCCAGCTTGACCGCTTCAACCCCAACGCCCAGGCTGTGAGCCTGCTCATCCCCCAGAGCCAGGAGATTCAATGTTCCTGACATGAGGAACAGTACCGTTCCACCGGCAGCGATCACCGGGACAGGCCAGATCAAACGGTTGAACTGCACCCCTTCCAGACCTCCCATGGTCCAAAACAGAAACTGACTCATTTCGTATCTATCGGAGAAAAGCAGCAGGGCGGATACCATGCCGTTCAGAAAACTGGAAACCGCCAGTCCCGCCAGGATGACAAATAGAAGGTGGGATCTTCCCCTGCTGGATCCAATCAGATAGACAAAGAGCGACGCGAGCATGGCTCCGGCAAATGCGGCTGCGGGCAGTACCGACGAGTGCATCATATTCGCACCCAAGGCAATAGTCAGAACGGCACCGAAACTGCTTCCGGCGGAGATTCCAAGAATATCCGGGCTGGCCATAGGGTTCCGAAAAACCCCCTGCACCGCTGCACCGCTCACCGCCAGGGCAGCCCCCGCAAGCAGGGCGGCAAGACTCCGGGGGAGACGGATATGCCAAACAATTGCCAGATTGGAAGAAGGGATTTCATGTGCCGGAGCGAACATTCTGCCCCAGAGCACTTCCACCACTTCCCCCGGAGAAAGGGACACAGCTCCGAGGGCAATGGATAATAGTAAACTCAGTGCTGTCAGAACTATCAGCACCGGAAGGATCATTTTCAGCTTCATAATATCCTGAATTACCGGGAACAACCGCCGCAGATAGCGGCAGCTGATCGATGGTAGCGGAACTCCCTAAAACAGACGGGGATAGGCCCGCTCTGCAACAAAGAGTACCGATTCTGCTATGTACTGACTGTAGGTGGATTTCAGATGTTCAGGAACCATATAGAGTCGGGCGTTTTCCACCGCGGGCACACCCTGCAGGGAAGGGTCATTCTGCACTTCGCTCTTAAACGCCCGGGCTGCTTCCGGTTCGCCCCAGACCCAGCCCGGTAGGAACAGAAGATCGGGCATTTCCGCTACGAGAAGTTCTTTGGATACAGGAACCTGACCGTAATCATCGCTTCCGTAAGCTGCGGCAATATTGATAAGCCCCGCATGCTCCAGTATTACATTCCAGGTTGTATCTCCGCCGCTTGCGCTGCCCCAGGTATTGTAGTCCATGGTTCTGAGCCTCTCATCCGGCTCCACTTGTTCCAGCGTCCGGGCCACCTCTTCAAGAGTCCGGTTCATCTCATCAACAATTCCACGGGCTTCTTCCCGGGCATTGAGTATGCGGCCCAGCGTCATGATCTCGTCCCGGATTCCATCCATGCTTACCGGCGTCTGGATACGGTACACGGTAAGCCCCGCCTGCTCCAGCTGCTCAACCTTCCCCTGGTCGCTCCAATTGGCAACAAACACAATATCCGGGTACATTTCGATGAGCAGTTCAACATTGAGATCTAGCTGATTCGGGATTTGCCCGGCACGGTCGGCAACATTTGAATATACGGGATCGGAAGCCAGGCTTGTGATGGCTGCGAGGCGGTCAACGGGGATCATATCCATCAGTACTTCATCGCTGAATAAGGTGAGACTTGCCACTGATTCCGGTTCCCTCTGGATGGTAATCTGATTATCCAACCCGTCGGTTACCGTTAGAGGGTAGCTTGTGAGAGAACCATTTTCTCCTGGCTCCCGGGATTCGCTCCCATCCTGTTCAGTTGTAATAGGCCGGGTTTCGGCCTCCTGCTCTCCGCTTCCCGCTGCAGTAAGGGGAAACACCAACACCACGGCCAGTAACAGGCCGGCAATAACCCGTTTCATTCGAAAATTCATTGGGCACTCCTGTAGAATTAGATTCGCGTACAGGTTGTTTGTACGAAGGCTCCCGTCTCCTGGCTTCCGGAGTGGATATAGATCCTTCAGAATTCAGCCTTCCCAGTGTCCCAGTGGCAAAACGATTCCGATACATCCGGTTACAGTGGCGCGTCCGCAGCGGATTTTCACCGCTTTCCGTTAGAGCCTTATCTCTTTGTACAATCCGCCGGTGAAATAATCAATAGCGCTGCCGTACCCTGCACGGCGCCCCTCCCACTCAGTTCATGGGCGCCGGAGAATACCGGCCGTAATCTGGTATTTCCAGTTCTCATATTCACAGTATGATATATTCAGTCTGAATGCTTGATATTGATATCTGTGAACGTTACTCTTCACCCTATGATAGAAGAATTTCTCCCGGTTTTCCTCACGATGTTTATTCTTATCGATCCCCTAGGTGTTTCCATGGTGTATCTCAGTCTGGTAAACGGAACCCACCTGAATAGACAGGAGGAACGGCTGGTTGCATTCAAGGCTCCCACCATCGCCTTTTTTGTACTCACAATGTTTATCTTTTTCGGCCGTCAACTCATCTCAGCCCTGGGAATCCAACCCGGAAGTCTCTATGTGGCGGGGGGAATCCTTCTATTCTTCGTCGCCATGGACCTGCTGTTCGGAAAAGCGAAGCGAACCACCGAAACCCGGAAAGATGCCGGCGAGTACGACGGTACTGAGATTGCCATTTTCCCCCTTGCACTCCCCCTTCTCTCCGGCCCGGGAGCAATTACCGCCATACTGATTTTCACCTCAGAGCACAGCGGTTCACTGAGATTCACGCTTACCCTGCTGGCCGTTGTAGCCCTGGTACTGTTCACCGCGATGATCACCATGCTCGGCGGCAGATTTGTCCGGAAAATTCTCCGGCGAACAGGGGTCACGGTAATCGAACGGATCATGGGAATTCTTCTTTCGGGCATGAGCGTGCAATTTGTATACAATGGAATTGAGCGTCTGGGCCTTATCCCATGAACACAGGGAACGAGTCTCCCCGGCTGGGTAGCATCAGCCTGGGAACCTGCAGCTGGAAATATGACGGCTGGAAAACACATGTGTATCCGGAAACTATCCGGGGCCGCAGCGCAGATTATCTTGAGGAATTTTCAAAAATATTCCGCAATGTGGAGATTGATCAGTGGTTCTGGAGCCTGTTCGATAACAATCCCCGCATCCCGGATCGGCGGGTCGCAGAAGAATACAGCAGAAGGACTCCCGACGATTTCCGTTTTACCGTCAAACTCCCGGACAGTCTCAGTCTCACCCATCACCGCAGCAGAAGCAGCATTCAGGGCGAAAACCCGTATTTTCTCTCCCCGGATCTGATGCACCAGGTACTTGGAAATTTGTCACCCCTTCTCCCCAAAACCCATGTATTGATGCTCCAGTTTGAATATTTGAACAAAAAAAAGATGCCGGATGTTTCACAATATTATACACAGCTGGAGTATTTTTCCCAAAATGTCTTTTCCCATCCGGAATTTTCAACCCAAGAAGCTCCCTTCCTTGGGGTAGAAATACGAAACCCCGGATATCTTTCAGCGGATCATTTCCGTTTTCTTGACCGTACGGGAATGGTCCCCGTACTGCTCCACGGTTATTACATGCCGCCGGTGTACCGGACCCTGAACGATTTTGCAGGGCTTCTGAATCCCCGTCGTCCTCTGGTAATCCGCCTCCACGGTCCTGACCGAAAAGAGATGGACCGGCTCAGTTCAGGCCGCTGGGACCGGATACTGCGCCCCATGGATGAGGATCTGAATCGGGTGCTGGATGTAGTGCAGGAGCTTATGGGGCGGGGCATCCATGTCATACTGAATGTGAATAATCATTATGAGGGGTGTGCCCCCCTGACTATTGGGAAAATATTGGACCGTCTGAGATAATGGTCACAGGTGAAATCTATTTCCTCTTTGACGAAGTGGAGTTCAGACTCTATAATAAGATCAAATATTCGGACCACCCTGCTTTTCTTCCGGAGGCCAGATGTGCTGCGGAATCCCAGGGTATCTTTACTAGGATAACAGACCACCCATGAAACACAGCTTCAGCAAAAACCGCAACTTGTCTCGTACTGTAACAGTCCTCGCCTTTTTTCTTGGAGTGTTGGCAACAACCGCATGTTATGACATCACCACAGAAAATGACTCGGTGCTGGGTGATACTCAGCTCCGCCTGGGCATGAGCGAAGAATCCTTCAGAGAGCTCTTCCCCAATGCCCGGGAAAACGGCAGGGCTCGGTATATTCGCGATACCCGGGAATTTGGCGTAAAAGGCAGTTGGATATATTCATTTCACGATGGGGGCCTGAATTGGTATATCTTTAATTCCCATGAAACCGAGGTAAGCGAAGAACGTTTTCAGAAGAAATTTCAGGCTGCAAATCAGATGATCGCCGATCTGTCCATGGAATACGGGAATCCTTGGAGAGAAGACAGCGGGTACAGTGATTATATCAACCCGGATGTTCAGGCTCATCAGGGGTACAAGGTCAGAGAAGCACAGTGGAGAACCGAAGACGGGGAAGTGACAGTGGACTTTACATTTCTGGGAGACGGGGGAGTATACAGCCTGCTTCTAACTCTGCAGGCCACAGGCAGCAACTCCTGATACGATATCGGGTCCGACCTGCTACAGTCCGGCACAGTTTTTAGCCCCGTAAGATTTCAGCCTTGTGTATCATCAGCCCGGTACCGAGGCATTGGGGTTTAGTCCTCAAGTCCCAGCAGAGCGGAAATTCGCCCCCAGGCTTCCTTGCGGAACATCTGATATGCTGACCCGTTATCCCCTTCATCTTCAATAAAATTCAAAAGCGCACCGGCCATATTATCCAGAATGCCGTAACTTTCAATCATATCAGTTACAACCCTGGCTTCCTCTTCGGCAATCACCTGGCTGTCAAGCAAATCCTGAAGGGCATCCCGGGAATTCCCGTTCAGAAAAATGGTTTCCCGGGCAATACTTTTCGTAGTCTCAAGGTCATAGCTGCCGTTCACATATCCGTCGGCAACAGTACCCAGTACCAGGTAACTCAGGTACAAATTTGAAGCCGAAAGAGATCCCACAGCAACCAGACTGGGATCACTGGATGCATCGCCGGATTCATTATTCCCGGTCTGAGCTGTGAGCAGGACCGGATTGAGAATCAAAAAAATACATAGGGCGGCAAATACCGCAGGCGTTATTATTTTTCGCATCTGAACTCCATCTGTAAAAATATCGGCCACATATGGGCCCTACATAAGGACCGATATATCTGTTTCATCATGATTCCGCCGGCCTATAGTTTCACAACCTGCAAATCCGGCAAATCTTTTTCAAGTTCCTTCAGGGAAGACTGGTCCGCAAGAACGGCCCGGTATCCCGACTTCATATTATTGAGAAGCCGTGACGCTGCAGCACGAATATCCTCCGGGCTTGTCTGAATAAGCCATTCCCTTCGCTGTTGCCTCAGTTCATCGGTAATATTATATTTTTGCCGTTTAAAGCTGATCATTCCCTTTTCCGCAGGGGACATGGGTCTCAGTTCCCTTCCCGCAACCGCCACCTTGGCGAAATCCAATTCCTGTTCACTCAGGGCTGTATCTGCAAGATGCTCCAAACCTTTTTCATAGCTTTTCCAGCTGCTCTGGATCGCCGGATCCCGGTAGGAACCGAACATCATGGTACCGGCCAGGGAATCGCTGACGCAAAAAGCACCGTACGCCCCCCCTTCCATGCGGATCTTCTCCCAGAGAAAACCGCTTCGAAGAATATGGGCCAGAAGCTGCTCATGCACCTGGGTTTCCAGGTTAATGCGTGAAGCTTCAAGGGCCATGGCGGTGAAGTTCACCTTGCAGCTGTGAGCGATTCCCTCCACTCCGGGCTGTGTATTCGAAATTTCCGGGACAATATTTCCGGCTACTGCGGTGAGCAATGGATTTTCAACCGGAGAAACCTCCGATACCGCGGTAAGTTCCCGGACAAAACCTGCCAATTTACCGGCCAGCGGGGTACGCTGGTCACTCTGACAGGTAATATTCGCCAGGAGATTTTCAGTTCGGAAGACCCGGTAAACAAGATAGCTGAGAATTTCACCCAGCATCTGTCCCGCCTGCTCCTTACCCATCTCTTCACCCTTGCTGTGGATCAGTTCAATAAAGCCGCCCTGAATTACCCCTTTCCATACATCATCCCGCAGGGACTGACGGCTCACACCTCTGAGAGCCCGTATTGCGGCAAAATTGGTTCCGCTTGGAACAATATGGGAACGAAAATCGTTCCGGAACTCCAGAAATAGATCCCAGAGATAGCCGTAATCATTCAGGTCCGGTGCAACCAGTACATCTCTCACCAGTTTCAGCCCCGGTTCGCTCATTTCATCCAGGGTCTTGAGCCGCAAATATGCATATTCAAGGTACCGTCCATCCACACTGCGTGAATGTTCACTGTACATGCTAAAACCACCTGTCTGCAGCCCCCACTGCATGTTCATTTCGCTGTAGTTTCGCTCGCCTGCACCGATCTGTGGGAGAATGTGGGCAAGGAACGGGACAAAAAGCTGAAATTCCTCCTGAAGACCGGCAATATCGAACCCCAGATCGATGTAACTGATCCCATTGGTGAATACCTCATGGACATACATAGGCTGTCCAGTTCCAGGCACCTCATCCAGTTCATTGGGAATGCTGCGCACATTCCGGGGAATATCATCCACACCTAAATAGGGCAGGCTGGCTATCGCCTCGGGACTGTCTGGTTCATGCTGGAACTCCCGGAAACTCATGGTATCTTCCCCGATCTGCTTTAAAGCATCCTCGCCTATAGTCAGGATCTTCTGCTGGAGAAGTTCCTGTTCATTTTGCTCTTCACGCTCATTCTGTTCTGCATCGGGATACACGGTGACCCGGCTTCGGTGGGGGTTTTCCACAAGATAGGTCTTCACAAGGTGTATGAAGTAGTTCGGATCCTCTTCAATTCGTTTTTTCAGCTCATAGAGATATGGGGTGAACTCCATACTTTTCCCGGGAGCCCGGCCATGCAGCCAGCCCCTGAGTCCCCGGATGAGGAGCTTCAAGCCGTACGGGCCGCCCCCCTTGATCTCCCGGGCTCTGAACTCAAATCGTGTCATGGATGCTTTCACAAGCTCGGGGTCGAAGCCCTCCCGCGCAAGCTTCTCCAGTCCTTCCAGAATGAGCCTCTCGATCTGTTCCGCCCTATCCTCATGGGTGCCTCTCATACCGCAGGTAAATACCAGTTGACGGAGATCATTTTCCAAACCACTGCTGTTGCTTAAATCCTCACCCAGATCGGATTCGTTGATAATCCGCTGAATCGGACTGGCCGGACTGCCCAGGAGAAGGTCGCTGAGAACCTCCATTCCAAGGGCATCAACGGGATCTGCCAGTTCAGGTAAGAGCCAGTTCAAATTCACTGAGCTTTTCTCATCATTCTCCGGTGAAACCGGGTAGCTGTAGGAAAACTGCGCCGGCGCCTCCCACTGCTTTTGAACGGGAACCTCAACTTCGGTACGCTGTTTCAGTTCCTCTCCGCCGAAACGTGAAAACACCATGGTATCCACAAATTCGAGATACTCTGATGTGGGAATGTTTCCGTAGAAGAAGAACAGACAGTTTGACGGATGATAGTACTGCTTGTGAAATGCCAGGAATTCTTCATAGCTCAGCTGGGGAATTTCCCGTGGATCTCCTCCGGAATCGTGTTTGTAGGGGGTATTGGGAAACAGGCTGCGATAACACATGTCTCCGGCTATGGAATCGTGGGTGGAATAATTGGCTTTCATTTCGTTGTACACCACCCCGGCTATTCTTGGCTCACCTTGCTCATCCAGCTCAAGCCGATGCCCCTCCTGGCGAAAGTGATCCTCTTTTAAAAGGGGGAAAAACACCGCATCTGCATACACAGACATAAGATTAAACAAATCTTCCTTTACCGTGGACGCCGCAGGATATATGGTTTTATCGGGGAAGGTCATGGCATTGAGAAAGGTCTGCATGCTGCTCCGGTAGAGCATCACAAAGGGATCCTTCACCGGATATTTTTCGGACCCGCAAAGTACGGTGTGCTCCAGAATATGGGCAACCCCGTTCGAATTTTCCGGAAGGGTTGCAAAATTGAAAGAGAAAAGATTTTCCTCATCCCGGTTATACACATGGTACAATTTGGCTTTGCTGTTCTGTTCTTCCAGCAGCACTCCCACGCTGTTGTATTCCGGGAGAGGTTCCCTTGAAACCACGGTAAACCTGCCTATTGCTTCCCCGGGTGTGGGAAGCTCACGGAGCATTTGCTCCATTTCGGCTGAATCCTCCTGCCTGCTGCCCTGTACCGTTCCATCATGAGATCCAAGTGGATCCTGATTATGTGAATGAAAATAGTGTAAAGATTTCTGATTCTCCGGCATTGCCGCTCCTATGAAGATTATTAATATAATGCACGGGTCTTTCTTGGCGTTGAATTAATACGTACGATATTTCGAAAATCTGTTCGGCTGTATGACCGTCTTAGGTACAAACCGCTTTGGTGAGAACGTTTTTTATGAGGCACTGAGATAAACAGCGTTCTCCCTGTACCCGGACATTACCTGAATATACGTATGGGAACCGCTTTGGGCAAGCAGGAACAGGTCTGGGAACCAGGAGGGTTATTGCCGGGCATACATTACAGGATGTAGCGGTTCTTACCCTGAGCTTTCGCCTGATATAACTTTCTGTCGGCCTTCCGCAGCGTCTGTTCCACGTCCTTGCCGTCGCCATAGCAAATCCCTGCACTGACGCTTAATTGAACCAGAGAATCCCGCATATGGGGATCATCCAGAGAGAGTTCTCTCGTCCCTTGGACCACAATGTGTACAAGAGACTTCATCCGCTCTTGCGGAATATCGGGAAGAAATGCAATAAACTCTTCCCCGCCGTATCGCCCTACGTAACCGTCGTTTCCCAGAACCTGCTGCAGATGCTCGGCAAATACTCTCAGGGCGGAGTCTCCCGCCAGATGGCCGTGTTTATCGTTAATCAGCTTGAAATCATCCAGATCGAACATTACCACTGCAGCTCGCTCGGGATTCTCCAGAGTCTTACAACTGTTCTCCAGAACACTCATGATCTTCCTGTGGCTGTATACACCGGTAAGTCCGTCATAGTCGGCCAGTTGCTGAAGCTGCGCATGACTCTCAGCCAGTTCACGGGTCAGGGTATATGCCCTGATATTTGTACGCAGCCGGGCAAGGAATATCGAGGCGTCAAAGGGCTTGGTAATATAGTCATCCGCCCCGGAGAGTAAAACCTGGCTCACAGTTTTGGTGTTCGAGATGCCGGACAGAGCTATGATACTGGACCCGGGATTGGATCTGCGAAGATGGAGTATTACCTCTTCCCCGGACATCCCGGGGAGTACCAGATCCACAATAAACAGATCGTATTTCTTCCCCGACTCCAGAAGCTGTTCGGGAACACGATAATAATCCACGTTGAAAATACCGTTCATCCGGAAGATATTTTCCACCAGCGCCAGACTGGTTGTGCTATCGTCCAGAACCGCAATGGCCAGTTCAGATAGATTTCTGATCAGTTCATTGGCAGAACCCAGGTTATCCAGGTACTTCCCCAGGCGCTGAGAACTGATATCCTGTTTCAAAAGGAAATCCACAATGCCCAGATCAAACAGTTTTCGCCTGAAATCAAGGCTCTCGCTGGAGCTGACAATTAAAACGGGAATATCCCTGAAACCTGCGGAATTGAGGGCGTGTACCATATCTTCCACAGAGCCGTCTGAGAGTGCTGCAGCCGAAATAATCAGATCCCCAGGAGCAGATTTCAGCTCCCGGAGAAGCCCCTCCACACCGGGAACACGCCGATATTCCATACCCCGTTCCCGGATAATTTCCTGAACGATTTTACCAAAAAAATCTGAGGGCTCGACGTGCAAGACAGATTTCATCTATCATCCTCTCTAATTCTTTAAAGACTGACCTTTCTATAGGTCTGTACTGCTGCACACAGACCTGGCTTTAGACCGGTACTGCTGCGAAACGGCATGCTCCAAAGCGGCATACTGTGCAGCGGCATACGGCAGGGCGGCGTGTTACCATTCCAGATCAGTCATAAGGGTAAGCTTGGTCTTTGCCCGGGGATCATCCGGATTTATTTCCAGTACCTTCCGAAACGACTTGATGGCATCGGTGTTCCGGTGCAGACCATAATACGCCTGCCCCAGCATATAATGACCTTCACTGAGATTAGGAGTCTCTTCGAGCAACTCTGTGAGAAGCTTGATTGCTTCATTAAAGTGCTTTTCCTTTATTTTGATTTGAGCCAGAAAAAAGTTTGCTATCATGGACTCGGGTGCAATTTCATGAAACGCCGAAAAAGCCTGATCAGAATCATCATCCCTTCCAAGAAAAAAATTGATGAGCCCCACGAAATAAGATGCCATGGCATGACTTTGATTCTTTAGCTCAATCACCTTGTTGAAGGATTCAAGAGCTTTGATGAGTTTTCCAGCCCGGAAATACGTGACTCCCAGCTTATAGTATGCGACCCCCCATTCGGGTTCTTTTTCCAAGGCTTTGAGATAGTATTCGATACTCTTATTCAAACTACCCTGAGAGTAATGGATATTTCCCAGATTCAGGAGGATGAATCCGCTTTCAGGGTACTCCTTCAACAGACTCATGAAAGATGACTCCGCATCACTCCAGTTACCCTGCATGAATTCGCTCATTGCTTTAATATACTGAGGATCTGACTGATTCAATTGTTCCATATCTTATCCTTTTCCTTGTAGCTTAACCGTTCCTGAACTATCCCGCAAGAAGAAATCCCTGCTTTTGCACCGCCTTAATCTCTGTTGGAAATCATCCCCTGGGGATCAAGAATAGCATCTATTTCAGCCCCGGAAAGAATTCCCTCGTCCAGTACCACATCACGGATTTTCCGTTTTTCCTTGAATGCTTTATATGCCAGTTTCGTGGCACTGTCGTAGCCGATTTTTACGGCAAGGGGCGTCACCATGGCCAGACTCCAATCGATCCAATGACGGCAGCGCTGCTCATCGGCCTGCATTCCCCGTATTCCCTTATTTGCAAGTGTACGGCAGGCATTGCTCAAAACCTCTATGCTTGTGAGCACCTCATATGAAATAAGAGGATTCATCATATTCAATTCCAGAGGAGCATTCTGTCCTCCCATGGTTACGGAGGTGACCTTTCCATGAACAAACGCCGCCACCTGTATGAGCATTTCAGGTATTACAGGATTCACCTTCCCTGGCATAATGGAACTTCCCGGCTGAAGACTGGGTAGAATAATTTCTCCCAGCGCTCCCCGGGGGCCGCTGGCTAAAATTCTAAGATCATTTCCGATCTTCATAAGGGAAGTGGATAGAACATTCAGCGCTCCCATGAACTCAACCTGAGCATCTCTGGCTGCAATCCCTTCAAAACAATTTTCAGCGGGGCGGAACGGCAGGGAAATTTCCCCGGCAATACCATCTATGGCAAGGGGGGCAAAATCTTTATGGGTATTGAGCCCCGTTCCTATGGCTGTTCCCCCCAGCGGAAGTTCCTCAAGGTTTTCAAAGGTTCGCCTGATCCGTTTTTCAGCCTTCCTGATCTGTACCCCATATGCGGAGAACTCCTGTCCCAGGGACATGGGAACCGCATCCTGGAGATGGGTTCGCCCCAGCTTCAGGACCTCGGAAAACTCTTCCGCCTTTTCCTCGAAGGCGGTGGCAAGATCATCCAGGGCAAGCAGAAGTTGTTCGGCCTCAATCCTGTTGGAAATATGCACGGCAGTGGGTATTACATCGTTTGAGCTCTGACCGCGGTTCACATGATCGTTGGGATGCACAGGTTTACGTTGTCCGATGGGTTCGCCCAGAATTTCATTCGCCCGATTGGCTATCACTTCATTGGTATTCATATTACTGCTGGTACCACTTCCTGTCTGAAACACATCGATGGGGAAATGCTCATCCCATTCACCCTGGATCACCTCATCTGCGGCCTTCACAATTGCATCGGCAAGGGCCGTATCCACCAACCCCAGCTGGGCGTTGGCTCGGGCTGCATGTTTCTTGATCAGGGCAATCGCCCTGATCATGGGAACCGGAAGGGGTTTTCCGGATATTTGAAAGTTCTCAACCGCCCGCTGGGTTTGAGCCCCCCAGTATGCCCAACCGGGAATTTCTATGTTGCCCATGCTATCGGATTCACTGCGTGTTTTTTCCATCTCTCACTCCAACATGTTCGGTTTCCCGGTCTTCCGGGTATGTATGAGCATAATATGTCCAACCAAATAGCTCAACAAAATTTTTCTTTAGCAAGATTATCAGAATTATATCCGGACGAGGGTTCAGGTCCTCAGAGAAGGGATGGGCATATCTTTTTCTCTCCTTTCCCTTTAGAGAATATTGCCTTCCTGCATAACACCTTCTACAATATCTCCATGATTACATATCTCACCGCAGCATTGCGGCACTTGGACCCCATTCCACTGGAACTCAGTGAAATGGTCAGGACACAGCTGAAAGAAGACGGCATGGAGCTGAGCACCACGGAGACGGAAAACCGACTTCGGCAAGCCTCCCAATCCGGACTTGCGGTATATATTTGTGCCGCGCTGGAAACCGATCCTCAGAATGAGAACGCAGTATCAGGGCAGGATGAGCGTCCGCTGTTTAACAAACTGAATGACGGCGCACTCCTGGGTTTTGCATTTTTCAATATCTGTTATGGTCTGGAATGCGGGGGAGAATACCTGTGGCTGAATGAACTCCACGTTGACCAGGAAAGCAGAAGAAAGGGAATTGCATCTGGAATCCTGAACTCAATAGAGGAATGGGCCCGGAAGCGGGGCTGCGCCTACACTGCCTGCCTAACCGGGTCGGATAATGAAGCAGCGCAGGGTATGTATCGCCGTCAGGGTTTCAGCATCAGCAAGGTTAACTGGGTGGAAAAGGATCTTACAGTTCCCGGCGAGGCTGACTCCGGGCTGGATTAGCGTCCATTATTCAGAAACCTACTCCGGGATCTGGAGGAATTCCCCCCAGCCGCATGCCCCAGTCCCGCTGCTTCAATTCCACCCCTGCAGCCTAACGACCTACCTTTCAGGCCCGTTCTTCCAGAGGCTTCACACGTTTCCCCTCGGGTCCGGTGTAAATTGCAGTGGGCCGGTAGATCCTGTTATCTTCCCGCTGCTCCAGTATATGCGCAAGCCAGCCGGCTACCCGTGAGGAGGCAAATATGGGGGTAAAGAGGGTTTTCGGGATCCCCAGAAGATCGTACACCGCACCGGAAAAGAAATCCACGTTGGGGTATACGTCCTTGCCCTTCTTTTTCATGTGATCCCCCACAACTTCTTCAATGGTTTTCAATATCCGGAAAGAGCTGTCGTCCCCCTTCTCTTTGGAGAGGGTCTCCAGAAACTCTTCCATAATCACCGCACGGGGATCCTTGGCACGATACACCCTGTGTCCCATTCCCATAATTTTCTGTTTTTCTTTCAGGGCGTTTTCCACCCATGCCCTTGCATTGTCCGGTGAACCCACTTCATGAACCATATTCATCACCCGTTCATTTGCGCCCCCGTGAAGGCTTCCGTAGAGTGCCCCGATGGCCGCAGATATGCTGCTGTAGCAGGTTGATTTGGTGGATGCAACAACCCTGGCAGTGAAAGTGGAAGCATTGAAATGATGTTCGGCGTGAAGAATAAACGCCGCATCCATTATTTGGCCGTCTAGTTTGCTAGGTTCCTCCCCCTTCAGCATATACAAAAAATTGGCTCCGAAACTCAGATCTTTTCTGGGTGGAACGTATTCTTTGCCGTTTTTTATCCGATGAAAGGCGGCAACCACAGTCGCCAGTTGGGTCACCTGATGAAGGGTGCTGGTGCAATGGCAATTCGGGCCGTGATGGATTTTGTGATCGATGTAGGAACTGAGATAGGCAATGCTTGACTGGAGAAGTTCCATGGGGTGGGTATCCCGGGGGAAGCCCTTCACCATATCAAGAATCTCAGGCTTAATGTCCCGCTGGGTTCTCACCCTCAGGTGAAACCCTTCATACTCGGACTTTGTTGGAAGATCTCCATACAGCAGAAGGTAAATTACCTCTTCGAAAGATGCTTTACGGGCAAGCTCGGAAATAGGATATCCACGGTAATACAACTCACCTGCCTGTCCGTCGATCCGGCAAATGGAACTTTCTGCGGCAACAACACCTTCCAGCCCTTTTGAGTACTCAACTTTCGTCATTCAAATCCTCCATATGTGTTTTCAGTCTTCCATCCTCCGGGATGCTCCGATTGGATGAAACAGTCCGGCTTAACGCAGACTGTGAATGCTGCGGTTTTTTACCGCCAGCGCAGCTTCCTTTACGGCTTCGGGCAGTGTGGGATGGGCATGCACGATTCTCGCAATATCTTCGCTGCTCCCTTTCATTTCCATAACGCTCACCACTTCACTGATGAGATCGCTTGCCCAGGGACTGAGAATCTGAGCACCCAGAATCCTGTCGGTTTTTGCATCCGCCAGGATTTTTACAAACCCGCTGTCAACCCCCATTGCCAAAGCGCGTCCGTTTGCCGGAATGGGGAATACTCCCTTGGCGTATTCGGTTCCTGCTTTTTTCAACTCATCTTCATGGACTCCTACTGTGGCGCCCTCCGGATGGGTGTACACCACTCCGGGAATGACGGCATAGTCGAAGTGAGCCGGGATTCCAGCCATCCGTTCCACTGCAGTAACCCCGTCTTCTTCCGCTTTATGCGCCAGCATTGGGCCGTGAATCAGGTCCCCGATGGCGTACACCCCGGGAATACTGGTCTGATAATCCTCATCCACGGCAATTCTCCGACCGTCATCGTCAAGCCCGATTCCGGCTTCCCGGATCCCTGCGGACTCAAGCGCGGGCCTGCGCCCCACTGCTACCAGCACTTTTTCCGCTTTTACTTCTCCAGGGTCGTTCTCCAGGGTCAACTTCACCGAGCTTTTCAGTTGTTTCGCCTTGGTGACCGAGTTCTTCAAAATAAACTCAATACCCAATTTCTTCAGATCCCGCATTAGGGTTCTGGCGAGTTGACTGTCCCAACCGGGAAGAATCTGATCCATCATTTCTATTACGGTGACCTTGGAACCCAGAGATGCCCACACCGAAGCCATCTCCAATCCAATTGCCCCTGCCCCGATTATCGCCATACTTTTGGGAACGTCAGTCAGGCTCAATGCACCGGTGGAAGAGAGAATTTGCCCTCCGTCAAAGGGCATGAAGGGAAGCTCTACCGGCACACTGCCGGTTGCCAACAGTACCCTGGAGGCTTTAATCTCTTCTCTGGGTTGGGTCTTGCTTTCCCGGGGATTTTCCGCTGGAGGATACTGGTTCAATCCTCCGCTGCTGCGCTCCCATTGCCGTTCATCATGATCGTATACCTGAATGGTATGAATATCGGATGAGCCCGGCTGATTCAAAACTCCCCGTCCCTCAATCCTGGCAATTTTATTTCCCTTGATAAGGGAATCAACGCCTCCGGTGAGCTTCTTCACCACCGCCTGCTTTCTTTCAAGCATCTTCTCCAGATCCAGGGTTACCGCTTTTGCCTGGATTCCGTGTTCAGGCAGGATTTGCTCCACCTCATGATAGCGATTGCTTGAATCGAGCATGGCTTTAGATGGAATGCACCCCACATTCAGACAGGTACCTCCGGGGCTTTCCATTTGTTCGATTATCGCCACCTTCATATCCAGCTGTGCTGCGCGAATGGCCGCCACATAGCCGCCGGGTCCGGCACCGATTACTGCCAGGTCATAAATTGTATTTTCGCTCATATCGGTCTCTCCCTTTTCACCCGGACTCATACATCGAGAAGCAGGCTGTTCGGGTCCTCCACAGCTTCTTTGATGGTTTTCAGGAACCCTATGGCCTCTCTACCATCCAGAATCCTGTGATCATAGGTCAATGCAAGATACATCATCGGACGAATGACAATTTCTCCATCCCGGACCACAGGCCGCTGCTGAATGGTATGCATTCCAAGAACTGCAGTCTGGGGAGGGTTGGGAATGGGGGTTGAGAGCATGGAACCGAACACTCCGCCGTTGGAAATGGTAAACGTTCCCCCCATAAGCTCGTCGGGCATAATCTTCTTTTTTTGGGCCCGCTGGATGAAGTCAAGAATAATGGACTCGATCTCTGCGAAGCCCTTGGACTCGCAGTCCCGGACCACAGGGGTCATTAATCCCCGCTCCGAGGATAGGGCCACACCGATATCAAAAAACTTGTTGTAGATAATATCGGTTCCGTCAACAAATGCATTCACCTGGGGATATTCTTTCAGAGCCTTCACAGCAGCTTTCAGGAAAAAGCTCATGAATCCCAGTCGGACACCGTGTTTTTTTTCAAAGCTTTCTTTGTACTCTTTCCGGATATCCATAACCGCCTTCATATCCACTTCATTAAAGGTGGTAAGATGGGCCGCAGTTTGTTTGCTTTCAACCAGACGCTCTGAAATTCGCTTGCGAAGATTGGTCATGGGAACCCGCTCCTGTCTCTGGGGATCAATATCTCCATGAAGGGGAGCGCTCCTGGAGGAGGACTTGGCATCGGAACCGCCGGAGCCGGCACCCTGCTTTACATAGCGCTGGATGTCCTCTTTCAGCACACGCTTATCGGGGCCGCTTCCGGGAATATCCGAAGGATCCAGATCCAGTTCCGCAACCAGTCTCCGAACCGCGGGGGATAGATCATCAAGACTGCGCTGCTTTTTTGCCGGACCCTGTTGCTTTGTGGTATCGGCCTGTCTCTGCCCGGCCCCGGATTTCTTCGGTCCGTCGGACGTTTTCTGTGCATTCTTCTGTTCCGGCGCCGGTTTTCCGGACCCAGTTCCGGCGGAACCCTGAGTTGATGTTGCGCCGGAGCTTTCTTCAGACTTGGATTCAGGTTTCCCTTTAGATTTCCCTTCGGATTCCCCTTTAGAATCTTCTATAGACACCGGGGCATCATCCCCGGAAGACTGAGCCGGGGCTGCTGCATTTTCATCAATGCGGCCCACGGCTGAGCCCACATCCACCTCACTTCCCTCCTGGGCGTCAATATGAAGAACTCCGGATGCGGTGGCGGGAACTTCCATGGTCGCTTTGTCGGTTTCCAGCTCAAAAAGGTTATCGCCCTCTTCCACAGCCTCACCGTCTTTTTTCAACCATGTTGCAATAATTCCCGAACTTACCGATTCACCAACATTGGGAACAACAATTTCAATCATGCAATCAACTCCTGGGTCTGTTTCGCTTCAAATGCACCTTTCATATATTCAATACAGCGGCCTTCCAACCATGGCGCCTTGCAACACTTTCACTCACGAAAATGCGGCTTCCATTATATCCGCCAGTTCCTGCACATGCTGTTTATGACTTCCGGTTGCCGGACTTGGAGATGCCTTGCGTCCAACATATTCAAGGCGGCTGTTCCCGGGCATAAATCGGTCCTGACGGTAATGAACGAACTGCCAGGCTCCCCGATTCTCTGTTTCTTCCTGAACCCACAGAAAACGTTCAGCTTTGGAATAGGAAGAGATGACTTCGCTCAATCGTTCAGCCGGGAAAGGATAGGGCTGTTCCAGTCGGATTATTGCCGTTTCAGCCCCATTCCGCTTTTCCCGTTCTGCTGCCAGGTCGTAGAATACCTTACCGCTGCAGAGGATCACCTTACGGACGTTCTGTTTATCAACATCATCATCCATCACTGTCTGGAAATGCCCGTTTTCCAGTTCTTCAATAGTGCTGGCACAATCCTTTGAGCGCAGAAGGCTTTTAGGACTCATAATAATCAGAGGTTTCCGGTAATCCTGCTTCATCTGCCGGCGAAGCACATGGAAATACTGCGCGGGAGTGGTTGCGTTCACAACCTGCATATTCTGGTCTGAGCATAGACTTAAGAAACGCTCATAAAACGCACTGGAATGCTCAGGGCCCTGCCCTTCGTATCCGTGGGGTAGAAGCATCACCAGTCCCGAAGAGCGGAACCATTTGGTTTCAGCCGCAGCAATAAATTGATCGATAATTACCTGGGCACCGTTCACAAAATCGCCGAACTGCCCTTCCCAGAGAATTAAATCGTTGGGCATGGCCAGGCTGTACCCGTAATCAAACCCCAAAACTGCGAATTCACTTAACGGACTGTCGTACACCGAAAACCAGCCCTGATTGTCCTCCATAAATCTCAGAGGTACATACGACTTGGGTTCGGAACTCTCCACATCCCACCATACTGCATGGCGCTGTGAAAATGTTCCCCTTCGGCAGTCTTCTCCGCTGAGACGAATGGAGTGATCTTCAAGCAGAAGGGAGCCGAATGCAAGACTCTCGGCGAACGCCCAGTCTATGTTATCATCTTCGAAATATTGCTTCCTGCGTCCCTTGGTGAAGCGTTGCAGCTTGGGGTGTACATGGAAGTTCTCCGGAAGTGTGACCAATGTTTCGGCGATTTTGTCCAACACCTTCCGTTCCACCCCGGTGGGAACCGGAGCATGGCTGTATGTACGCCGAAAATCCTTCCATACTGCACCCTGGTAGGCGTCATCCATGCGGGGTTCGAAACCGTCCCGGGCTTCCTCGAGATGCTGCTTCAATTCGCCTACATATTGGCCGGCGTACTCTTTCTGATCAGCCAGCTTCCAGACTCCCTGATCATCCAGAGTATCTGCGTACAGTTCCCGGCCGGTTTTATGACTTTTAATCTGGTTATACATCTTGGGATGGCTAAAACTGGGCTCATCCGCCTCGTTATGACCGAGACGGCGGTAGCAGATAATATCTACTATCACGTCCTGACCGAATTTCTGTCGGAATTTCAACGCCAGATCCATGGCCCACACAACCCCTTCAGGGTCGTCGCTATTTGCATGGAACACCGGTATGGAAATGGACCGGGCGATGTCCGTGGCAAAAAACGTGGATCGGCTGTCCCGGCTTGCGGTGGTAAACCCGATCTGATTATTTACAATAATATGAATGGTTCCGCCGGTCTTGTAGCCCTTCAGCTGGGATAGATTCAGAGTCTCGGAGACCACTCCCTGTCCGGAAAATGCCGAATCACCGTGAATGAGAACGGGAATCACCTTTTTCCGGTGCCGATCCTTCCTCCGGCGCTGTACGCCCCGGGTTTTTCCTTCCACCACCGGGTTCACCGCTTCCAAATGACTGGGGTTGGCAACAAGACCAATGTGGAGGCACTCTTCACGATCTTCCCGTCGGTAATCTGCTGAAAATCCGAGATGATATTTCACATCTCCGCTTCCCCCGTAGGTATGGGGCACATAATTATCCACAAACCTGGCAAATATATCTTTTGCCGGCTTTCCCATGGCATTTACAAACACATTCAACCGGCCCCGATGGGCCATTCCAAGAACGGTTTCTTCAACTCCGTAATCAAGCATGTGGTCAAAAAGATAATGGAGGGCTGGGATAAGCACCTCCCCTCCTTCCAGGGAGAAACGCTTTTGCCCGATGAAGTTTGAGTGGATAAATCGTTCAAATTCCTCGGCCTTGATCAGATCCTGCTGAAACTGCATTTTTTCCCTGTTTCCCCAGGGGGAGCGTGCTTTCTCACCTTCAAGGCGTTTTAAAAGCCAATTACGCACAGCCTTATTCTGTATGTGCAAAATTTCAGAGCCCACAGTACCGCAGTAGGTTCTGCGCAGGCGCTCAACAATTTCTCTGAGGGGCAGGCTCTCTTCGGGCATAAAACGCCCGGTGAGAAACGGAGTATCCAGATCTTCTTCAGAAAGCCCGAACTCCTCCAGGGTGAGGGTCTCATAGGTTCCCTCGATGGAAAACATCATGTACCACAGATCCGGGGTAATGTATCCTTTCAGTGGATTGAGTTCTGCGTAGAGATAGCCGATGTCCCGGTATGCCCAGATCATGGCGTTTACCCGGGACTGCTTATATGCCTGACTGTTGCGGCTGAGAGGAAGGGGCGTTTTCACCCCGGAGCTTGTAAGCCCCCGGGCGCCGGTATCCGGATTCTCGGGACTCAGAATTGCCGGCTCCCCGGCACCTGCAACGGGTCCGCTGCTATGGTTCTCCCGGGTATCGGGGAAGCCTTCACCTTCCAGAGCCGCATCCAACTGACCGTTGTGCAGACGCTGAAAGTATCCTCTCCAGTGTTCATCCACCGAATCGGGATCTTCCTGCCATTCACGATACAGCTCATCGATGAAATCAGCGTCGCTCAGATGTAGATAGTTTCCAATCATACTGCCATCCCTGTTTTTGGAGGGGTGCGGCCGGATACGCAGGAGGACATCCCCGTTCCGGCCTCAGTTACACCCGTCTCCGGCGGCCGCAGGCCGCTCAGGCCAGTTTTTCCTTCAGAATCCCGGGTATTTCACTGGGGGTATTTGCAACCTTTACACCTGCATCTTCAAGGGCCTTCACCTTGGCATCCGGAGTTCCCTTCCCCCCTGAGATGATCGCTCCGGCATGTCCCATCCGCTTCCCCGGAGGAGCGGTTCGGCCGGAAATAAACCCTGCAACGGGTTTTTTCATATTGGATTTAATGAAATCCGCCGCCGCTTCCTCGTCTTCTCCCCCGATTTCTCCGATCATCACCACTGCATCGGTGTCCGGATCCTCATTAAAGAGCTTGAGAAGATCAATAAAACTGGATCCCACAACCGGGTCGCCGCCGATGCCCACACACGTGGACTGCCCCATACCGTTGGTGGTAAGAGCATGAACCACTTCATACGTGAGGGTACCGCTGCGGCTGATCACCCCGATCCTGCCTTCCTTGTGGATTTTCAGGGGCATGATTCCAATTTTGGATTTACCCGGACTGATCACACCGGGACAGTTGGGTCCGATAAGTGTGAGTCCTTTCTCTTTCACATAATGATAGGTATCCAGCATCTCGTTCACCGGAACACCTTCGGTAATGCATATAATAAGGGGGATCCCGTTATCCGCAGCTTCACGCACAGCCGCATTCGCGAATTTCGGGGGCACGAAGATCACCGTTGCATCAATTTTTTTGGCAGCCTTGGCATCGGCCACACTGTTGTACACCGGCACTCCGTCCATCTCCTGACCGCCCTTACCCGGAGTGACCCCCGCAACAATATTGGTGCCGTCCTTCAGCATGGTTCGGGCATGAAAGCTTCCGTCCCTTCCGGTGATGCCCTGTACCAGTACGTTTGTTTTTTCATGTATCAGTATGCTCATTAATATATTCCTCCATGGCTGAATGCCGGATTATATGGCGGCGACCACACTCTTCACCGCTTCGTTAAGGTCGGTGGATGCCTTCAGACCCGCATCCTGTAAAATTTTCCGTCCCTCTTCATCGTTGGTCCCGATCAGCCTGATCACCAGGGGCACCTTAATATCCACCTCTTTCATTGCCATCAGCAGACCGTTGGCAATATCGTCACAGCGGGTAATACCACCGAAAATATTGATAAGTATGGCATCCACCTTGGGGTTGTTCAGGATAATTTTAATGGCGCTTACCATTTTATTGGGATTGGAGCTGCCTCCCACATCCAGAAAGTTCGCAGGCTCGCCGCCGAAAAGCTTGATAATGTCCATGGTTGCCATGGCCAGGCCGGCACCGTTCACGATGCACCCGATATTCCCGTCCATGCTCACGAAGCTCAAGCCAGCAGCCTTGGCGTCCAGCTCATCCTGGCTGTTCTCCTCGGGGTTACGCATCTGTTCAATATCTGAATGCTTGAACAGACCGTTGTCATCGAAGTTCACCTTGGCATCCAGGGCCATCAGCCTGCCGTCGTCCACAATGGCAAAAGGATTGATCTCCACAAGGGTACAGTCTTTCTCCATATAGATCTGAAACAGTTTTTCAACATGTTCACCGGCCTGCTTTGCCAGATCATCAGTTCCGAACACTTCCTTCAGCACAGGATTCAAAGCCTTCCAGTCAATTCCCCGGGCGGGATATATAGGAAATTTCTTAATGGCATCCGGGCGATCAACCGCAAGCTGCTCAATCTCAACCCCGCCTTCCGCGCTCATCATCAACACCAGATATTTGTTGAAGCGGTCCATGGTCAGACCCATGTAAAACTCTTTTTTAATATCCGATGCGGGGACAATGAGAACCTTCTCAACCTTCAGCCCCTTAATGTCCAGCCCCAGAATATCCTTTGCCCTGGCCTCGGTCTCATCGGCACTCTTTGCAACTTTCACACCGCCGGCTTTTCCCCGGCCGCCTACCAGAACCTGGGCTTTCACCACCACAGTGCCCCCCAGTTTCTCATATGCCGCTCTGGCTTCCGCCGCAGTTGTGGCAAGATACTGGGGTCCCACGTCTATGCCGTAAGACTGAAACAATTCTTTTCCCTGATACTCATGTATGTTCATTCAGCTCTCCAAAATGTGTATTGAAAAGAGGGCTGTCTGAGTTGGGAATCAGACAGCCCCGTATTTCCATGTTCTTAGTTTGATTTTTCCCTGGCGGCCTTCCGGGCAGCTTTTTGAGCAGCATCCTGGCCGTCATCGTTGATGCTCTCACCCCGCTCTTTACGGTACGCCTTAATCTGGCGTTTCGTCTGGTTGATCAGTTTGGTAATCGGGATTTCCCGGGGGCAGACTTCGGTGCATTTGAAGTTGTTTTCGCAGGGCCACACACCTTCAGGACTGTCCAGAACTGAAAGCCGGGGCTCCAGTCCTTGGTCTCTGCTGTCGTTCACAAAGCGGGCCGCCTGTACAATGGCGGCGGGTCCGATAAAATCGGGTTTTTTATCCAGCACCGGGCAGGCCGAATAGCATGCGGAGCAGAGGATGCACTTGGTGGGATCATCGAATGCGTCACGTTCTTCCACCGTCTGGGGCTGCTCCGCTTCGCCCTGCAGGTCATCCACGGCGGGAATAAAGAAGGGCTTTACATCCCGGTACTTTTTGAAAAAATCGGTCTGATCCACCATCAGGTCCCGCTGTATTGTCTGATGATTTAAAGGAATGAGCTTCACCACATCCCCGTCTCCGGAAGCAACATCCTGCACCAGGGTTTTGCAGGCCAGACCTTCTTTGCCGTTGATGATCATGGCATCCGAACCGCACACCCCGTGGGCGCAGCTGCGCCGGAAGCCCAGGGAACCGTCCTGGTTCCGCTTTACATCGATAATGGCATCCAGAACCCGATCGGTGGGATTCACCTCCACATCATACTTTTGAAAGAAGGGGGCCGAATCCTGCCCCGGATTAAATCGCTGTATTTCCAATGTTATTTTCATGCTCTGTATCCTCCGGTTTTTCTCTATTCCTAGTATTTCCGGGGCTTGGGTTCCCAGATGCTGGTATCCACTTCCTTGTAATCGATCTTCACCCTGTCGCCCTCAATCCCCGCCAGGGTATGTTTCAGCCACTGCTTGTCATCCCGGTCGGGAAAATCTTTCCGGCTGTGTGCCCCCCGGCTCTCTCTTCGGTTCAAGGCGCTTTCGGCCGTTATGAGGCTGATATCCAACAGATTTTCCAGCTCAAGGATGCCGAGAATGTCCGAGTTGAACTCAGCGGCAGGATCTTCCACCCGGAGTTCATGGCAGCGGTCCCTCAGGGACTGCACATCCTTCACCGCCTGAGCCATTTCATCTTCTGTGCGGTACACCCCGACGTTTTTCATCATGCTTTCCTGCATATCGGTGAAAATCGGACCCGGGTGGGCACCCTTCTTGCCGTCTTTCAGGCGGGCGAGTTTTTCCCGGAAGGCATCGCCGGCACCCGAAGGCAGAGCTGGCATATCGGCGCCTTTCACATACTCCGCGATGTGCTGTCCGGCGCGCCGTCCAAACACCACCAGGTCAACCAGACTGTTGGTTCCCAGCCGGTTAGCTCCATGAACGCTCACACAGGCGGCCTCTCCGGCGGCGTACAGCCCCTCATAGAGCTGGGAGCCGGTGGTAACCTGCCCGTGTACGTTGGTGGGGATTCCCCCCATGGCATAGTGTGCTGTGGGTTGAACCGGCATGGGTTTCTCCGCCGGATCCACATCCAGATAGGTTCGGCAGAAATCGGCAATATCCGGGATTCGCTCTTCCACTACTTCCCGACCAAGGTGGGTGGCATCCAGATAGACATAATCATCAATGCCCCGGTCGCCCCGGATTCCCTTGCCTTCGGCAATTTCGGTCATAATGGCCCGACTGACCATGTCTCTGGGAGCCAAATCCAGCAGGGTTGGAGCGTATTTCTCCATGAAACGTTCGCCCTTGGAATTACGAAGGATTCCTCCTTCCCCCCGAACACCCTCAGTTATGAGAATTCCCATCTTATAAATTCCGGTGGGATGAAACTGGAAAAACTCCATGTCCATGAGAGGAATTCCCGCACGGGCTACCAGGGCAGGTCCGTCACCGGTATTAGCCAGGGCATTGGAAGTGGTCTTGAACATCCGGCCGAAGCCGCCTGTGGCGAACATTACCGCTTTGGATCGGAAAATATGGATTTCTCCGGTTTTCAGTTCAAGGGCTACAATCCCCGCCACTTTGTTTCCGTCCATAATCAGTTCCACGGCTTGAAACTCATCGAAAAACGACACATCATTCTTAATACACTGCTGATACAGGGTCTGAAGAATCATGTGACCTGTTCTGTCCGCCGCGTAACAGGACCGGCGAACCGCAGCCTCTCCGAAATTTCTGGTGTGACCGCCGAAGCGCCGCTGACCAATCTTTCCTTCGGGTGTTCTGGAAAACGGAAGCCCCTTGTTTTCCAGATCGTACACCGCATGCACGGCTTCTTCGGCAAGAATCATGGCGGCTTTCTGGTCCACCAGATAATCTCCCCCTTTGACCGTGTCGAAGGCGTGCCACTCGGGTTTGTCTTCTTCATAGTTCCCCAGGGCCGCACCGATACCGCCCTGGGCGGCACCAGTATGACTTCTGGATGGATAGAGCTTGGAAATCACCGCTGTTTTGGAAGACTTGCTTGCTTCCAGCGCAGCATACAACCCCGATCCGCCGGCACCAATAATTACCGCATCAAATTCATGTATCAAGACGTACTCCTTACCAATATCACCCGCCCGGAGTCCGACCGGCCCGCGGCGGGCTGGGATGTCCTACTATTCAGCATACGACTTCTGCCCGGCGACGGCCAGAAAAAAACTCAAAAGACGCCGAAACACGCCATATATGCACCCGGGAACATAATTGAACCGTCGTTCATTTCAGTCCGTTTTCCGTGTTAAACACCGAGTGTTTTTGTCAGATATTTCTACTATAGGACGACATTGTGAATCTGGCAAACAGAAAAGTGTAAGAATTTATAAATATCAGCGTATCGATAAAAAACCGTTGATTCTTGAACACCGTTCGTGAATTTTCGCTGAATCGGGAGGTTCCGCCGGCCCTTCTTCGGGTTTCCAACGGCAATTTTTCAAAACCGGCGTCAACCGGCCTGGTGTTCCACGGATCCGTCAGGCTGCCCATTTTCCTCATCGGTGAATACCGTAGAGGGTAGTGCCGCAGTCCGGGCAAACGGCCGAATCTCTACCGCCTCCCCCCCTAATCCCGACACGGGACCGGACGGAGTATCCCCGGCGGCTGATCAGCTCCCCACCGCAGCCGGAGCAGAGCGTATCGACGTATCCCGCCACCCGGGCATTTCCCAGATAGATATGGGGAATCACGCCCCGCTGCCGGAATTCATCTATTATATCCGTTACAAATTCAGGAGCGGTGGGGGGGATATGGTTCATTTTATAGGCGGGATGAAACAGACTGAGATGCCACACCTTGACTCCCGCATCTTCCAGCTGCTTTCCGAGCTCTGCGATCTGATGCCTGCTATGAAGTTCCTGAACCACCAGGGTTGTAACCTCCAGAACATGGTCGGGGGAACGGGCGATTCTCCGAATATTCTCCAACACGGGCTTCAGCGTGCCTCTGCAGTATTGGGAATAGAATTCCCCGGGTCCTTTCAGGTCGATATTGAAGGCGGTGATCTGATCCATAAGTCTGCCACAGGCTTGGGGGGAGTAAAACCCGTTACTCACCAGAATGCAGCTGCCTCCCCGGCCATTCACCTTCCTGGAGACGGCGAACATGGAATCCTGCCATACAGCGGGTTCTGAGTAGGTGAACGCAACAGGTATTTCCCCGGCATCCTCCCAGAGGGAAGTGATTTCTTCGGGACTGTAGGCCCGGTACTGGCCGGAATGCCGGTACTCCCTGTGCACCAGCTGATAATTCTGACAGAAACTGCAGCGGAAATTGCAGCCGAAGGCCCCCAGAGAGAGACAGAGGCTTCCCGGGTAAAAATGGTATAGGGGCTTTTTTTCAACAGCTTCGCTTCTGGGCGGGAGAAACTCCATGGGGTAACGGCTGAAAACTTCCCCGCCCCGGCGGATTCGTACGCCGCATCGGCCTTCCTCCCCGTCGGCAAGCCTGCATTGGAAGGCACAGAAATCACAGGCAATTTTCTCTTCATGTGCGCCAGTACCACGGATCTCCGGGCCTTGATCCGAATCTTGAAGCTGCTCCCGGGTCATGATGGTGCCCCCGGGGAGATATCAGGATCGGATTCTGACATATGAATGGAATAGAACAGCTGGAAATTCATCCGGGGATCCTGCCAGGCATCCGAAGGCAGTCCAGCTTTCAGACACAGGCGTTGAAGGGTATGCTCGGCATTCCAGCCCTGTTCAAGGGCAACCTCCGGCAGAAACACCGCAGAACGGCCGGAAAGTGAGATGATAATGCCGTGTTCACCCACCCGAAACTCTTCCGGCCCCGTTGCAGCCTTCGGAGGACTGAGAAGGGAAAGGGAAATTTCGCATTCAGGGAGTTCACTCGGCTGAAGCGGGGAAAAACGGCGGTCATGGAACGCCGTATTCCGGCTCACCGCCGCCAGGCTGCGCTCCAGGGGTTGGTCGCTAACAATCCGACCGATGCAGCCCCGCAGCTCGCCGGAAATTTTCAGGGTAACGAATACACCGCATTCAAGCGGAAGAAACGGCCGGAGAACCCGCTTTTCCTGGGGAGAGAACCCCCATGGCCGGGCGTGAACAGCCCCCTCCCGATCATCGGCGTACAGATCATGGCGGAGCACCCGGCGGATGTATGCCAGCAGAAGAAGCTTCTGCCGGGTATCCGGCGAGGGAAGACCAGCCGCAGATTTTTCAGGACTCATACCACACCCCGCTGCAGTAGGAGACGGAGTTCTCACTACCGTCGTAAAACGGCTCCAGAGCATCTTCATCCCTCAGATTAAATATTGGATTATGCGCTCCGTCTTCCCCGGACAGCTGAGCATCCTGTTCTTCCCCGGACAGCTGAGCATCCAGGGCCGAAAGGGTCGCCGAACTGTAATAGGCACAGAGTTTTCCCCCCAGGCCACGGATTTGGGCGAAGCGCGCGAAAGCGAGAATTCCTGCAATACCGCAGATGCTGGGAGGTTGATCGGCCAGCATCTGCTCCAGAGCATCCTCCCACCTCCCTTCTGCGGCCGCAGCGGCAACGGAAAGGTCCCTGCCCCTGAGTCCGCGGCGGGTTTCCCGGTTCCCCAGTCGTCCAAGGGGAGTATGGGAAAAGCGGGGACCGTAGTGGCTGAAATCGCTGCTGATAAATACACGGATTCGTCGCCCTTGGGCCTCCACCTCTCTGATTCGCTCATCCAGCTGACGCCCCAGCTCCAGAACCTGATTTCGGGCAGTTTCCCGGTCATTCAATGCAAGACGGGGGGTGAGAAGGGGTTCAATGGGTGCCGAAGCAAGCCCCCCCTCCCCTGTGGAATGGGCTCCCGGAAGCTTGCCGCTCAATACTGCGGCGATTCCCGGAAGCAGCAGCTCCACGGCATGTTCATCTGCCAATGCCCTGGGAGCAAGGGGATAGCGCACAATACCCGCAGGATTCCGGGGCAGCTCGACGTTCACGTTTCCGTAGGGGGTTTCCAGCGCAGAAATATCTGCGGTGAAAAACTCCTCACCCTGTAGCAGCTGATAATGACTGGGAGCAATAAGAATTATGTGGGTGTTCTCCAACCTGAATTGCTGAAGTGCCGAAAGCTGAGCGGCGGCAGAGTAAACGAGACCCGCATGGGGGAGCACGGCTCCAACCGCCGTGCCGCCCAACGCCGCCGGTTCACGCTCAAGCCGGGAGGATATCTGGGCCTTCTGCCAAATTCGATTCAGAGATCGGGTATCCGCCGGGTACCAGCGCCCGGCAAATTTCATAACACGAATTCCTCTCATACTTTCAGTCTAATCCTCACAAGGCCATGGCACAAGTTACAAAAATACAATATATTGAACAGTGACACCCCCAATTCCCGCCAGGGAAGCCGGGTGTCCAACCAGAACCATCCCAGGAGTTCATATGGATATGAGTATTTTCGAAATTATCATGCTGGTGTGTTTCGGCATGGCGTGGCCTTTTTCCATCTACCGGTCGTGGAAGTCCCGGCAAATAGCCGGAAAAAGCGTGGTTTTTCTCTTCGCCCTGCTCATCGGCTATATTTCCGGTATCTTTCACAAGATTTTTTATTCCTTTGATCCGGTAATCTTTTTCTATGCCCTTAACGGTACAATGGTACTTATCGATATCTCGTTGTATTTCAGAAATAAATACCTGTATATTAAGGAAACAGGCGCAGCTAAGGAGACGGGGGAATAATGGTACTCATAGTATTTTCAAGTCGCGGCGGAGCGACCAAAGAGATTGCATTAAGAATTCAGGATGAATTGCGAAGCTCGGGAATTAAAGCGGATCTGGAAGATGTGAAAAACAAACCTGACATTTCTCCCTACTCCACCGTTATTCTGGGTGCGGGAATTCGAGCCGGTTCCATATCCGGTGCAATGAAACGCTATTGGCAGAGAAATGAGGACAAACTCACCGAGAAAGCATTGCTTCTCTATGTCTCTTCTATGGCAACCGGAGAAAAGGGCAAGGAATATGCGGACAGCAACTTCAGTCCCCGCCTCCTGGCCCATTCACGCTTCGCAGGAACCTGCGGAGGACGAATTCGTCTGGAAAATTTGAGCGGTTTTTCCCGCTTTATTTTAAAGAAGGTTGCCAATATCACCGAGAACCAGGAAAGCCTGGACAACGGTAGCATAGAAACCATCATTCAAACCGCACGAAGTGCGGAAAGCTGACAGCCAAAGATAGGCAGGCACATTGTCCCAGGAAAGCTTTCTCAAACCGGGAACCGGTATAGACAGCAGTGAAAAGCGTGATGTATACCATCAGCTGCTGCTCATCGCCGGCCCCATCATGCTCACGAATTTCCTCCAGACCCTTTACAACCTTACGGATACCTATTTCCTGGGGCAGCTTGGAAGAAATGAAGTAAGCTCCCCGGCCACCAGCTTCAACATTATATTTCTGCTCATCCTCTTCAGCGGCGGCTTCAGTCATGCGGGAAGAACCCTCATCAGCCAGGCAAAGGGAAGAGGGGATCCGGAACGCAGCGATTTCTACCTGGGACAGATTACCGGCATGATGCTTCTTGGCGGTCTGATTATCACCCCCCTAATACAGCTCGCCATTCCATCAATACTGCGGCTGATTGCAGTGCCCGAAGTGATCTACGCGCCCACCCTGGGCTACCTGAGGGTGGTGCTTGCAGGGCTGCCCTTCATGTTTCTCACCTTCGCCCTTCAGGCGGCGTTTCAGGGCATGGGGGACAGCATGACGCCCTTTATTATCAATATGATATCCGTGGCCGTGAACATTCTTCTGGATTGGCTTTTGATATTCGGAATCGGGCCCTTCCCGGCCATGGCGGTTGCGGGGGCAGCCTGGGCCACCTTTATTGCACGGGCGTTGAACGCCCTCATCGCCCTGGCCGTACTTCTAATCCGGGACAGCGGTCTGCAGCTCAAGCCGGTCAATCTCCGTCCCGATGCAAAGGCGTACAAACTGATCGTTCAGATTGGACTGCCGGCCAGCCTGGGCCAAAGTGCCGCAGCTCTGGGTTTCACGGTGCTCCAGGGCATTATTAACAGTTTCGGAACTGCGGTGATCGCCGCATTCAATGTGGGGAGCAGGATTATCAATCTCTTTATGATGCCCGCCATGGGACTGAGCCAGGCTACATCGGTTCTCGTTGGGCAGAAACTGGGGGCCCGCCGGCGGGATCTGGCGTTCCTTGCTCTCCGTCAGGCAAGTCTCACCAGTCTGGTGTTTATCGGTATATCCATGACCATCACCTTCTTCTTCGGCAATTCGGTTACCGGATTTTTTGTGCCCGATCCCGAAGTAGTCAGGTGGGGGGCAATTCTATTCAGACTGGTGAGTCCGTCTGTGGTGTTTTTCGCCCTGTTCACCGTGTTCAACGGAGCATTTCAGGGAAGCGGAGACACCAGACCGGTTGCAGTACTGAACACCATGCGGCTGTGGGGAATCCGCCTTCCCGTGGCATTTGTTTTGGTGACAGTGCTTGGCTGGGGGCCCGAAGGAATTTGGGTCGGGATGATTCTCTCGAACCTGCTTACCGCTGTATCCGCCCTGATTCTTCTGCTGAAGAGGCCGTGGTACGCGAAACTTGATCCTGATGATATTTAGCCGACGGTGAGTCTTCGTACCGGGCCCGGAAGGTGAAGCGCGGTTCGCCTCCGCTGCTTTGAACCGCAAACAGCTCCTCCAGAATCTGGAGTTTCAGCTTACGCTCCTGTGCGGTCATTACCGGAAATCCGTAGTGAATATTTTCATATTTCAGCTCTTTTCCTGATGTTTGTCTGTTGCGCACAAACTGGAGATGATCCTGAAGCCGCTGATACTGCAGCCCCATGAGGTAATCCCGGGAATTGGTAAAATCATCTTCCATGCTGTTAAGAATTCTCCCGTCCACCTCAAATCCCACCGAGTTGCGGCCGCTGGCGGCGGCGGCCAGACTGCTGGTGCCGGTGCCCAGAAATGGATCCAGCACCGTATCGTTTTGTGCACTGAACATCTGAATAAGCCGGAAAGGGATCTCCATGGGAAAGGCTGCACTCCGGGTACGCATAAACAGCTTGTCGCTCCGGAATTCGGGGATGCTCAGGTGCTGCCGGGCCCCCCGAATCTCCCAGAGATCTGAGAACCACAGGTTCCGTTCCTCCCAAAAGTAGGCGGAACGGCGCCTCAGCTCCTTTTCATCTTCGCCGGTGAAGCGGCGGTTTCCGCCCTTCCTGGCAAGAATGATATGCTCATGCTCCAGAGTCACGTACGCGCCTCCGGGCAGCATACCGCTGCCCATGAATTTATTGGGTGCGTTGGTGGGCTTCCGCCAGATGATCTGGGGAAGAATATGAAACCCCAGTCTCCTGAGGGCATGGATAATGCGGCTCTGGTTGTGAAAAAGCCGGAAATGCGCTCCCAGTTTACGCGTCGCATCTCCGACATTTATCGCAATCATCCCGCCGGGGATCAGAACCCGGAAGCATTCCTCCCAGACTGAGTCGAGCATCATGTGCATGCGCTCAAATGCCTCCGGTCCCTTATCGCCGGCAAGTACCGACCCCAGTTCGGGGTCAAAACCGCTGAACTGTTCATCCCACATCTGAATCATGGGATACGGAGGCGAGGTCACCACCAGATTCACCGATCCGTCTTCCAACTGCCCCATGCGTCCCGAGGATGCGTGGAAAACTCTATGTTCTGTTGCCTCAATCATTGTGTATCCTGATGCCCGCCCTGCAGGAAGGCTGCCCCGCTCTCTCCAACTTCTGGTAGTATACGACTACCTTCACAGTATGTCTAGTCCTGAAAAAAAAGTCTAGCGATTTTTCTCCGTTTTTCAGATATGCTTCCCAATGCGCCCCAAAGAGTGTTGAAATACTCTTTACGCAGATATCGGGGCGGATGGTATCCGCAGTGGCCTGAAATTGCGAAGCAGCGGAAAACAGCTGTGGGGCCTGCCCGCCGCCCCGTTTTCCAAACATGCGGAGCAAATTTAGAAAATACAGAGTGGCCCCCGGGGTCAAAACCTTACCGTGGGAGCTCGCCGCCATACACGAGGAAATGAAATGTCACAGAAAACCGTATTACTGAAAAACAGAATGGAGCAGCTTGCTGAGTCCCTGCAGAGAAACGAGAATGTTTTGGGACTGTTGGGGCTGGGCTCTGTGGGCCGGGGAATTGACAGACTGGACGATTATTCCGACCTCGATTTTTTTCTCATAGTCAAAGAAGGAAGCAAGGCAGACTTTCTCAGAGATACCCGCTGGCTCGGTCTGGATCAGGCCCGGGTGAGTTGGATATTTCAAAATACGCCGGACGGATTCAAATTGTTTTATGAAGACGGAGTGTATGCTGAAAATGCCGTGTTCACATCAGATGAACTGAAAGCTGCGGATTACGCCCCCGGCCGCTGGTGGTTCCGCAGAGAGGAGTTGGATGAGAGCCTGGAGCAGCCGGCCGGAGCTTCACAAAACGGGACCGGGAATGACGTAAATCCGGAGGAAGATCCTTCCCCGGAGACAGTACAGAGAGACAGTGTCTGGCTCATGGGTGAAATTCTGACCTGCATCTATGTGGGAATGTGCCGATTTCAACGGGGGGAGAAGCTTTCGGCCTGGAGATTCATCAGCGGCCATGCATACTCCATGTTTCTGGAGCTTTTGGAAATGACCGCCGGCCGGCGGAAAACCGCCTATGATCCTGCGAGGGGCATCCGTGATCCCTACTCCATTGAACGGCGCATGGAATTCAGACAGCCGGAAATTGAGGACTGCAGTTCATCCATTCTCCTGGGATACGACCGCATACCCGAATCCGCCGCAAATTTCCTGGATATCCTTGAGGATCAGTTTGAAATTCCCCGGGTACCCGCCGATCAGATCCGTGGGCTATCCAGGCTTTTCTGAGCATAGGCAAAGTAGCGATCGGCGCTGGCCGGCAAATCCTCTATCTCCTCGGGTTTCAGATCCCTCACCACCTTCGCCGGTATTCCCGCAACCAAAGTGCCCGAGGGCACACGGAACCCCGGCTTTACCACCGCTCCCGCGGCAACGAAGGCGTGTTTCTCCACCACCGCATGGTCCAGGACCACTGCGCCGATCCCTATGAGAGAATAATCGTGCACCGTGCATCCATGAAGGGTGACCTGATGCCCAACCGTAACACCATCTCCAATATTAAGGGGAGCGGTATCGTGGGTAACATGGAGCATGCAGTTATCCTGGATATTTGTACGCTTCCCTATGCGAATGTAGTGAACATCTCCCCGGATCACCGTGTTGTACCAGATCCCCGAGTCTCCCCCGATCTCCACATCACCGATAATCCGCACACCGTCTGCAATAAAGACATTTTCCGCAATTTTCGGAATTGTATCGCCATAGCTGTATATGCTGTAATTTTCTGATAAGGTTCTCATATTCCGTGAGTATATGACGTTCTCCAATGAAGGGCAAACTCTACACGGCGTAGTATTACAGTAAGAAACCCATAAGGATATAGAGGAGAAAAAAATGCTGGACATACTGTACATCGCTCTCACGCTATTCGTCTTAATCAGCGGAGGCTATACCCTGACCCGTTTATTGCTCAGGCTGATAAAAGCTCGCCGAACACAGCGGGCTGCTCTGGCAAATAGATTCCACATCAGAATTATCAGCCCTGCAGAACAGGAAGCCTTCCGGACAGTGTACAAAAAGGCAATCCCGAGTCTGAAAGAGCTGAAAGTGTACTCGGTAACCGGCCCCCTGGAGAGCACAGGCTTCAGAAGCCAGGGAAGGGATTATCATTACTTTTTTGCTGGAGGGGTTCGTCTGCATCAGGGCGCCACCTCCTTGGTGATGGATGCCATGAAGCTCTTGGAAACCATGGCCTCCCGGAATCCGAACCAGCCCCTGCCTGCGGACAGCTTTGAAATCGTGTTTCCGGGCAACAACAGGTCTAAACCAGGCTATCTTCTCAAAGCCAATTCGGTTCAGCTGGCCCATTGCATCGGCTGACGAAGCAGAAAATAGGGTTCCTTTGGAATTCCGGCAGGCTCGATACCGGAAACAGCCGGTGAGCCTGCCGCCTGCCAATCAGCTCTTCAGGAATTTATCGATCCGGGAATCCATGCAGGCACTCACATCGGTGGTAATAAATTGCCCGTTATAATAGAGAGAAAACAGCGTAGCCGGGGTACATGCATTTTGTGCCTGCTCCCGGCTTTCTATTTTACTGATATGCAGAGGGATTCCCCGCTTCTCCGCACTCTCTTTCAGAGAACGGTTTACATGATAGTCGGTAAACACACATCGATGTGAATAGAGCACGGCGATCCCCTCCCGTGACGGCGGAATTCCCCGGCGAACCGACTCCCGAAATGCAGGAGCGGCGCTGCCGGCGGGAGCGAAAGCTTCATCGTCCACGGATGCAGGCCCATCCGCAGGTAAAACCAGCAGCTCAAACCCGTCTTCTGTGGAATCGGACACGGTAAATCCCCGGCGTTTCAGCCATGAACCGTCGCTCATGAAGTGGAACTTCTTTTTCCCGGCAATGGCGGCCAGCCCGGCTTTCCCCTGCTTCCGGGCATCCTCAAGCGCCGATTCCAGCAAAGCCTTACCATGCCCGCTCTTTTTAAAGCGGCCGGACACCCAGAAACAGCCCAGCATCATATAACCCGGGGCATCCACCGGCACCCAGGCATGCTCTGCAGGACCGTACTCAATAAAAACTTTCGCCCGCTCATCCAACTTGCGAAATACGTATCCTTCATCAAAACGATCCCCCAGCCACGCCTTCTTCATGCCGTAGCTCTCCCGGCATTTCTTGTCGGATATTCCGCAGCAAATATGCTCGTTCGCCACATTGTCTTTGTCCAGGGTGATGTAACTCATTCGGACCTCCTTATCTTACAGTTTCCGAACAGGAATGCAGATTTCCACCGTTGTGACTCCCCGCTTCCAATCATGGCAGTCTGGATCATAGCTTTCGTACGCATATCCGTCCCGGGGTTCCAGTCTTCGCTTCGGCAGGATATTTCGGTACACGTCGCTCCAGGCCGCTCCGTACTCAAGGTTTCCCAGTTCGTAGCAGGCACGAATGGAGAGACCTTCTCCCAGCCGGATGATATCTATGTCCGGGTCAGCAGCCGCCCCTCCATCAATTTCACAGCCCATGGATACCCTGAGCTGTTGTTCACAGGTGATTCCCAGCGGATTATGGTAGATAACATAGATCCGTTTCTCCGTCAGAGCATTGCCATGAGTATCTCCGGACCCTGCCGAGAGCAGGGGCTCACTGGGACGACTCAAATTCGCATACAAGTCCTTATACAAATCCTGGAAAAACTCCGCATCTGCGGCAAACGCTCCCTGCTTCCGGACATACACTATGCTTCGCGCCGATTCCTCCTTAAGGTCCACCCGAAGGGGCGTTATCGCTCTCTTCCCGTTCATCTTATTGGAAAAATTATAGGACGCTTGGGCCGTGACCGCATGATCAATCTTGCTCATTTCACCGATTTCCTGACCTTGTCGCTTTTTCTGTCTCCAGCGAGAAGGGCTAAGCCCCAGGTGCTTTTTAAACGCCCGCGAGAAGGTCGCAGCATCGTTGAAGCCGCTGCTGTACGCCGCTTCGGTTATAGAAATGCCGCTAGTGAGCAAACGGGCAGCGGCCCCTTCGATTCTCAGCCTGATAATGCAGGCGTAGAGGGATTCCCCGGTTACGGCCTGAAAAATTCTATGAAAATGATAGGTGGAAATTCCGGCAAAGGAGGCAATTTCATGAATGCTCAGATCCCGGTTAACGTGTTGTTCAATAAAATCCAGAGAGCGGTTTACTTTAGAATTGTAGTAGTCGGCGGTTTGCCGCTTTCGGTTTACCACAGGGCATCCAATTGAGAAATACAAATCCCAGAAACCCTAATTATATCGTTGTTTTTTGCTATGGGAAAAGCCCCGCTGCAGTTCCGGGAAAATGCAGGAGGTGACAAATCCACAGCTTTGACCTGTTGTAGCCCAAACCCCTCACACCCTATACTTGGGACATGAATATCGGAATCAGTGAACTCAGCTCATATGTACCGCCCCGGATTCTGAGCAATGAAGAGCTCAGTAAACATGTTGACACCAGCGATGAATGGATTCAATCCCATACGGGTATTAAGGAGCGCCACATCTCCGACGAGGGCACCTTCGCATCGGATCTGGCGATTGTTGCAGGAAATGAAGTGCTTCAGCGTCGATCTCTTGCCCCTTCAGATGTGGACCTGCTGCTGGTTGCCACGTCCTCCCCGGATTACAATCCATTTCCCTCCACCGCCTCTCTGGTGCAGGAGGGACTGGGCTGTGAAAATGCAGGCGCATTTGATCTTCAGGCGGGATGCAGCGGATTTGTGTACGGTCTGGAAACTGCGAAAGGAATGGTGGCCGGAGGCAGCATGAAGCGGATCCTGGTAATCGGCAGCGAAGTGCTGAGCAAGATCACCAACTGGAAGGACAGAAACACCTGTGTGCTTTTCGGGGACGGAGCCGGAGCCGCCCTGGTGGAAGATACCGGTCCTGAAGGACACGTTATCCTGGATTCCTGGCTGAAATCCAAGGGTTCCGACGCCCAGGCACTGAAACGGGAGGGGGGAGGAACCAGGGTTCCTGCGGATCCGCAAGCTCCAGATCCCGAGAAGTTTACCATCAGCATGAACGGAAAGAAGGTGTATTTATTTGCAGTTGATGCCATTGTCCGAACCATTAAAGCGCTGTGCGAACGGCAAGGCATGGCTCCGGAAGATCTGGATTGGATTGTGCCCCATCAGGCAAATGCACGAATTATTGAAGCTGCAGCAGGCAGGCTGAAACTTCCCATAGAAAAGTTTTTTATGAACCTGGACCGCTTTGCCAATACATCGGCGGCATCCATCCCAATTGCGCTGGAAGAGATGAGGGAAAAATCCCTATTGTCTTCGGGACAAATGGTGTTGACAGTGGGGTTCGGCGCGGGGCTGAGCTACGGGGGCAACCTGATCCGCTGGTAGCATGTTGGTAACAATGCCCGCCGCCCGCCAGGGGTACTCAAGCGGCAGGGGCACTCCGAGGTCACTCCAGCGGCAGCGGTACTCGGCCGGCAAGGGCACTCCAACGGCACCCTGCGGAACTCAAGCGGCAGTTACCCGATGGAAGGGCTCACTATCCGATTGCTTCACAGCCTTCCTGATGATCCCGGGCCATGGTCACATACGTCTCGGCGTTTTCCCGTATCTTCACCAGCATCTGATCATCCACCTTTTTCACAGCCTTTGCGGGGCTTCCCACAATAAGGGAACGGGGAGGAAACTGCTTCCCCTCGGTCACCAGTGCGCCGGCGCCCACCACTGAGCCTTCACCGATTTTTGCCCCATTGAGAACGATGGATCCCATGCCGATGAGGCAGTCGTCGCCGATACTGCAGCCGTGGAGAATTGCGCTGTGACCGATGGTGACCCCGCTTCCGATCTCCAGAGGCATCTGGGTATCCACATGAAGGACCGCATTGTCCTGAACATTCGTCCGCTCCCCCACCCGGATGGGGGCCATATCTCCTCGAATGCTCGCCGAATACCACACTCCCGTATCCTTTCCCAGGCTCACATCTCCCACCACCTGGGCATTCCAGGCAATAAACCGACTTTCTTGGGTCTTGGGGCGGACTCCCCGTAAACTCTGTACCATTCCTTCTCCGTTGTTCCTGCTGTGTGTTTGTGTTTTCTTGTTCTTGAATTCTTATTGATTGTACCGGCACCAAACTTTCTCCGCTTCAAACGCTGTGAATTTGACTTTTTAACCGGGATTACTCAAGAGACTGCAATGCCCGTTCCACGTAATCCTGATCTATCTCATTGGGAAAATCTCGCAGCCGCAGAAAATACCGTCGAGCTGATTCCCTGTCACCGAGATTATAATAGACCCGGGCAATATTATTGATCACGATGTAATCGTCCGGCGACAGAGCTTCCGCTTCAAGAAGATAGGGAAGCGCAGTTTTCAATTCGTTTTTCACCAGATGGGATAACGCCATATTATTGTATCCATACGGATGCTCAGGAAATTCCCTCATTTGGATCTCCGCGGTGGAACGTATTGCAGCTATCGCACTGTCTCCTCCGTCATTGAACCAGTGGCCATAGTAATCCTGAATATTGCCGATAAAAAACGCTTTCCCGTCCTGCACCGCCTCATAATCAGACCAAAACCATTCATTGCCAATATTGGAGGAAACTTCTATGGCATGTTGCAGCGCCCGGCTTTCGGCCTCATAATCACCCATATCTTCTAAGGTCTTGATCTTCCCGAAGTGAATGTCCAGACGGTCAGGATACAATTCCAAGGCACGGTTTAAATATGATATTCCCCGCCCGACCATTTCAGGTTCATAATCTGTCCTCTCATACATGTATCCGATAACATCCCCTGTATCAGGATCGCTTATCGCCATGGAGCTGCCGGCCGGTTGATTATCCCGCTTTTCCATCACCATACCGCTTGAGCGCCCGGAGTTCAGGTAATAGTTGAACCAGGCGATGAACATTTCCGGGTCATTGGGATTCCGGGATTCCCAATCACGTAAATGAAGCTCAAGCTCTTCAAAAGACTGGGTATCCAGGAGTTCCAGATATCGGGATTTGTCATCGGCACTAAGGGGTGAGACCAGAAAGAGCAGCACCAAACAGCACAGGCTTACACGTTTCATAGCATATCCTCCCGATCAATTGTACCACCAGGGGAAAGGCGGATTCAATTCAAGATGTCCCGGTTTTGATCAACGCACCGGCACCTTGTGGTATGCGTGGCCTGCAGCTGCTCAGTGGATGTGCAGTTCGGGAACAAGCCTCCGGTTTATAAAAATAATCACCCAGGCAGCAAGCACAAATATCCCCACCACAGAAATGATCTGGACGAGATAAGAGGCCGGTTCTTGCGTAAAGTCCAGAAAAAAGTATCGAAAGGAACCGCTCACCGCACCCTCAACGCTGGCAAACAGGGCATAGCCGATAGGATAGATGAGCCAGAATCCCAGCTGACGCCATTGATGGGAACACCGGGGGCGGTTTACCAGCCAGTCCAGAAAGAACAGAAGGGGTGTAATGCTGTGGTTCAGATGAATCACCAGAAAATCGTAGCCGCTGCTGTTAACCGACGGGGCCAGCATGGTATTGAACACCAGACCGGTTATGAGAATGTAGAGAAGAACCGCTCCATGAATCCCGGAGGGGAGAAAGGAAACGGCCCCGCCTGCCGGTTTTCCTTCACCCGACGATGCTGCAAGTGCTGCTGCCGGCGAGGCACCCCGTAATTCCACAGATGCTTTCCGGCGGCGGTGGAGCAGCAGTGCGGTTTCGGCCAGAAGATACAGCCACACCATAATATTGCTCTGCACGGTGAAATATCCAAACACATCGGCTCCGCCGGAGAACGCCTGTGAAAGGATCAGCCGGGAAAAGGTGCCCAGGGTTGCGGATGCCAGGGCGGCGGCCCTTATAATTATGCCTGCAGATCTCAGTTGTTTCATCATACCTCCCCGCCTGGTTCTATTGATTCAGCTTACTATTCGTTCAGCCTACTATAGCACGGCGGCTTACGCCATGAACACTGACATGAGAGCCGCCACTGCGGCGTACACCAGCAATGCCCGGGCAGTCCGGGTAAGAATGTACCCTTCGCTTCGCTTCAAAGCCAGCACTGAGGATACCGCAACAATGTTGTTAATACACACCATATTGCCCATGGCGCCCCCCACTGACTGGAGAGCAAGAATGGTGGTACGGTTGAGCCCCAGGTTGGAGGCGATGGAGTCCTGTATGGGACCGAAGGTGAGGTTGCTCACCGTGTTGGATCCACTGAAAAAACTGCCCACCGCACCCAGCAAGGCCGAAAAGTAGCGCCATGCATCTCCGGTTGTCCGAGCCAGGGCATCTCCGATGAGGGCCACCGCTGCTGTGTCGCCTCCCATCATCATCAGATTAACAAATACCAGAGCTCCCAGCAGGGCTTTGGTGGGATTGATCATCTGCCGGACACTCTGTGAAAATACTTCGGTGACGGTTTCCTTGCTGCTCCGGTACCAGAGAAAGGTAAGACCCGCAACCAGGGCAAAGGGAATAATGCTGGGAACATACAGGATTTTGTGACTCCAGCTTACCCCGGTCCCGAAAATATTGTTCAGCCCAAGGGTGAGGGACGGACTGATTGAGAACACACCCAGACTTCCAAGTCCGGCGAATGCCGCAGGATCGGTGAGATTCAAAAGCCCCTTGAGTCCAAGCTGGGGAATCCGGGTGACAACAAGAATAAGAATGGTACCCCAGAGAGGAAACGTAGCTTTCAGCAGTGATCCGGATTGCTCAAGCTTTTCCCGGGAAGCTTCTTCAATCGGCGCGGCGTTCTGATACGTTTCCGGTGACTGCGGGAGTTCCTCTCCAGGGCCGGCCTCCTCGGCATGGAGCACATCCAGGAGATGTCCTTCATGTTTATCCAGACCCCATCCCATCTTTGCAAAGACAACCGAAAGCACCAGACCAATTCCGCCCCCCACGAGGGCGGGGAACTCATAGTTGAAAAATGCAACCCCGATGTACGGGAGCACGGTTGCACCCACACTGAGGTAAATAAAGCCGAGATTTTTTCTGATATGCTTCCATTTTACCAGAAAACTCAATGCAATTATCGGAATAATGAGACTGGCCACCCCGTGGATTGCTGCGGATTTCACCCCGATTTCCAGAATTTCTGCGGAGCTTAAATCGATTCCCGCAAACCCGAACCATGTGGGCGTTCCAACCGCCCCGAACGAGACGGAGACCGTATTCATAATCAGGGCCATAATGGCAACCCGCATGGCAGGAAAGCCTAGCCCCACCAGAACCGGAGCAGCCAGCGCGGCGGGGGTGCCGAATCCGCTTGCGCCTTCAATTAAAAACGGAAACGCCCAGCCCACGATCATCAGCTGTCCCACCTTGTTGGGCGTAACGGTGTTCAGCCAGCTGCGAATGGTGTTCATTGCACCGCTGGCTTCCATGGTGCGGAACAAGAAGATTGCACCCCAGATTATGAGGATGGGCGTCCATGCGGTGAGAAGACCGTCAAGAACATTAGCGTGCACCAGATTTGCATCCCGCCTGAACACCACAAGCATCAGGACATAGGTGATCAGTGCCGTAACGGGCAAAGCCTTGTGGCTGGGGGTGTTGTTTTTCTTGGTCATGAGAAATATGAGAAAAACAATGGGAAAAAAACTGAGAATTGTTTGAAGTATCATAAGGGTTCCTGCTTCCATGTATTGTAAGATTTCTGCGAAAGATTAGACGGGTCAGCCGCCGTAGGCCTGTTGGGGAACCACAGAATTCCCGCACTCCCCGGTCTCTTCCAACTCTTTCAGGTTGTTCAGTGTTGTCTGGGCAATATTATCCACTGCTTCCTTGGTAAAAAACGCCTGATGTGCGGTGATCAGTACATTGGGGAAGGTTTGAAGGCGTACAAAGGTATCATCCTGAATCACCTGGTCCGAGAGATCTTCAAAAAACAGATCCCCTTCCTCTTCATATACATCAAGCCCCAGATAACCGATTTGACCGCTTTTCAATCCGCTAATAACGGCGTTTGAGTCGATCAGGGGACCCCGGCTGGTGTTAATCACCGTAACTCCGCTCTTCATGGATTTGATGGCGTATTCATTAATAATGTGATACGTCTCATGGTTGAGAGGACAATGAAGACTGATAATATCCGACTGTTCATACAGCTTCTCCAGGCTGGTGTATTCTATCCCCTCACCTTTGAGTTCTTCATTGGGATATTTATCGTAGGCCAGTATGCGGCAGTTAAAACCCTTCATCATTCTGCAGAAGATCTGTCCGATCTTACCGGTACCTATCACACCGATGGTTTTTCCGTGGATGTCAAAGCCCAGCAAACCGTCAAGGGAAAAATTTCCCTCCCGGATCCGGTTGTACGCCCGGTGATAACGACGGTTGAGCGCCAGGATGAGCCCAAGAGCGTGCTCAGCAATGGCATACGGGCTGTATGCGGGCACCCTCACCACATGAAGTCCTTCCTCATGGGCGGTTTTCAAATCCACGTTGTTGAATCCCGCACAGCGCAGTGCAATAGTTTCCACCCCGAGGTTTTTCAGCTCTTTGATCACCGGAGCATCCAGCACATCATTTACAAAGACACACACCGCATCATGCCCTGATGCAAGACTGACGGTGTTCATATCCAACCGGGCTTCCAAATAGGTAAATTGGAAGCGTCCTGATTCATTCGCCCCGTCAAAGGACTGCAGCACCCAATTTTTGGTGCTGAATACTGCTATCTTCATATATTCTCCTCCCGAGCAGGCAATCCCGCCTCTGGTCAGTAGCTTGCGTGGTAATTTATGATTTGTTGTTCATACCATATTTCCAGTCTCACGACTGCGGGGAAAAATGTCCAGAGTGATCGATGAAATATGATTTATTTAATAAGAATATATAGATATTTATTTATCCAATCAAGCGGAATTCAGCCTTTTCGTGTTTTTTCCACTTTCCCCTTGGCGATGGAAAGATATTCCCCATTTTTCCTGAACGCCATTTGATTAAACACGCTTTTTGATTCATAATAAGCAGATCAAATTGCTTTTGCCGGGTAACACCAGAATTCAGCGGCGAATAAGACAGTGGAGAAATCTGCAATGGAAAAAAAACGAGTAGTAATTACCGGTATGGGTACCATCAATCCCCTGGCTCACAATGTGAAAGATACCTGGGAAAAAATATCCACGGGAACCAGCGGAATTGACAGCATATCTCATTTTGATGCTTCCCAGATCAGTTCCTGGATAGCAGGGGAAGTGAGAGACTTCTCCATTGAGGGGTTGTACAGCGAGAGCTTCAAGAAACAGGCGAAACGGATGGATGAGTTCACCCACTTTGCCATGGCCGCAGCCAATCAGACAGTGAAGGATTCGGGTCTCGATATTTCTGCAGACCCCTTTGGTACTGGTGTGGTGATCGGTTCGGGCATCGGCGGTCTTCCCAGCCAGCAGAGCAATGCCGCCAGCCTGGCTAAACGGGGTCCCCGGGGCGTTGGTCCCATGTATATTCCCGCAACAATCGGAAACATCGCCGCCGGCGTTGTCAGCATGGAATTGGGAATTATGGGGCCCAATATGGCCACCCAAACCGCCTGCGCAACGGCCAACCATGCATTTGCCGTGGGGCTGATGATGATTCAAAGCGGATACTGCAGCTCTGTACTTGCCGGTGGCACCGAGGACTCGGTGGTTGAGATCTCCGTGGCGGGGTTCGCAAGAATGCAGGCCCTCTCCACCAATTTCAACGATACCCCCACCAAAGCCAGCCGCCCCTACGATGTGAACCGAGACGGGTTCGTTGTTTCCGAGGGATCGGGATTGCTGATGCTGGAAGAGCTTGAGCATGCAAAGGCCCGGGGAGCCCATATATATGCCGAACTCGCATCGGTGGGAATGAGCGGAGACGCACACGATATTGTGGTTCCCCACCCCGAAGGAGTTGGTGCTCTGCACTCCATGCAGATGGCAGTGGATCGGGCGGGAGTCAACATAGATGAGATCGACTATATCAACACCCACGGCACTTCGACCCCCCTGGGGGACATAGCCGAAAGCAAGGCAGTGTATAATCTTCTGAAGGGCCGGGAGGAGAACGTCCACGTTGGCTCCACCAAGAGCATGCACGGTCATCTGCTGGGTGCAACCGCAGCCCTTGAAGCCATTCTCTGTATACAGGCCATTAATAATTCCCTGGTTCCAGCGAATATCAATATCGATGAATTCGACCCGAAGGTTGCGCTGAAAGAGGAAACGATCAACACCGAAGCGGTTGAGAAACCGGTTCGGGTCGCCGTTTCCAACAGCTTCGGCTTCGGCGGACACAACTCCACGGTGGTGCTGAAAAAATACGAGGAATAAATTTTTTCCGTAAATTTTTTGGATGTGTGTGAATAAATCCACTCCATGCCGGGTATAGCTAATGAATATCACAACCCGCCGGATCGTAAAATGCAGCCTGGCGGGCGGAGGACAGAGATGAAACGCTATCTGGCAGTAATCGTCATCATGATGATCTTTATTCCCCTGATTCTGGGAATGGGATTCTTTTACTACTGGGTGTTTACCCAGGTGATGCTGCACTGGATTTTCAGACTGCTCATTGTACTGGGAACCCTGGCCGTAGCCGGGGCATTCCTTGCAGTGTCCATACAGCGCTTTAAAGAGATCAAGGAGGAGGATTCGGATGATCTTAGTAAATACTGATTTTGTAAGCGGAAAAAACATCGAGACCATTGAGATGGTGCGGGGCTCAATTATTCAATCCAAAAATATCGGAAGGGATATTATGAGCGGGTTGAAAACCATCGTGGGCGGTGAACTGAAAGGCTATTCCCAGATGATGACAGAAGCCCGGGCCATTGCAACCCGCCGAATGGTTGAACAGGCTGAAGAACTGGGCGCAGACGCCATAGTAAACGTACGCTACGCCACAAGTTCAATCATGTCCGGCGCAGCGGAAATTCTGGTCTGGGGCACAGCGGTGAAATTTGTGTAAAATTCCCGCCTCCACAGATACAGCAACGGCCGAAATGAACGGCTGCACTGCAAAAAGGCTAAACCGCAAAGCTGTCTGGAAAATCCGGACGGCTTTTTTTTGCCCGGTTTGCTCTCTCCACTCAGATCTCCGCCCGGTTTTCTTTCCTCCCAGTCCTGCGCCCCAGATCGCGCCGCCGGTCCCACAACCTTCAATCCCCCAGCTGTGTGAATCTCACAATCGGGAAAGGATATGGATGAGCAGATTCAAACTATTCCTGCTGGCCCGGGGAAGAAACTCCCTGAACTTCACCTCAGCCTTCCCATCCGCCTCATCGGAAATGGTACGGACCAGAAGGAAGGGCACGGAGTTCACCGCTGCACAGAGGGCAGCCGCAGCTCCCTCCATTTCCACCCCGTCTCCCTCCAGCTCATCCCGCATATAGGCATACGCAGGATCATTCCGCCGGGCAATAAACTGGTCCCCGGTAAGAATCCTGCCCGTGTGAACCCTGCCGGCTTCGGGCCGGTACCCCTCTGCGGCATCCAGCAGCCGTAAATCGGAGCGAAGAAAACGGTAGGGGCTGTAGGGGACGGTTCCCCGTTTAATCCCCAGGGAAGTTGCATCCAAATCGTGCTGGATACAGTCTCCGGCAATGAGGGTATCTCCAACATGGAGTTGGGGATTAAGGGCTCCAGCCAGACCGGTGAAGATCAATGCCCGGGGCCTCGGGGCCCGGGTCGAGGGGGGCGTTTCTTCAGCTGATTCCCCGGATGAAATGTAGTCGAAGATGGCCTGGGTGCTCATGGCACACATGACCTTTCCAACACCGCTTTTCCCGAGAAAGACCGGCTGGTCTTCCAGAGTGCCCCGGTACGCCTTGAGCCAGCCGCCGATGGTGATCTCCTCCCTGGAGTTCATTGCATTTCGGATCTCTTGAATTTCGCCGTCCATGGCTCCTAAAAGCACAATGGGAGAATGGCCCGTGTTCATACGCCGCTCTCCGTCATTCTATGCCCGGAGCAGAAGAATCTGCTCCACCTCTTCGGGGCCGATATCGTTGTGTTCACCCAGCTTCCAGCCCTTTTTCCGAATGTTTTCCGCCGCTGCGGCAGCCGCTTCTCCGCGCAGCTCATAATCCCCCAGAGTGGTGGGTACCCCCATTTTCTGGAAAAACAGAACGGTTTTGGCAATGGCCTCGTCAATTTTCACATCTGCATCACCCTGGGTTATATTCCACACCCTCTCGGCATACTGAACCAGCTTTTCCCGTTTCTCCGTCCGTTTGAACTGCATTACCCCGGGAAGAGTTACCGCCAGGGTGCGGGCATGATCAATTCCGTAGAGGGCGGTGAGTTCATGGCCGATACCATGGCTTGCCCAGTCCTGAACCACACCAACGCCGATGAGTCGATTCAGAGCCATGGTGGAAGCCCAGAAAATATTCGCCCGCACATCATAATTGTCAGGTTCGGAGAGCAGTTTCGGCCCCTCCTCAATAAGGGTAAGAAGAATCGCCTCCGCAAATCTGTCCTGAATGGGGGAGTTCACCGGATACGTAAGGTATTGCTCCATTACATGAACGAAGCTGTCAACAACACCGTTGGCTGCCTGACGTTGGGGAAGGCTGAAGGTTGTTTCCGGATCCAGAATTGAAAAGCGGGGAAGCACATGATCACTGGACCACCCCCGTTTTTCCCCCCATTCTTTCCGGGATATTACCGAATTGCTATTCATCTCAGAACCGGTGGCCGGCAAGGTCATTACCGCTCCCAGAGGCAGCGCCGATTCCACCTTCACCTCTCCGCGAACTATATCCCAAGGATCAGCTTCAGGGAGAACCGCTGCAGCGGCAATAAACTTTGCCCCGTCCAGCACCGAACCGCCTCCAACTGACAGAATGAACGATGCCCCTGAGGATTTCACCTCTTTCACCGCCTTCATGCAGGTCTCATACTGGGGGTTGGCCTCGATTCCCCCAAATTCCTTGACGTCTTTTCCCTGAAGCGCTTTTTGGACCTGATCATATACGCCGTTTTTCTTAATAGATCCGCCGCCGTAGAGCAGAAAGATCTTTGTTTCATCCGCCAGCAATTCCTGCAAATCTGAAATAGTTCCCTTTCCGAATCTGATTTCCACGGGATTTTTGAATCTGAAATTATTCATAGCTTTCCTCTTTTCCTGTGCTCTGTTCCTCCGCCAACGCTCTGAGACAGCCGAAGTTCCCTATTCTGCCCGATTTCGGCGCCGGAGTCAGCGGAGTATCCGCCGGTATCACTGTACAATCAGATACCTGGCGGGTATTCTGATATGTATGAGCAGCGAACAGAATACTATATCACATGAACTGGGTCGTCAGGAATTCGGTTCTCCGGAATACAAGGGAGTTTTTCCTTCCCGACAAGATGCAATTTCTCTCATGAGGGACTGGGTGGATAATCCCCGCCTCCAGCTTCATATGATGCAGGTGGGGGGAGTGCTCAGGGCCTGGGCCGAAGAGAAGCTGTCTCTGTCCCCGCCGGAGGCAGAAATGTGGGAGACAGCAGGTATCCTCCATGATGCGGACTGGGACAAGTGGCCGGATGAACACTGTCGGAAAATCATTGAACACCTGGAATCCCAGGGCTGTGACCCTGAGCTTCTGCACGCCATTGCATCCCACTCGCCTTCGTTCTTCGGAGTTGTCCCGGTAAGCACCCTGGACCATATGCTGTATGCGTTCGATGAACTCAGCGGGTTTATCCACGCAGTGAGTCTGGTACGTCCAGGTGGATACGAGGGGATGAAGGTGAAATCGGTGAAGAAAAAACTCAAAGAGAAGAGCTTCGCCGCACAGGTGAACCGGGATGACATTCAGGATGCAGCATCCCGAATCGAGACCAGCCTGGATGAGCTGATTCAGTTTATTATCAGCCATCAGCCGGGGATCTCCCTGGAGTAAGGTTCAAGCACCGCGAAAGATTTTAGCGTCAACGATCTTCGCAGGGCAGATATATTTGCCCGTTTACTTTAATAATGACCACCTGCGTTTCCTCCCCGGCAAAATACTCCCAGCCGGTCACTTCCTCATGGGATGATTCCCCATCTTCAAGCAGCTCCTGGAGGCTGTAACGGTCGATGATGTTTCCTCCCCCGGGACAGATGCTGCTGCTTTCAAGTTTCAAAGGCCCTGTTCCCGGCGATGGAAATACTGCCCCGTGGGTATCCACCATGCAAATTTCCGCCGTGTATCCTTCAAGATCCCATCCTTGGTGATTGTGTACTTCCATGGATACAAGAGCATCCTCCAATCCTGAGCCACCATCCTCCGGGTAGAGTATTTTTGCAGTGAATTCGCAGTTCCAACCCGGCCATAGGCGAATATCGCAGGAGAAGATGGTAAAAAAAAGCGCTGCCGGCAAGAGGATGCTGAGTTGCATTCGTCGTAACTTATTCATATATTGATGACTGGATGAACATCCCGGCCTGATTGAAATCTCCGAATAATTTCAACTATCATGGCTTGACTCTATATATTATTTTCTTTATATATACATTTTAAGGATTAACCACCGCCGACCCGGATACTTTCAAAGCCGGCATGGACGGCGGATCATAACCCAAGGAGACAACATGAGCGATACAGTGGAAAAAGTGATTATTATCGGTAGCGGACCTGCGGGACATACCGCAGCTATATATGCAGCCCGGGCGGAACTCTCACCTCTGATGTTTGAAGGCTTTATGGCTGGAGGAGTTGCCGCCGGCGGCCAGCTTACAACCACCACTGAAGTTGAAAACTACCCCGGATTTCCCACAGGCATTACCGGCCCTGAGCTGATGGATCAGATGAAAGAGCAGAGCATTCACCACGGCACCCGGGTTGTCACCGAAACCGTGGAATCCGTGGATCTCAACAGCAATCCCAAGAAAGTATTTATAGGCAGTGGAGAAAAGGCACAGACGTACCTGGCTGAGACGGTAATTATCGCAACAGGCGCCACCGCCAAACGACTTCACATTAAGGGCGAAGATGTGCTCTGGCAGAAGGGCATCTCGGCATGTGCGGTTTGCGACGGCGCACTGCCCATGTTCCGTGAAAAGCCTCTTGTGGTGATTGGCGGCGGAGACTCAGCCTGCGAAGAAGCCAGCTATCTGGCGAAATTCGGAAGCACCGTACACCTGTTGGTGCGCAGAGATGAGCTGAGGGCCAGTAAGGCCATGCAGAAACGGGTCTTCGACAATGAAAAAATCAAAATACACTGGAACACCAATGCCCTGGAGGCGGTGGGCAGCGAACCCAACGCATTCGGGCAGAGTTTCCTGGAAGCGGTGAATGTGAAAAACAATCAAACCGGCGAAGAGAGCACAATAGAGGCCAAGGGGCTGTTTTATGCAATCGGCCACACCCCCAACACCGCCTTCCTGGACGGTCAGCTCCCCGTTGATGATTCCGGCTACGTGCTGGCGGAACCGGGAACAACCGCCACCTCAATTCCCGGGGTATTTGCCTGCGGGGATGTAAAAGACAAGGTGTTCCGCCAGGCGATAACTGCAGCGGGAACCGGCTGTATGGCCGCACTCGAGGCTGAACGCTACATCGCCGAAAACGAATAGTTCTCCGGCGGCGGCATCAGACGTCGAGCCAAGAGGCCAGCCGTTTCAGGCCTTCGTCCAGCAGAGGCCTGGGACAGGCGAAATTCAGACGGAAAAACCCGCTTGCCATGTGAGAATCCCCTGGAGCAAGGGGAGCAAACTGATAGCCCGGACTCAACCAGAGCCGGGCATTTTTTTTCAAATCCCGATAGCTGTCTCTTCCGTACAGCCCCCTGATCCGCTCTCCCTGTCGGAGATCCAGCCAATACAGATAGGTTCCCCCGGGTACCGGACTCTCTTCCAGTCCAAGGGGCCTGATGTTCCCTTCCACAAAATCTCTCACCCTGTTTCGGTTGGATTCAAGGAGTGCCAGAGTTTCATCCATCCAGTCGTCTCCATGAAGATACGCGGCAGTAGCAGCCTCAAGAGCAAGCACGTTGGGAAGTTCATGCCCCCAGGCGGAAGCCCGTGCTCCCAGACGTTTCAGCAAATCCCGGGATGAACTGATATACAACGCGGACGCAATGCCGGGGATGTTGAAGGTTTTGCTTGGGGACTGAATTGCCACCCCCGGGTGCGCGGGTGCCATCTCCCGGAGAATGGGAATCAGGGGAGTGAACGATGCATCGGAATACACCAGGTCTGCATGTATCTCATCTGAAATGACCGCCACTGAGTTATCGATACAAACTTCCAGCAGCCCGGCCAGTTCCTCTTGGGACCACAGCTTTCCCAGAGGGTTGTGGGGGTTGCACAACAGTAAAACGGTATTTTCCTTCACAGCAGCCAGTTCCGCCAGCCGTTCCAAATCCATATGGTATTGGCCGTCGCTGTGGGAAAACTGGAGATACCAGTCCACCCGCTTTCGGCCCCGGTCTTCGGGAACCTCCAGAAACGGATGGTACACCGGAGAGGGAACGATCACACCGTCTCCCGGGGAACTGAATTCATCAACCGCCAGACGCAGTCCGGCCATGACTGAGGGGATGAATTCCAGCCATTCCGGGGCCGGGCTCCAGCCCTGCCGCCGCTTCGCCCATTCGGAAAAGCTTTCATAAAAGCCTGGTTGAACCATGCCGTATCCCAGATATGGATGCTCCAAACGTTGCTGCAAACTGCGGATAACAACGTCGGGAACTGGGAGGTCCATGTCAGCCACCCACATGGGAAGCACATCTCTCCCGGCCAAATCCCATTTCACTGAACCGCTGCCCCGTCTGGTAAAATCCATACCGCACCTCCCCGTCTGCTCTCTGTATATCGGGTTCCCATTGCTGAGTTCACTCCAATAGATAATTCCCGACCGTATTGACATTTCCCTGCTCCCGTTGTTTGGTCTATGTATGACCAGGGAACTGTATACTGCCCGCATCAATATCATACAGGGAATGAGAGATTTCTTCAGCAAGCGAAATTACCTTGAAGTCCACACCCCACTGATGGCCGAACACTGCATCCCCGAATCCACCATTCCTCTGTTCCACGTCAAGCAATACCATCCCTGGAATGGAGAAACCCATCTGCAGCTGCTTCCCTCCCCGGAATATTATATGAAGCAATTGCTTGCATCAGGATGGGGGAGCATGTTTCAAATCTCCCCCAGTTTTAGAAACGGCGAGAATACCGGCAGCATTCATCTGAGAGAGTTCTCCATGCTGGAATACTACGCGGTGGATACCGATTATATGGGCAGCATGGATATCACCCGTGCTTTTATCCGCCACATGCTGCATCTTCCCTCCACCGCTTCCCGGGTCAAAGAGCGATGGAGCAATATTCAGTTCCGGAGCATTTCCATGCAGGAGGCGTTTTTACAGCACGCCGGTATGGATCTGCAGGCCATCCTTACCCCCGGCCCCCGGACGGAGCCAAGTGATCGCCAGGCTCTCATGCAGATATGCCGGGACAGGGACCTGGCTCCCGAAGAATCAGACAGCTGGGAGGTGCTATTCAACCGAATCTTTCTCAATCTGGTTGAGCCCGTCCTCTGCAGCGATCCGTCGCCGGTTTTTTTGTACAACTACCCGGCAAAACTCAGGAGCTTATCCCGCCTCACACCCGACGGATTGTGGAATGAACGCTGGGAGTTGTACTGGAACGGAATGGAACTTGCCAACTGCTTCACCGAAGAGAACCGCCGGGAAAACATCGATCTGTTTTTCAGGGAAGAGCTTAAGGAAATGGAACATCCGCCGCGGGCTGAACAAAGCATGGGCAAACCCGGCTGCCCGCCCACACGCCCGGACCCGGACTTCAGCGCAAAGATTTCCGGACTCCCGGAATGCAGCGGTACGGCTATGGGAGTGGACCGGCTGCTGATGATCCTCCTGGAAAAAGAGCGCATACAGGATGTGACCCTCTTCAGCTCCCCCGGCTAATCCCGGTACACGGAACAGCTTCCCATTCCCCAACGATTGATTGAGATGATTAGCTAAAAAGCGGAATAAATTTAATGCAAAATGCCTCCGGCTCTGATACTATACCGGCTATTCAACTTTTTTTGGAGACGCAGCAACAGATGAACAACTTCAGACAACTCCTCGGTTTTTCCGGCTTTCTCATTCTTTTAACGACGGTATCGGTTCTTTCTCTCTTTTTCCCCAATACGGTGAACCTTCCGGTAATGGTCCTGCTTCCTGCGGTGGTGTTTTTCTTTCGGGCCGAACCTTTCGAGAAGATCAAACTGGGAACCCTGATTATCGGGCGGCTTCTGATCACCCTCACAGCCCTTTCTCTCTTTCCCGGCAATATTCTGGTCATCATTGTTATATGGCTGCTGAGAATCAACATTCTTGAAGCAACCGTAAAAGACTTCATGAACCGGCGATGGGCAAATGGAGCGGCGGGTGTGGTACAAATCATCACCAGTTTCGGGTTTACCGGAGAATGGACGGGAACATACTACATCACCCATGAAACCGCGGCAATATTCTGGATCATTGCCTACACCATATGGAACTGGAATTTCATTAATCTGAATTTTGAACCCCAGATCGCGCTGTACCATGTCGCGGTTCTTGCAGCTCCCCTTATTTGGGTGGGGATCACCCATGTTTTCCAGCCTCCTTTCACAGGAAACGGTGCGGGGGTGTGGCTGGTTATGAGGGGTGCTACCCTCACCTTTGCTGTAAGCACCCAGATATTGTTCAAAAACCGGATTCGATCGTTTTTGCAGAATGAAACTTTTGGGCGTATGTCCCACAAGGCCAAAGGAACTGGGGCCCAAATCACCCTGGCCGGGACAATTATCGTTCTCTCCTTTATCACCTCTGCGTTAGTCTGGCAGATATGATCCGGAGGGCGGAAAATCTGAAACATACAATAGGATTGGTTCATGACAATTAAGAAAAATTTTACCGATAAATTCAGCACGGCAGATAAGGATATCGCTTCCAAGGCGGACAGTCTGTTTAGCGTTCATATTTTTCTCATCTCAGGCCTGGTTTTAGTCACCCTGATGTTCCTTTTCAGCGGGGATATACGGGGTTTGGCGCTCTCCGGGGTGTTGTTCATCACATTCATCACCAGCTTTGTCCTGGGGTTTGCCGGGCGCTACCAGGCATCATCCAACACCATATCTTTCGCCAGTTTCATCTTCCTGCTATCCATGGCATTAACCAATGATCTGGGGCATCCCTATGCTCTTCACATGACTGCCTTCTACTTAACAGCAGTGGTGATGATGACATCTCTCATAACTGTGGGGAAGTCGGGCACCATCATTACCTACGCTCTGGCGTTCAGCACCATTGCGGCGGTATTTTATGTGTTTTTTGCCGGCGTTATCCCGGCGAACCCGAACATGTCCGTTCTCAACCTGGCGGGTAAATATTTGGGGTTTGTTCTGGTACTGCTAGTCTTTATTGCACACTTTGTAATGAAGAAACAGCGGATTGCCGGAAAACTGATCCGGGAAGCCAGGGAGCTGGCAGACGAAAGCCGGGAAAAAAATGCCGCGGTAACTTCCATGCTCACAGAGGTGCGGAAGGGGATCGGAATTACCAGTAAGCTGATATCCGAAGTGGAAACAATCCAGGAACGGATGAGCTCGGCCAATGAAAAAACCGATACCATCCGCCGGGATATGGAAACCTTTCAACTGAATTTTCAGGAATCGGGAGAACAGCTGGACAGCATCGGTGACCAAATCGGAAATGTGAACAAGGTAATTTACAGTCAGTCATCGGCACAGGAGGAATCCGCTGCAGCAACCAATCAGATTATCAGTTCCATCTCCCGGGTTGCGGAGATCGCAGAAGAAAAGCAACAGAGCGCTCTGGAACTGAACAAAATCACCGAATCCGGCGGGGAACAACTCAGGGAAACGGTGGAAATTATTCAGGGTATATCCTCCAATGTGGATTCAATTATGGAGATGGTAACCCTGATCAACAATATCGCATCCCAAACCAACCTTCTTTCAATGAATGCGGCAATCGAAGCCGCCCATGCGGGGGACGCGGGTCGGGGATTCTCGGTGGTGGCGGAAGAGATCCGAAAGCTTGCCGAAGGTTCGGCACAGAACGCCGGCAATATAGCCCGGGTACTGAAAGAAGTGGTGAACAATATCACCAAAGGGCATGAATCGGGAAACAGTACCCTCAACGCCTTTATGCGGGTGCAACAGGAAGTGGAAAGTACCACCGCCTCATTTACCGAAATTGCAAAAAGAACCCAGGAGCTCAGCAGCGGAAGCTCGGAGATTCAGCACAGCCTGAAGGGGCTGAGCGACCTTACCAGGGATGTACGCCAGGGCAGTGATGATATTAGCGAATCACAAAAAGTGGTTCAGAAGCACCTCGCCAGCACCGGGGAACGGATTGAAAGCATTGTTGAGGATCTAGACGCCATCTCACAGGGAAACAGGGAAATTGAGTCGGCAATCAGCCATATTCGGGCAATAGCGGCGGATCTCAAAAGCTTGAACCAGGACTTGGAAAAACTTGGATAACCCCTGTCATCACGGGAGTTTGAAGCTGCTTTCCCCATCCGGCTTTGGCCACCGGTGTTGATAGTTTCCCGGATACAGGCTATTATCCATCCACTTGGAACTCCCCGGGGTGTAATCCCGGAAGAGTCCCGCTAAGCTGTGTGAATCAGTAGCCATCGGCGTTGAGGCCGGCTAATGATTTCCTCAGGTACAGGCAATTCCAACAGCATGATTTTTGAAATTGCCCAACATAACTTCTTATATATTCAGTAGGTAAAATATGATCAAAGCAGGCCAAGTAGCCAAGGGAATGTGTTTAATAATGAAAGGTGCTCCCCACCTTGTGGTGGAGCGGGAATTTGTGAACCCCGGAAAGGGCAGTGCATTCGTAAGGCTGAAACTGAAAAACCTTGTAACAGGTTCTTCTCTGAAGGAAACAGTCAAATCCAACGATAACGTGGAAGAGGCTGACGTATACGAGAAAAGCAGCCAGTTTCTCTACTCCGATGGAGAAGGGTATCATTTCATGGACGCGGAAACCTACGATCAGTTCATGGTTCCCACAGAGGGTCTGGAAGACAAAGGCCTTTATATGAAGGAAGGCGATACCTACCGCATCGTATTCTTCGAGGAAAAGGCAATAGACATTGTTCTTCCCACCAAAATGGTATTTGTGGTTACCGAAGCACCTGAGGCAATCAAGGGTGACACGGTAAACGGCGCTACCAAAGTGGTTACCTGTGAGACCGGTCTGACGGTAAAGGTTCCCATTTTTATTAAACAGGATGAAAAAATACTGGTTAATACCGAATCCGGTGATTATGTGGAACGGGTAAACAAATAACTACAAAGCATACGGACATCTAGTTCTCCGTCAAGCAGAAACCGGCTGTATCTCTTCCAGCCGGTTTTTTTGATATTGCCTCTGGGCCCCAGCCACCTCCGGCCCCCTCTATCGGCCGGACCCACTGCTTCCAGGACCGGCCACCTCCAGACCCCTCTACCCCACGGATCGGCCGCCTCCAGGGTCATATGGCTCATGGTCCGTCTACCAACAGGACCATCCAACGGCAGCTCCCTGTGTGCTGAAAATCCGGATAATCACCTGACCAATTATGACTTGCCAATTCAGGAAATCTAAAGTAGAGTTAAACGATAATAAAAAGAAAATACCCATAAGAAGAGACTATTTATGAGAATAACAACCAAAGGCCGCTACGCTTTACGGGCCATGACAAATCTTGCACTTTCGCCTCAGGATCGACCCAAAGCAATCAAGGTCATTGCCGCCGAAGAGGAAATTTCTCCAGAGTTTCTGGAACAGATTTTCTTCCGCCTGAAAAAGGCAGGGGTAATCAATTCAGTCCGGGGTCCGGGCGGAGGCTTTATTCTTAATCAGGATCCTGAAGAGATTTCGGTGAAGGATATTTTCGAAGCCGTGGACGAAGGCCTGGATCTCACCCCCTGCAGCACATGCAACGATAACGGCGAGTTTGAATGTGCCAAGGTGGATACCTGTCTGGTTCACGATGTCTGGCGGGAAGCAAGCGATCACATCAACCGCTTTTTCGATGGAATAACCCTTGCACGGGTAATGGATAAAGATTCCAGTTCACCCCTGAGCAAGGTCCTGGCCGGAGAAGAGGTTAAGCTGAGCTGAACTCAGCTATATGCCTCCCCAACAGCCCATCAGAATTCTCAGACGAATGACACATATAATTGTATGTATGCTTTACATGTGATTTTCGCCCGACTCATCAAAGCATCTCCCCGGGTATTTCCCGGGAAACTTTCTACACAACTCCCTGATCGATCATGGCATCCGCCACTTTTTTGAATCCGGCAATATTTGCTCCCACTACATAATTTCCCTCATAGCCCACTGATGCGGATGCTTGCCGGCAGCTCTCATGGATATTTATCATGACGCGGTGAAGTTTCTCGTCAACCTCTTCCCGGGTCCAGGCCAGACGCATGGCATTCTGGCTCATTTCCAGTCCGCTGGTGGCCACCCCACCCGCATTGGCGGCTTTTCCCGGGGCGAACAGTACATTGGCGGTAATAAATTTCACCCCAGCATCTGCAGTGCACCCCATATTGCTGGTCTCCACAACATATTTCACCCCGTTTTTAATCAACTGTTCCGCATCATCACCATCTAGTTCATTTTGAATTGCACAGGGAACGGCCATATCCACAGGAACCGTCCAGGGACGTTTTCCAGGAAAGAATTTGGCTGAAAACATTTCAGCATAGGGTTCCACCACATCATTATTGCTGGCCCGAAGTTCCAATAGATATTCCCATTTCTCTTCGGTATTGATTCCCTCTTCATCGAGAATAAATCCATCGGGACCGGAAATTGTGATAACTTTGGCACCCAGTTCGGACGCTTTTTTACAAACACCCCAGGCAACATTTCCGAAACCTGAGACAGAAATCCGCTTACCTTCCATGGAGTCTCCGCTTGCCTCCACCATCTCTTTGGCAAAATACATGGAACCGTAGCCCGTGGCTTCAGGCCGGATCAGCGAACCTCCCCAATCTCTTCCTTTTCCGGTTAATACGCCGGTGTTCTCAAGGCGAAGACGCTTGTATTGTCCGTACAGAAATCCGATCTCCCGGCCGCCAACCCCGATATCTCCCGCAGGTACATCAGTATTCGGACCGATGTGACGAAAAAGCTCACTCATAAAACTCTGACTGAAACGCATAACCTCCATTTCACTCTTGCCCTTGGGATCAAAATCACTGCCTCCCTTGCCGCCTCCCATGGGCATACCGGTCAGACTGTTTTTAAATGTCTGTTCAAATCCAAGAAACTTGAGAATGCTCAAATTCACCGAGGGATGGAAACGCAGCCCACCCTTGTAAGGGCCTAATGCGGAATTAAACTCAACGCGAAAACCGCTGTTCACTCGAATCTCCCCCCGGTCATCCACCCAGGGCACCCGGAACATAATAATTCGCTCAGGCTCGACTATTCGTTCGAGAATTCGGTAACGGGCATACTTGGGTTCTTCAGATAACAGAGGAGACAAGGTCTGCAAAACCTCTTCCACGGCCTGAAGAAATTCAGGCTCCCAATGATACTTACGGGTAAGCTGGTCAAGAACTGTCTGTGCATAGCTGTTCATGACCACAGTATAACCCCTGTTCCCCATTTTGATGGAAAAAATCCGGCTACAAGCGGAGCGTTATTACTTCTGTAGTAGTATTAACTCGTCAGGTGTGTAGTAATTTCAAGATGCTGACACCTTAGGAATTTTCTATTCACATACCAGCGGTTCCATCAACTATTCTGCGGTCCAATCAAATTATCGGCTTTCCCCGGAATGGGGAATGTATACCATGGATTCGCTGCTGCGACCCGCAAGAGCGGCGCCCAGCTCCCCGTTTGAACGAAAATGCCGCAGGAATACGTTATCCTTCTCCATAGATTGGGACATTTCATGAATCTCCTCAGCATTCACCAGGGTTTCCATTCGAAAAAATCCCGGCCCTTTGAGAGGAATGTGGGCATACCCAATATTCATGGCAATAAGATTATGCAGAAAATGGGACCCCTGGCTTGGATCGATATCGTAATTCTCAACTGCCAATTCCACCAGAATTCTTGCTTTACTGATCTCCGGCCATTGAACGGGAACCCCAAGGTATTTATCCCGGCTTCCCCAGCGACCTGGACCGATGAGAATATATTCTCTGTCCTGTGCTTTCATCTTTTCGTTAAAGGATGCAATCTCCGATCTGATCTCATCGGTCTTCAGCTGATCCCAGCGTTCAGGATCTACCACCAGGATGTCGTAAATATTGGATAGCCGACCGTTGCCCAGACTCTCATTACTGTAGAAAATTATCCGCTTACGGTCGGCAGGAACATCCGAGGGGAGTCCATCTCCGGCCTGAACATTCAGCGGTCTGACCTGAAGCAGATAAAAGCGGGGGAGTCTCCGGGGAGGCCCGGATCCGAAACTCCGCTGCGCAGGTTCTGCAAATTTCTGTTCGCCGGAGAGCGCCGGTCGAGGAATTGAAGATTCCTCTCCGCCGAGACGGTTCCCCGGAGGCAAAACAACGGCAAACTCAATTTCAACATGGCTTCCCAAGGCTTTTTTCAGCAGTTCCATGAGGTCCTTGAGAAGTTCTGCCAGGGGAATGGCTTCATACTCAATAATCCCCCGGAAATTTACAACCTTCGGTCCCGGATGGGAAAGATCGTCCGAAAGACTGTTAAGTGAAGAATCATATACGCTTACAATATGTTTTAAAGTTCCGTGTTTTTCCGCATCACGGAGGGAAAGCTTCACAAGACTTTGTGTTTCACCGGCCAGAATTGTTTCCCTATTGCAGTCCATTTGTAAGGCGTAAAACCGCGTTTGACTATACTTTAGCGAATCCTCAAGAGGATGATATGGCACTCCGGGCCAATCGGGACAGAAACGATAACTTCTGTTCCCCCCCGCCACCTCATGGCCCATTCCCAGAGCCAGGCTACAGAGCTTGTCGCTTGTACTCATGGGCCCCACGGGATAATAGTTCCAGCTCTGCGCCACTCCGGAGACTTGAGGATAATAATAGTCCCCGTGTATTTCTCCGGCTACCTCCTGAATGATGATGGCCATCTTTTCTTCTTCAGGACTGAATTGAAGATTCTCTATGTACTGCACCGCATGTTTCAGAAACACCGAGGCATACACCAGCCGTATTGCCAGGGTGAGCTGATCAAGCCTAGGCGAGAGCTTCTCACCTGAATTGGGAATCATATAGGTTTCGTACACTCCACTGAAAGGCTGGGCCTGGCTGTCCTCCAAAAGACTGGATGATCTGACGGCCAATGGCCGTACGCTATGTTGCAGGAAGGTTTCCATTTGCACTTCAATATCCCCGGGAAGCCGGGATGAGGCAAAAATCATACGGATCTCGTCATCGCTTCTACCGGACAATTTCGTGCGTGATACATGGTTCAGATCGAGAAAATCATCAAATACATCTGTGGCAATAATCAGGGTACGGGGAACGGTTATTTCCATGCTTGAATACATGCTGCTTAAATCCATGGTGGAAAGCAGTGCATTCATAAACGCCAGCCCCCTTCCCTTCCCTCCCAGACTTCCCTTCCCTATGCGCACCACCACATCTGGCTCATCTAGAATTTCCTCGCTGAAATCTACGATATTTCCAAGATTCTGATTCTTCCGGATGGCAATGAAACTGTTGATGAGAAAGGATCTGATATCCTCCACCGAGGTGAATGCCGATGCATGCTTCCCCCGCATTTTTCGACCGGTTTCAAATTCCCCATGGGCCATAAGCCAGGTGGAGAAATGATTTCTGCGGGCATGGTAAAGAATAGATTCATCGGGAATGTCCCTAATAATTCTTGCAAAATCCTTCAGATTGGAAGCCCGGCGGATCTCGGTTTCCTTCTCGGTACGGAAAATAAAATCTCCGAATCCCAGGTTGAACCGGAGAAAATGCCGGAGTTCGTCACGTATGCCCGGGTCTTTCTTGGAAATAAACGGAATTTCCCGAGACAGGGCTTCGGACCTCCACTGACCTTTCATAGACTGAAGCAGAATCGGTATATATCGATCTTCTGTGCGTATTTCATCGGCCAGTTTAAAGCCCGCCGCCTCGTCCGTACTTCCGTGAACCGGAAATTCAATATCACTGATCACCCCCAGCATACTCTTTTTAAACGTACGATAGATGCTCATGGCCTCTTCATAGGTTCGTGCAATGAGAATCTTGGGGCGGGTACGCATACGAAGGTATTTTTTATGATTGTTCTGCTCATGGGCGATCAGAGTCTGAATCTGCTCCATAAGTTCGGTGTACAGCATGGGCAGGAAAATTGAGCTGTACTCTATGGAATCATCCACAAAGAGAAGTACGCGAACCAGCCCCTGCCGGATATCGTTGCGCACATTATAATAATCCTCCACCGATTTAATAATGGAGAGAAAAACCCTTGGACCGCCGGTCCACAGAAAAATCTCATCGAAGACACCGTTCCACGCCTTCCACTCCTCGCCGCTTGCGGAAACGATACTTCCCGGGGCGGGGGCGGGACGGGAGAGCAGATCCTTAATGAGAGAAATCTCCGTCTTGTTGGTGAGAAGAAGTACCACCGGCATATTGGGATACAGTTCCCGAATCCGTTCGGCCAGTTCAAAACAACCGGTCTCTCCGCTGCGCATGGTGGTGATCACGATGTCAAAATTTTCCTTTTCCAGGAGTTCTAGGGCATCCTCGGCACCGGGAACGGAAATCATTCTGGGTATGCTCGTAAGATTCAGCTGATGGTACTCCCCCACCAGCTGATCCGAGAGAAGGGAGTCGTGTTCAAATATATATGCATCGTAAAATGTGGAAACCAGCAGAATTCGGCGGATTCGAAAACGCATGAGGTTGTGAAAATTATCTTCCCCGAATTTGAACTTCCGGTAATAAAAGGACAGATCCTTGAATTTCATCCTTCAAGTGTATGCGCCCCCCGGCCCAGCCGCAAGGAATAGTTTCGGGAAAAGCCCAGCCGCAAGGAATAGTTTCGGAAAACCGGAATTACCGCCGAACCGCCGAAGGGGGCCCGGCGGGGCTATTCTGTTCCTGGAGGGAGGGTTTTCACATAGAGATCCATCTGAGGGTACGGAATCACTATGCCATTCTCCTTGAAGCGGCGCCATATCATCTTCCGAAGCCACGCCATGGCCACAATGCGCTCCGGAGCATAGAGAATCCGGGTATACAGTACCACCTCAATGCCGGAACTGTTGAAGCTGGCAACCCTCATTGTGGGGTCGGTGCTGCCGGTCCAGTACGGGCATTCCCGGCCCACTTCCACCAATACCTTCTCAACCAGATCCAGATCGCTCTCATAATGCACTTCCACCTCAGCTGGAACGATTACCTCCTGGCTATCGTAGCTGTAGTTGTGCACAGGTTTTCCGATAATTTCCGAATTCGGAATGATGATGGTCTCATTGAGAAGGGTATTAATTACCGAGTGAAGAAGGGTAATTTTCACCACCCGTCCCTCCAGGTTTTGCCCTGATGTGGTTGCAAGAATAAAGTCCCCTTCTTTAATAGGCCTGGTGAGAATGATAATAGCGCCGGCGAAAAAGTTAGAGACCATGCTCTGCAGGCCGAACCCGATACCGATACCCAGGACGCTGAACACCAGTATCAAACTGGAAAAATCGATACCGATAAAACTCAGGCCCATAATGAGTACCAGGAGCATGACCGTGTAGCGGGACATATTGGCAATGCTGAACTTTCTAGATTCATCCACCGGCAGCCGCCGAAGCACCTCACGTTCCACAAGGTTCCGGGCACCCTTGCCTGCAAGACTGGCAAGGTAAAACACCGGCACTGCAGTGAGAAGGGTCATCACTGAAATCTTCAGATCCCCGCTGGAATAAAAAGGGTCATTAAGAATCGTACCCAAAGCAGAGAGAACAGAGAAGAACTCGGCCCCCAGCAGAAGGGTTGTAATGAGGATCAGATACACCAGGCCCAAAACCCGAAAAAGTATCCGGTTCCAGCGTCTGAGCTTCTCCTTCATGGGATCTTTGAGTTTGGACTTCTCAATGCTTGCGGTGATCAGTTTTTTGAGAAAACGCAGGATAAATATCCCCGCGAACAGGGGGAGCAGAAATTCAAGAATAAATCCGGCGATGGAAAAGGGCAGAGCCAGGCTTCCGATACTCAAGGGTTCTTTGAGAATCCCCCATATTCCTGAAAGAATTTCTCCCAGACTGCCGCTTTCAAGTTCTTCCATGGTGCGTCCCTTTGCAGTTTCCCTGTATAGGTTCCCGGATCACCGGGGGTAAACGATTCATGTGTAGCCTCAGCTGCGGGCGTATTGGATGAGCGATTCCAGCTCATCCTCTTGAATAAGACCTTTCCGGACACAAAGGGGAAGGAATTCATCCAGCCGGGCAAAACTCCGCAGATCGATTCCCGCACCGGTCATGTCCTGCCTCCCCTGCTCTCCCCGTTCAATCAGTACCGCCAGATGCTCAACCTGCAGACCGGCATCTTTGAGGATTTTCAGTGCCTCCATTTTACTGGTACCTTTGGTAATTAAATCATCCAGAAGAAGGACCCGGTCTCCGCTGGCCCAGCTTCCCTCAACTGTGTTGCCGGTACCGTGGGATTTTGCGTTCATCCTGGGGAAAATCATGGGAATACCCGTTTCCATGCTCACCGCCGTTGCCAGAGGAAGGGCCGCAACAGGGATCCCTGCAATATGATCAAAGTCTTTCCCTTCCCGGCGCAGCTGATGTATGAGTCTGGCATATGCTCTGGCCACATCTTTCAAAAGGCCGGGATATGACATAACCCGACGCAGATCGATATAGAAGGGAGATCGTTCACCGGATTTCAGGGTGAACTCACCGGTCTGAAAACAGCGGGCGTCAATAAGTCCGCCCAGCACCCGGTCCTTAAGCAGGTCTCCCCGGCCGAGTTCATCCCCGGACCTGTCTGCCTTCCTTCCGGCCAATACTTTCTCAACGGCCTCATTCAACTGTGCCACAAGGGCTGCAGCCGCGGCTTCGGGATCTTCCGCCTGGGAGATACCCCGGGCAACCACCGGGATAATACCGGTTCCCCGGGAGTTAACACCCGCTTCCACCGCTTCCAGCATACTTCCCCCCTGGGCGCCGATTCCCGGGCTGAGAAACCACATTTCAGGATGCCTGGCTCTGATAGCCCTGAGCGCATCGCTGTCATTGCCGGCTACCACAAGGCCCACATTCTGTCCCCAGGATCCGGCAATATCCGCAACCCTGAGGTAGAGAGGATCACCGTTATTCTGGCTCAGCAGTTGAAGATCTCCGCTTCCCGGATTGCTGGTTTTACACAGAATGAAGGCAGCTGTCTTACTGTGATTGATAAACGGCTCAACCGAATCCCTGCCCATATAGGGGCTCAGAGTTACCGCATCGGCATTCAGATGCCCGAACACCGCCCGTTCATAGGCCAGAGCCGTTGCTCCAATATCACCCCGTTTCGCATCCAGAATCACCGGGATTTCATCGGGAATCAGTTCCAGGGTAATCTCCAGGGCCTGAAGTCCCGGCGCTCCCAGGGCTTCATAAAAAGCAATATTGGGCTTGTACGCCAGAGCGTACCTGCTTGTAGCCTGGATTATCCGCTTGTTCTCTTCTATCATGCCTGAGACGCTGTCGGCTGCGCCCATATCCGGCTGAATTGCATGCCGGGGATCCAGACCCACGCACAATAAACTGTTAATTTTCCTGCTTCGCTCTTCCAGTCTCTGAAAAAAATCGGTCATAGTGATAGTGTAATCCTCTTGTACGAATCTGATACGGAGGGTTCTAACAGCAACCCCTCGAGATACGCACAGAAACCATGTATACTGTGCATTGTAACATGCACCCGGGTGCCCCGGGCTGAAGTATAGCTGAATCCCGGGAGCTTGGCAAAGCGAAGCGAGGCGGAACGGGAAGAGAGAAAAACTGCAGGGTGCAGGTCACACCGGCGTAAGGAGTTCACATGCCCCACAGCAGCATACAAGAGGCAGCCAGGCGTATAGCCGAAGCCCGATACCTCACCGCATTCACCGGAGCAGGAATTTCGGTGGAAAGCGGGGTACCTCCCTTCAGGGGGGAAAATGGCGTGTGGAACCTGTATGATCCCCGGATTCTGGAACTTGATTACTTCTACCGCAATCCCGGGGAATCCTGGTCGGTAATCAGAGATCTATTCTACCGGAACTTTGCCAAGAGTAAGCCCAACGACGCCCACAACTGGCTGGCAGAGCTGGAGCATGAGGGGAATCTCAAAATGCTTATTACCCAAAACATCGATGACCTTCATTACCGGGCCGGAAGCCGAAACGTGGTTGAGTATCATGGTAACTGTCGCCGTCTCCTCTGTACCCGCAGCGGAACATATATTAATGCAGACAGCATCAATCTCCTCGAAATGGGAGATGATGAAATGCCGCCCCGCAGTGCTGAAGGCGGTGTATACAAACCGGATTTCATATTCTTCGGGGAAGGAATTCCCCAGGAAGCCCAGCGGCGCAGCCTTGTGGCAGTTGACCGCAGCGATGTAATGATAGTGATCGGCTCAACCGGTGAAGTGTATCCCGCAGCCTCAATACCGGTGATGGCCAGCCGCAGGGGTGCGTATATTATCGAAATAAACCCCCAGACTTCGGCGTTCACATCTGAAATTACCGACATCCACCTTCAAATGACAGCCGGTGAAGCCGCAAGGCTGCTGAAGGGGGAGTTGAATTTGAACCAATAGGGCCAAAAGCCGACCATAGCCCGTGAAGAGCTGCCGTTTCAGGCGGACTGGATCATTGTTTCCCCGGCCGCCCAATAGCACAGCTGCCGGGCTACAGCAGCAGAAGCAGAGTTATTCCCGTGAGGGAAAGCAGGGTGCCGGAAACGCCCCAGAGAGTGACTTTACGGCGAAACAGAAGGTGTTCAACAGGGAAGAGAAACAAAGGGGTGGTTTGCATAAGAACCGCAGCCAACCCCACAGGGATAAACATCACCGCATAGAGACTTCCCATGACACCCAGGGACGGCCCAACAACCGCGGCAAAGGCAATGAATCCCAGGGCGCGGCGGTCTTTCATCTTCCGAAAATCCTGAATAAGAGTTCCACGGAACCCCACATAGACCAGCAGTCCCAGAAGTCCTGCCAGCAGTCGCACCACATTTATCTCCACCGGATTGTCTCCCGCATTAATACTGAACTTGGATGCCACAATGCCCAGGGCTTGGGCCAATGCTCCCCCCGCGGCAAACAGCACTCCAAGGACCTTTCTGTTGCCCCGGGGTTCTTCGGTCTTTGCGGGGGAGGTATCTCTCACCACCAACGCGATTCCTGAGAGAATAAGCAGAGCCGCAGCTCCGGTACCCGGAGCCAGGCGTTCTCCGTACATGAGCCAGGAAAACAGCGCTGCAAAGAGGGGACTGCCTGTCATAATCAACATCGTATCCCGTGGGCCGATTTCCAGAAATGCCCTGAACAACAACAAATCGGCAAGCACGTAGCCAAACAGCCCCGACACCGCCGCCGCTGCAAATGAAGCGCTGCCGGAAAGCGCAGGGAGGAAGCTTCCGGTAATCATCAGTTGGATCATCAGGCTTACCGGGAGGGCTATCCACAGTCTGATATGGGCGGTGGTTCCCGATCCAACCCGTTTACCGGAAAATGTATAGAATATTGAATTGTGGGCCCATGCGCCGGCAGCGCCCAGGGCAAGTAGAACTCCCCAAATCACTAGCTGCTCCTTTTTCCAGGCGCAGAATTTCAGGAACCGGAACTTCTGACCGGGAAATCCTGCGAATAAGACAGAATGAAGCTGTACCACAAAGGGTGAAAGGAGGACAAGAGTCACGGCAGCTCAGGGGGCAGAAGAAAACGGCCCGGGGCACATGATCTGATTTCCCGGAATAGGATGCATCACGAGCCTAAATGCGCCACAAATTTGGCTGGGGTGAATCCGGTCAGCAGGGGGTGCATCCGGCCAATTAGTTTCTCAGGTGGTTTCTAATGGTGGCCTCTTCGGGAGGTTTTTTATTGGCGGCTTGTTCTGGTGGTTTTCTCTGGTGATTCCCCTGGTGATTCCCCTGGTGATTTCCTTTGGTGTTTTTCTCTGGTGGTTTTTAAAATTCCGGGTGTATGTATTTGTACTCATCAAGCCATAGATCGGCATAAAGATCCTCCAGAGGAGCGGCCTGGGAGGTAAAAAGAAGATCCCAGCTTTCCAGAAAATCATCCTGGAGATTCCCGGAATTCGGACTCCAGAGGGCATTTTTGCTGATCTCAGGGGTTTCCAGTCCCATAGGGATTCTGAGAAGCAGCGCCGCCGGTTCCAATAAGCTTGGGAACGATCCCGAAGGTTCCAGAGGGATATATACCGCCAGATCTTCCGGGGAAAAACCCGGGTACCCGCCGGGGGGGTAACTCAGAGCATATATTTGCGCGCCTGTCCCGGTTTCACTCCCTGAATTCAGACTGATATCCGCCTCTCCAAGGACGACCAGTCCGGGATCGGTGGCTGTATTTGGATCCCCTGCACTGGTAGACTCCAGGGGCAGTATTTCGGCAATACGCTGAGCAGAGAGCCGGAAGGATATTTCTATTCCTGTCCCGCCGTTATACTCACCTGTCAGCACGTAGCTGCCGAGATACTCTCCAGTATGACGGTGCTCCGGAGATCCGGCCGGCCAGGCTCCTCCGGGATCATCAGGGTATTCGGCGGGAATAGTGGTAACCACCGCCCCCTGGAACACCGGGTCGGAAAAATTTGACTGGTTGAAACTGTATTGGGCTCGAATATCATAGCTTCCCGGGGTATTCAGCAGCAAGTTCACCGGATTCCTGGGACCGCCGACCCCCTGATTGAGAGCATCCAGAGGGCTGAATTCCTGCTCTCCCGGCATGCGTACCGACCAGTATATGAGCTGGGGAACCGAAGACTCCCTGGATTCCAGCTGCAGCGCAACCCGGCTCCCCGGATACACGGTGTTGCCCGATCCGTCGCCGCCCTCCCGAACGTACCAAGCCAGTGATGGTCCCCCAAGATCAAACACATTACAGGAAACGGTGAAAAGAGGAAGAGAGAGTACCAGGATCAGCAGGAGGAGTAATGGAATATTTAATACCAAGCACCCGGCTCCCGCTTCTTTCGGTGAAACAGCACCGGCTGAGATAAAATGAAATCGCCTCATGTAGTAATCATACAACTCAGAAAAGGGGAATACCAGCATGAAGAATGAATAAATCCCCTTGCCCGGATTCAGTGGTGGAAGCATACTGTTGATATGGGAATCTTCAGAACAGGAAAAACATCGAAACGGAGCTATCACTCAGGACTGGTGCTGGCAGGCGGTGCCGCACGTGGGGCATATCAAATCGGGGTTTGGGAAACCCTGCGGAAGCACGGCTTCCGTTTTGACGGGTTTACCGGAACCAGTGTGGGGGCTTTGAATGCAACCCTCATGGCTCAGAATGACTGGGATTTTGCCGTCGAGCTGTGGTCCAACCTGGGCATTCAGGATGTATTGATTCTTCCCGAGTCTCTTCAGGGGGAAGACTTCTCCAAACTGTCCTGGCGGAAAACCGTAACCCTTCTCCAGGAGGTGAGGCGATCAGGCGGTCTAGATTCATCTCCTCTGCTGAAAATGCTCCGCGAACGGAGCAAGGAGGAAAAACTCCGGAAGTCGGGTGTGGATCTGGGCATTGTTACCTTCGGGATTTCAAAGTTCCGGCCTCTGAAGATTTTTCTGGATCAAATGGAACCGGGGAGTCTTCCGGAGTATCTCTATGCCAGTGCGTCGTTTCCCCTGTTCAAAATGGCAAAGATTGAGGAAAAGCGTTTCACCGATGGCGGGGTGTGGGATAATCTGCCGTGGTCCATGCTTACTGAAAGGGGTTACAGAGATTTAGTGATCATAGATATCTCGGCCTACGGCATGGTACGCCGACCGGATCCGGAAAACCGCCGGATTCTCTACATTAAAAACAGCCTCCCGCTGCCCCATCTTATGGATTTCAGCAGGAAAAGTCTTGATTACTCCCGTAACCTGGGCAGATTGGACAGCATGCGGATTCTGGGAGATGTGAGCGGGCTGGAATATTATATTGATCCCGCCAAAGATTCAAAAAACCGGATTGCCAAGATTGAGGATCAGGGAAAAGCCATCATCTCCGATGCTCTTCCGGATACCCTGAGAAAGATACGCTCAGGAGGCATAGCAGTGTTTGAAGCTGTGGCAAAAGCGTACGGAATTCCCCGGACTGAATACTACACGGTGGATTCCCTGTTCCGGGAAATCCGGGAGAAGGACCGGAAACTGCTTCAGGGCATTCAGACCGGAAAAGAGGAGGGAGGCCTGAGCCCCGGTACCATTCGGGATATTCTCTTCGATATCGCAAAACATAAGATGGGTGACCATGAGCGCTTGAATGAAAACCCTCCCATCCTGTGGCTCATGGGGGGAAAAATCCTTCTGCCGAAGCAAAGCGGCTACATTCACAGCATGCTGAGAGTACTTTATCCTGAACTTGAGGCTGCCCTGCAGTTCAGAAAATTATTTAAGCTCCCGGAATTACACTAAGCGACGGAATTACACCAGGAACCAGGACCGGAATTATCCCAGGAACCTGGCATAATGTCCTCAGCGCATATGGGTCTCAGCTGCCAAGGGATTCCGCATATACCTTGAACCGTTTCATATCCTCTTCAGTCTGCTTCCTGAAGGCCCCGGGTGCAAAAAACGCCATGAGTTTCATGAACCCCCGCATGCGGAATTCATTAACCTGAATCCACCGGGTTCCTCCATCTTCAAGGGATTGGAATTGGTTTTCACAGCTGTTTTCCACACCCCGAACCCTGAATAGGTACCGTATCCGTTCCGGAAGTTCTTCGCTGAGAATTTCTTCTTCCATCTCCAGCTCATCCTTCCCCAGTTTGTACTTAATCCTGGTGCGCGATCCAGCCTTGCCGGGCTCCCCTTCAAGATGATCCCGCCGCTGAAAACCTTCCTGCCACTGCTCCATATGGGCAGGGTCACTAAATATCCGGATCACGCGCTCCCGGGGGAGATCTATATATATTTCATTCTGATATTTCACTGCTGCTCCTTGGCCATGAGACGTGAACAATCCTATTGAAAATAACCGGATGGAAAAAGCCGGGTTACAGCTGAAAAGCCATTTTTTCGTTGACCCGGTTCTCTTTGAAAGATAATCTGTTGAAACTTGGGGCTTTTTCCAAAATCGCTGATTCTTGAAATCCCCTCTTTACTTCGCAAGTTTTACACCAATAGAGGCAAACACTCAATGAAGCACCGAAAAAATTTCTCTCGGGATCATCTTCAGCTGATATTTTCAGTGATCCTGCTTAGCGCCGGAGTATCATTTCTGCTTGCACTTCTGCTGTTCCCGGATATTAGCAAGGGATACAATCTGGCTGAGAGCGTCGACATGTCCAGGACCGTCCGTCATATAGAAGTTCTCAGCTCAGGAGAACATGCGGGCAGGCTCAGCGGCAGTCCGGGAAACCGGGCTTCTCTGGAATACATTTCCCGAGAGTTCAGTTCAATTGGGCTCCTGCCAATGGGGCAAGAGAACGGCTACCTGCAGCAATTTCCAGCGGTTGTACCCCATTTGGACGAATCCCCGGAGTTCAGTATCACCATTCCCGATTCTCAAGAGAAAATTCAATTTTTTCTGTATGAGGATTACAGTGTACACAGCAGCTTCTTCTCCAGGTCTATCGATTTTTCTGGCGATATTCTTATTTGCAGCAGAAGTTTGAACAGTTATCCCCCTCAACTGCTGAAAAATCGGCTCATCATTGCCCCCCGGCCCAGCTATATGATTCCCAGTCTTGAAACCGCCAGAGCAGCTGGCGCTTCGGGATTATTTTTTACTGCTGCAGCAAACTGGTACGGAGCCAGGGAAGTTAACAAGCCTTCAGAAAAGCAAATTGCGATTCACGATAAACTGGCTGCAGATTTTTTCTCTGGAGATATGAACCCCGCTGCAGTTGCAGAAGTAAAAAAGCTCGCCCGGGGAGAGGAGGATCCACTTCTGATCCCCGGTGCATCCATCTCCGTGGAGATGCACTTTCCCGTTGTATCCAGCGCAAACATCCTTGGGGTTCTCCCGGGACGTTCCACCCGTTTCAACCCGGGTAAAGGTGAGCTGGAACCGGAGAAGGGAGCGTTGATAATTTCCGCCGATATTGACGGCAGAGGGAGAGGACCTGAGGGAATTCACTTTCCTTCGGCATCAAAACAAGCATCCTCTGCCGCACTGCTTGTTGAATTGGCCAGGGCGGCAGCTTCGGCACCGGTCTCTCCAAAGAGAAGCATTATATTCGCCGGATGGAATTCCTCCGAAACCGATGCCGCCGGAGCCCGGTTCTTCAGCAGAAATTCCGGAATTAATCTGGAGAAGAGCCACATTATTCATCTTCAAAACCTGGGGACAGGGGGCATTCAATCTTCGGTGGTGACCGACGGTCGAAACGCAGGTATTCTCAGCAGTCTTTTTTCCCAGTATGGAGCGAACAGAGCAGTACCGGTATCCAGATCCACTGTGGATTCCTCCGGCAGTGTCGTTCCCTTCATGAACCTGAACATGCCCGCATTGATATTCAAAGCTTCCGCCTCCGCTCCGGACGGACTTCAGAACAACTTTGCGTCAGTTGATCTCCATGCATTGGAACAGCGGGGAAAAATCGCAGCCGACTATCTGGAATATGAGCTGTATGAGCCTCCATTTCTGAGCCTTCTGCCCCGCTCCATGCTGCTGACGGTCACTGTGCTGATTATCCTTATACTTATTGTCCGTATTGTAGGCCGGCTCAGCGGAATGCCCGGTTCACGAAATGTATGGGAAAATATCTATTTCCACCCGCTGATGAGCTTTATCCGTCATGCTGGCGCGTATCTTCTTCCGGCTTCTCTGGCAATGTTTTTGTTTATTCTTATTATTCAGCTGCCCCCGGACAGCCAGGTTAACCGAAGCACAGGGGAGAACAACATTTCCTTTCCGCTGCTTATGAAGATGGGCTGGAATTTTGTACTGGATTTCGCAGGGGGAAATCTTCGCACCAGTGCCGACAGCGGCACCATCCTGGGTATTCTGTTCTCCTCGGGACTGCAGAGTCTGAAATTGATCGCCGGAGCACTGGGTGTCTCAGCCCTGGTTTCATTTCTCGCCGCCCGCCGGAGCGTACTGGGCAGGAATGCTTTCTCTCCCCAAAGAGACTCGTTATCTCTTGGGGGCATTCTGGGAGCATCCGTACCGGACATTGTAGTGATCCTTGCCATGCTCTCTCTGTACGTCGCCTTCTCAAAGATCCATCCCGAATTAAGCAGAAATCTGCAGCTTCAGCAGGGATTCTTTCCCCTGATCAGTATCAGCATTCTTCCCGCCGCCTACAGCGCACGAATGACAGGCCTCCGGATGGACCGGGAATTGCAACGCTCCTATATTCTTGCAGCCAGGGCCCGGGGCTACAGTCCGGGCAAAATATTCCGAACCCAGCTGCTCCGTCCGCTGGCAGGAAGTTTCGGCGAAAATCTGCCCTCCCTTATGGCATTGATTCTTACGAACCTGATTCTTGTTGAATACCTGTTCAACTATAAGGGACTGGTATTTTACCTCTTATATTTTTACCAGCGCCACGATGCGTCAAGCTTCATCAGCGTATCTCTGGCCCTCCTTGTACTGTACTCTCTGGTATCGCTCATTGGGGGCGCCATGGCCATGGTCTTTCAGCCTATGAAATCACGGAGGCTGGTATGAAACGAGACATCCGTGCCGTCGTCTTCGTGAGTGCATCGCTTATTCTTCTTTCTCTGCTTCTAATAATGATTTTTGCCGGCCAGATCGCACCCCGAAGCCCGTATACCATGCAGAGTATCAGATCCTGGACCGAGGATGGGCGGCTGATATTTCAAAAAGCCCCCTATCCGCCGTCTAAACGTTTTCCGCTGGGAAGCGATGAATTCGGCAGGGACATTCTTAGCAGAATTATCCACGGTAGCCGGATTACCATTCCCCTGGCATTCTGCATTGTCCTGCTCCGCTTCGCCCTGGCCGTCCCCTTGGGAATCAGAGCCGCCCTGGGGGGGAAAATCGCCGCCGGGCTGATACATCAGTTCAGCCTCATATTTAACGCCATCCCTGCTTTGCTTATCAGTCTGATAATTCTTAAACTTGAACTTTTTCAGAGCATGGACACCATGGCTTCTGCACTTGCGTTCACGGTGGTTCTGGCCGGGGTTACCTGGTCCCGAACCGCTCACATCATTCTGGAACGAAGCAGCAATATTCTCTCCATGCAGTTTATCCGCAGCGAAATTGCCATCGGAAAGTCTCCCTGGATGATCACCCGGAAAAACCTTATCCCCCATCTTCTGCCTGAGACACTGGTCCTCTTTTTTATGGAAATCGGCTCGGCCCTGACCCTGCTGATGCAGTTGGGAATTTTTGCCGTTTTTCTGGGAAATCTCAAGATCGTCAGGGATACCACCAATGGAGTAATCAGCTATTTCAACGTGAGCTTCGAACCCGAATGGGCCAGCATGCTTGGAACCGCCCGTAATATGATTTCCACCGCTCCCTGGATGGTGGTTTACCCTGCACTGGCATTTTTTATTACCGTACTGGGATTCAATCTCTTTGCCGAGGGTCTGCGGAGGTTTCTTCCCGGCCCAGGACAGTCGCCCTCCCAGCGGGTCCTGTCTTCCCCCGGAAATAAGGGGAAGAAAAACCCCACGGGGATCCGGCGGCGGATTCTCGTCGGCGCAGGAACGGCTGCCGTTCTCATGCTCATGTTTCTGATCCCGAATCCAGTGCCGGAATGGCGCCTTCAGAGCTTTTCTGAACGGCTCACCACCCCTGTGCTCCCCGGAACTCCGGAGGCTCTGGAGCGGGCCCAAAATATCCGGGAATATTTCCGGGAGCAGGATCTTCTTCCCGTTTTCGGGGATTCATACCAATGGCGGCAGGAACACCCGGCGGAATACCACCAGGGAGAAAGAAAGCTCCGCATCACCCTGCCATCAGCCAAGCGGAGATCCTTTACCATGGAACCCGAAACTTCTTCCACAATGCTGAGAAAGTTTTCCGTTCAGGATGCCGGGGACTCGGGCTCGCTCTCCTATGAAAATATTCCGCTCCTGGACGCCAGAAGCATGGATCTTTTCAACTTTTCCCGTCAGGACGTTGATGGAATGGAAGAGTCCTTTCTCCTGGTGGATCCATTAATCTATCCGGAGCGGGCATTTGACTCCGCAATTGAGAGGATCGCCGGTTTTCCGGAGATCAAGGGATTTCTGGTTCTGAAAGATTCCCGCCGCATCTCATCGAATACGGCGGTGGAAGCAGCAGAATATACTGAAATCCTGATTGACCGTTCACTTATTCCCTCAAGCGCTGTGCTGTCCGCTTCAGCACCTGAGGGGAGGGGCACACTTTATCTGGAGTTTACAGCGCTAAAAGGGGAAAGCGCCCCTGTTTTCCTAACAGGAAGAATCCAGGGTACCGATCCGGGACTGGAAGGTAAGGCCATAATGATCACCATGGACTATCTTTCAGCATCGGCCCGGCCTGAACTTGCGAATTGGCAGTTGAATCTCATCAGCGCCTTATCCGGTCCCTTCCGGGGCTCCAGATCATATGTAATCTGCCTTACTCCGGGCAGCGGTCAGCCGGGTTTCAACGGACTGGCAGAATATATTGATCAAATGCCGGTAAATTACAGTGATATTGAACTGCACATCAACCTCAGCGGGATGGGTCTCTCCGGGGAAGAGGGCATGGGGTTCAATCGACAACAGGCCCCGGTAACCCGTACCTATGCCTGGTCAATTGCCAGGCTCATGGAGGAAAAATTACAGAATTGGAGCCGGAGGGGACAAATTCCCCTATATTCCATGGAATCTCGGCTCAAAACAGGGCAGTACTATTTTCCCCACAACCCGGAAGTAAATGCTCACTTCTGGGAACACGGAATAGCCAGCATCTTCCTCCAGAGCAACCGGAATTTTCTTGAAAGCGAAGGCAGAGAATTGGCAGAAATTATCCTCGAGAGTCTGTATATGAATAATCACCCCTACGATGAACCCCCAGGAGAGAGCGGATCATGACACATGCAAACGATGAAGGGCAGCCGGTTATACAGATAGAAAATCTCTCGCTGCGCTTTCCCTCTGCCGAAGGAAGCGTGCCCGCTGTTAGGGAATTAAGCTACGCCATCTCCCCTGGAAGCATTAACGGTATTCTGGGAGAATCTGGAAGCGGCAAGTCGGTAAGCAGTCTTTCTCTGGCAAATCTGGTATCGGGAGGAATTCGGGATGCCGATTGTCTTGAATTCCGGGGCAGAAATCTCATGCGAATGGGAGAAGCTGAGCTGAGCAGCCTGCGGGGAGAGGAGATCGCATATATCTTCCAAAACCCCCGGGAAAGCCTGAACCCCTATGCAACTATCGGCACACAATTCCGCCAGCTGCTCAGGGGTGAACAACTGGGGAAGGACGAGATGAACCACCGTATTCATCGGGCATTACAGGAAGCCGGTCTCCCTGAGGCCGAACAAATTCTTGAGATGCACCCCCATCAACTCAGCGGAGGACAGAATCAGCGGGTGAATATTGCCATGGCACTCCTTCTCAGGGCGGATGTAATTATTGCAGATGAACCCACAAGTGCGGTGGACAGCCATCTGCGTGGTCAAATTCTCTCACTTCTGGAGCGTATTAACCGGGAACACGGCACTACCATGCTGGTCATCACCCATGATTTTGCGGTGATCCGCAGGCTGTGCAGCAGGGTGCTGGTGATGTACGGCGGCCTGCTTGTGGAAGACGGTCCGGTGGAGGAAATTATGACCGCCCCCCGGCATCCCTACACCCGGGAGCTCCTTCAATGCAGCGCATCCCTGGAATCTGCAGCGGGCAGCCTGACCCCGGCAGAATCATCCGCTAAGAGGGTGTACAGCCTGAAGGGCACCCCTCCCCGGCCGGGAGACTACGGCGACCACTGTCCCTTTGTCCCCCGCTGCAGGTACGCCCGGGATATCTGCAGCTCAGCCCTGCCCGGTATGCAGGAGACCGGGAATGGAGGGCATGGTTTCCGTTGCATACATTCACAGATTCCCGCCCCCGCGCTGGGAACCGAAACCCTCAATCCGGCACATCACAGAGCGGTAGCAAGCGCTCCGGCTGAAGCGGCGGGTTCTGCCGGTCTACCTTCAGCCGGAGCACCCGCTGCTTCAGAAGCCCATTCTCCGTCGGCTTCCGGTTTGGACCGGAGGGAACCCGTACTGGAAGCACGGGGCATATCCAAACACTTCCTCATTCAAACCAATCCGTTCCGCCCCCCGGGACGGATTGATGCACTGAAAGATGTGAATCTCCGGCTTTACAAAGGAGAAGTTCTCGGTCTGGTAGGGGAAAGCGGCAGCGGGAAATCAACCCTGGGAAGCATTCTGACCGCTCTTCAGACACCTGACTCCGGAGAAGTTCTTTTTAAAGAGCGGGATATCTTCGCTCTGCGACCCCATGAGCTGAGAAATATCAGAAAAGATCTGCAGCTGATATTTCAGCAGAGCGGAAGCGTGCTGGACCCACGGATGACTACCGGAGCAATTCTTTCGGAAGCCCTGAGCCTTCATAATATCTGTCCCCGGGAAAATCAGAGAAATGAACTGGAAAGACTTCTTTCGTTGGTGGGGCTTCATGAAGATACCCTCCGGCGATATCCCGGGGAGCTCAGCGGAGGCATGCTCCAACGGGTGATTATCGCCCGGGCAGTGTCCACCAGACCTTCGGTGATTATCTGTGATGAACCGGTGTCCGCCCTGGATGTCTCGGTGCAGGGACAGGTGCTGAACCTTTTGAAGGATCTGCAGGAAGAGCTGGGGTTGAGCTATATTTTCATTTCCCATGATATAGATGTGATCGCTCATATGGCCGACAGAGTCGCCGTTCTTGAGTCCGGTACACTGAGAGAAGAGGATAATTGACTCAGCGCTCTTCACGGATGATTGTTGCCATTAGCTTCAAGAAAGAGGTAAATAGTTGACGAAACTACCAGAGTTTATGTGATGAATATCACATAAAACCATAATTCTGACACAATTACTCTCTTGCAAACTCCCTTCCCACGGTTTATTATGAGGAGGTACCAACAAATAGTGCCATCAAAAAACCACGAAAAAGAGGATCACTATGTCAGATAAAAAAATGGTGATTGTCGACGGAAACGCCGCAGTCGCCCACGTTGCACATGCAACCAACGAGGTAATCGCCATATACCCGATTACCCCCTCCTCTCCTATGGGTGAGCTCTCAGATGAGTTCTCTGCCAAAGGCAAGGAGAATATATTCGGTACTACACCCCATGTAGTAGAGATGCAGAGCGAAGCAGGAGCCGCCGGAGCAGTACACGGCGCGCTGGCAACAGGTGCCCTTACCACCACCTTCACCGCCAGCCAGGGCCTTCTTCTGATGATTCCCAACATGTTCAAGATCGCAGGTGAACTGACCCCCACAGTCTTTCACATTGCGGCACGGGCCATCGCCGCCCAGGGATTGAGCATTTTCGGAGATCATTCGGATGTAATGGCAGCCCGTTCCACCGGTTTCGCAATGCTTGCTTCCAACAACGTACAGGAAGCCATGGATAATGCCCTTATTTCCCAGGTGGCAACCCTGGAAAGCCGGGTGCCATTCCTGCATTTCTTCGACGGTTTCAGGACCAGTCATGAAGTTCACAAGATCGAGGAAGTTTCCTATGAAACCATGAAGGAAATGATCGATATGAAGCTTGTTCAGGCTCACCGTGCACGGGGTCTGGATCCCGAACGGCCCAGCATTACCGGTACCAGCCAGAACCCCGACGTGTACTTTGCAAGCCGGGAAACGGTAAACAAGTACTACGATGCCACTCCGGATATTGTGCAAAAGGCCATGGACAAGTTCGCGAAACTTACCGGCCGCCAGTACAGAATTTTCGACTACTATGGTGCGCCGGACGCTGAACGGATTATTATCCTCATGGGTTCCGCAGCGGAAACCACCGAAGAAACGGTTGATTATCTCAATGCACAGGGTGAAAAAGTGGGACTTGTTAAGGTACACCTGTTCCGCCCCTTCAGCACCAAACATTTTATTGAGGCCCTTCCTGCAACGGTTAAATCCATTGCCACTTTGGATATGACCAAGGAAGCCGGCTCACTGGGTGAACCCCTCTATGAAGACGTGCGCACCGCAATCGGCGAAGCTATGGCTGAAGGCAGCGCAGCTTTCAAGGAATACCCCACAGTTGTGGGCGGACGTCACGGTCTGGGGCTCCAGCAGCACGGAACCACCCCTGCAATGATCAAAGCGGTGTTCGATAATCTGGCTGCGAAAACCTCCAAGAATCATTTCACTGTGGGCATCAATGACGATGTTACCAACACCAGTCTTTCCTACGATGAAAGCTTCATTACTGAGAGCGATGACGTGCATCGGGCGGTATTCTTCGGTCTCGGTTCCGACGGTACCGTGGGTGCCAACAAAAACAGCATTAAAATTATCGGCGGTGCCACAGATAACTACGCCCAGGGTTATTTCGTTTACGACTCCAAGAAGGCAGGTACAACCACTGCAAGTCACCTCCGCTTCGGACCCAAACACATCCGCAGCACATATCTCATTCAGGATTCCAACTTCATTGCATGTCACAAGTTTGCGTTCCTTGAAAAAGTGGAAATGCTCAGCATGCTGAAAAAGGGCGGAACCTTCCTTCTGGCCAGCCCTTACAGCAAGGATGAAGTATGGGACAAGCTTCCCCTTGAAGTGCAAAAGCAGATCATCGAAAAAGAAGCGAAATTCTATGTTATCGATGCCATGCGTTTGGCAGAAAAGATGGGCATGGGGAACCGCATTAACGTGATCATGCAGACCGCATTCTTCAAGATTTCCGGAATTCTTCCCGAAGCGGAAGCGGTTAACCTGATTAAGGATGCCATCGTTAAAACCTACTCCAAAAAGGGCAAAGACATTGTAGATGCAAACATCCGCACCGTTGATGCATCCCTGAGCCACGTGGAACAGGTGGATTATCCTAAAACTGCAAGCAGCAAAATTACCAAACCCGCCCTCATTCCAGATGGTGCGCCTCAGTTTGTGAAGGAAGTGACCGGCGAGATCATGGCGAACCGGGGACACAAGATTCCCCTCTCCAAACTGCCGGATGACGGAACCTTCCCCGTTGGCACCACCAAGTACGAGAAGCGGAATATTGCCGAAAGCATCCCTGTGTGGGATCCCCAGGTATGTATTCAGTGCGGAGACTGTTCCGCTGTATGTCCCCATGCCACAATCCGCATGAAAGCATACGATGACGGCTTCCTGGAAAAAGCACCGGAAACCTTCAAGAGCTGCGATGCCAAAGGCAAGGATCTTGCCGGCATGAAATTCACCATTCAGGTTGCACCGGAGGACTGTACCGGCTGCGGCGCATGTGTGAACATCTGTCCCGCATTCGCCAAAGACGCCGACGGCAACAAGACCGACCGAAAAGCTATTAATATGGAACCCCAGGCTCCCCTGAGAGATCAGGAAAAGGAAAACTGGGAATACTTCCTGACCATCCCCAATATTGCCCGGGATAAGGTGAACAAGAAAAACACCAAGGGCAGTCAGCTACTGGAACCCCTCTTTGAGTTCTCAGGTGCATGTGCAGGATGCGGGGAAACCCCTTATGTGAAGCTTCTCAGCCAGATGTTCGGTGACCGTACGGTAATTGCCAATGCCACCGGATGTTCTTCCATCTACGGCGGTAACCTGCCCACAACCCCATACACCACCAGAGCTGACGGACGGGGTCCCGCCTGGTCAAACTCTCTCTTTGAAGATGCCGCAGAATTCGGTTTCGGATACCGCCTCACTGCAGACAAAATGGATGAATATAGCCGTGAATTGGTTGCTAAAGCCAAGGATCAGAAAGTGATCGATGCAGCCCTGGCCGACGAAATCCTTGGAAACAACCAGGAGACCGAAGAGCTGATTGAATCCCAGCGGGTTGCAGTAGGCAAAATGAAGGATATTCTCAAGAAGAAGCCCGATGCATTCAACGAGGAACTGCTGTCTGTTGCCGACTACCTGGTGAAAAAATCCGTATGGATTCTGGGGGGAGACGGATGGGCGTTCGACATCGGTTTCGGAGGCCTGGACCATGTAATAGCTTCAGGCAAAAATGTGAACATCCTGGTGATGGATACCGAAGTGTACTCCAACACCGGAGGTCAGATGTCCAAGGCGAGCCCCACCGGAGCCATTGCTAAATTCGCTTTCGGCGGTAAACCCACCAAAAAGAAAGACCTGGGAGCAATTGCCATGAGCTACGGTTATGTATATGTGGCGAAAATCGCCATGGGATATAACCGTATTCAGACCATCAAAGCCTTCCAGGAAGCCGAAGCGTATGACGGACCGTCAATTATCATGGCATACAGCCACTGTATCGCCCACGGTATAAAGGACATGGGTCAGGGTATGCAGCATCAGAAAGCAGCAGTTGATTCAGGCATGTATCCCCTCTACCGTTTTAATCCTGAGCTTTCGGAAGCGGGCAAGAATCCCCTCCAGTTGGACAGCAAGGAACCCAAAATTGATCTGGAAGACTATCTGTACAACCAGATCCGATTCCGGAGCCTGAAATCCTCCAACCCGGAGGCTGCAGCCAAGTATCTTGAGCATGCGAAGCGGGATATCGAACTTGAGTACAAACAGCTGCGCTACATGGCGGACCGACCGTTCTAAACGCAGAATTAATTCTGATATTCGTATAGACCGGTAATCAACGGTCAATCAGAGAACAAATCAAGCCCGAGAATTTTTCTCCCGGGCTTTTTTTGTCTGTAGTGAGCCGAAAACGTTATATACTTTAAGCATGAGAAAACCATTTCGATCACATCTGTATCAGGGCCCACACCTTGATTTTTCCCGGCTGCCCTCCTCAACCGCTGCGGGCGACCCGGGAGCCAAGAGCAGCAGCGCCGGCCAGGGAGCCAGCGGCGGCGGAAACACAAACCCCAAACAAGGATACTTTGAAGGCTGGTATTTCAAACAGACGTTACCCGACGGCAGAGTAATCGCCTTCATCCCCGGAATGAGTCTGGGATCTATTCCACATGCTTTTATTCAGATTAATGATTCGGTTCTTGGAAGCTGCTATGTACGTTTTCCATTGGAAGAGTTCAGCATCCACTCCAATGATCTGAATATACGCATTGGAGGAAATGAGTTCCGCCTTGATGGGATTGCCCTTGATCTGAAAAGCCCTCTTGGACATTTTCAGGGCAGCATAGGTTTCACCGAAATGCAGATGCTGAAGCCGAGAATTTTGCGGCCGGGTATTATGGGACCGTTCAGCTATATTCCCGGAATGGAATGCTATCATGGGCTGGTTTCTATGGATCATCGTTTAGACGGGGGCATCTGGATTACCCCGCCGGGACACTCTGCAGAATCCCATTTGCTTTCCGCAGACGGGGGTCGGGGATATATTGAAAAGGACTTCGGCAGCTCTTTCCCCCATGCCTGGATATGGATGCAGGCAAACAGTTTTACGGAATCCGGAGCCTCCTTTATGCTCAGTTACGCCCATATTCCCCTGGGGTCCCGGGGTTTTCCGGGGCAGCTGGGATTTTTCCGTCATCCCGAGTTCGCCCCCCGGGGCAGGATCTTCGGAACATACAGTCGCCGGAAAATCCGCTTCACCCGTATTTCAGACGAAGGAGGGCGAATTGAATGTCGGGTGGCAGACAGAGAAAGGAACAGCAATTTCAGAATAGACGTTCAGGCGGTTACCGACGGGGGGAGGGAACTTATCGCACCGACCCAGGGAAATATGGAGAGGCGCATTAAGGAAACCGTTTCCGGAACCCTGAAGCTCACCCTTTATGACCGCAGCCAACTGCTGTGGGAAGATGAAAGCGACGGCGCAGGAATGGAGATTCAGGGACCGGTGGAGCGCCTGCTTAAGCTGGACTGATGCCGGCGGAACATCGGCTCATGGCCGGCCGCGTCGGACTCCAGGACCGCGACGAATATCCGTCTACTGTGCCTGTGAGGCGGGGTGTAATCCCGGCTCATCTTGAGTGAACACTGAAGGACGAAAGCCGGCGCGCGTGTCTATTCGGAAATCCCGCTCCAGACAGTGACCCATTCCAAGGAGCCGGGCTTCACTCCACGGCTTCCCAAGCAGGGATAGTCCCAGAGGCAGGCCGTAGAGTTCTCCCATAGGCAATGTAAGTGACGGCCAGCCGCTCACCGCCGCGGGGCTGCTGGTACTGCCCCTGACACAATCCCCAAGAACCGGATCTATGAGCCAGGCTGGATTGTTGGACGGCATGGCCAGGGTGTCCAGCTTATGTGTATTGAACAGGGCACGTAAGCCCTCATCCACGGCGAGGCGGGTGCAGGTCTCTTTGGCAGCCCCATATGCTCCGTCGGACCTGCCGGAGGTTCTCCAGGACATCTCAAACAACTCCTGTCCGAAAAACGGCATAACATTCTTTGCATGTTTTGAATTATAGGCGATCAGATCTCCCAGATCTGTAAAGCCCGAGCCGCTGCGCTTTTTGCTCAAATACGAACGGATATCATCTTTAAATTCGCAGAGTAAAACGGTGAATTCGGCATCGTTCAGGGCGTTTCCGCCGGGTAATTCATCAAGTTCAATCAGCTCGGCCCCAAGCTCCATAATCCTGGAAACCCTTTTGAAATAGAGATCCAGAACTCCAGGGTCGAAGCCTTCGGGCTTTTTCAGCACCCCCACCCTCCGGCCCCGGAAATTCTTCATTCCCAGGAATGCTCCGGGTGCATCCGCCGTCCACCGTTCTTTCATCACGGTGGCAGGATCTTCCGGATCCTCCCCTTCAATGGCGGCCAGCAGCCATGCTGCTCCCGCAACAGTCCGGGCAATAGGGCCGGCGGTATCCTGGCTGGCGGAGATGGGAATAATCCCGCTGCGACTCACCCTGCCCACCCCGGGTTTCAGGCCCACCACTCCGTTCATTGCCGACGGACAGATGATCGAACCGTCTGTTTCTGTTCCGATAGCCATCTCCGTATAACCGGCAGCCACCCCGGCAGCTGAACCGGAGCTGGAACCGCATGCCGTCCGGTTCAGGACGTGGGGATTACGGGTAAGTCCTCCAGCAGAACTCCACCCGCTCACACTCCTGGTGGATCGAAAATTGGCCCATTCGCTGAGGTTCGTTTTGCCTACAACCAGGCCACCGGCCTGCAGCAGCTTCCCTACAATAAAGGCGTCTTCCTGCACCGGCACATCCCTGAGAGCCAGGCTGCCGCCGCTGTTTCCCAGCTCCATGGTGTCGATATTATCCTTCACCAGCACCGGAACGGGAGAGGATTCATTCAGCCCGTGGGCCCGGGCTTTCATACGCTCCGGATCGGCAATGCTGATGCATGCCCGGGTAACCCGGTTTCCCCGCCGGGGATCGTTAATTAAGTTGAAAAATTGTTCAGCTGGCATGGCTTTTTCTTTGCTCATATAGTCTATCTCCTTGTAGCTGCTGAAGCTAATAGCTGCTGAAGCAGGTGCGTCCCGCCCGGAAGGAGGGTATTCCATCGGATCAGCCCCTGTCACTTCCTGCTTAAGGCAAAGAAAAAAATCCCCGCCGCAACTCCCACATTCAGGCTATCCACATCCTCATTCATGGGAATTTCCAGGAGGGCATCAGCCTGACTCAATAACTCCGGCCTGATTCCCGTAAACTCATGGCCCAGAAGGAGAATCTCCGGTGGTACCTGGGTATTCCGCCGGGCGGGGCTTTCACCATTCGTATCTGTCTGAACCGCCGGGGAAGCACGGTAGACAGAAAGATCATCTGCGCCGTGCTCGCGGGTTTCTGCGGCAAGCAAGCGGAACCCCCGTTTCTTCAGATGAGAAATTTCTTCCACAGGTTGATTGGTATACAGCATCGGCATGGTGAACACCCAGCCGGCACTGGCCCGTACCGCCTTCCTGCTGAAGGGATCAGCGGATTTGGGTCCCAGTATAATACCGCCAAGGTTAAAAGCCCGGGCACTCCGAATAATCGCGCCCAGATTGCTCCCCTCCTGAATACCGCTGCAGTCCGCAAAGAGATGCCGTGCCGGGGCGGCTTTCAGCAGCGACTCGATATATCCGAGAGACCTGTATTCCGGTCGCTGAAAAGCGGCAAGCACAGCCCGGTGAAATTTAAACCCCACCAGGGAACCAATTTCTCCGGGTTCCCGGATAATGATAGGACAGCGGGAGTTCGGCAGGTTTTTATATCGGGCATTGCCGGCAGGGGTGCAAAGCACCGAGCGTACATGAAGCCCGCTGTTGATGAGGCGGTCAACAAGAGTTTTTCCCTCTGCAATGCCGATATTCCGATCCCTGAGATCCTTATCTTTCAACTGATAGTAATCTTCCAGATACCGGTTTTCAGACGCATCCACAGAGCAGCTCCTCAGGTCCCGGGATGCTCAACGGGAACGGATATGAGAAACAAGAGACCGCCGCCCTTCCCTCGGTTTACCGATATTACTCCCTTCAAATGATACTGAACCAAGTTATGTACAAGGTGCAAACCCATCCCCACCCGGCCCTGAGCCCGTTTGGTGGTGTGAAAGGGCTCGAATATCCGGTTCAGATCGATCTGGGACACCCCTGTCCCGTCGTCCTCGTAACGGATATTCAGCTGCTCCCCCCGCACTTTCACCTGAATGCGTATTTCTCCGTTCCCATGGCCATGGTATCCATGCAGTATGCTGTTCCGGATCAACTCCTGAATTACCTGCTCCAGAGCTTCGGCATCATTGTACATTTCCAGATTTTCTGGGCAATCTATTCTGATATTCATCTCCGGGCTGCCGGATGAGCTGCTGCGCTCCTGCAGAATATCGAGAAGGTCACGGGGCCGGAACCTGCTCAATTTTTGCTGGCCCGGTTGGACGCTCAATGAGCGGAAGGTTTCAACCAGGTCCCCGGCTCTCTTAAGATTCCTCCGTAGAGAATCGGCGGCCTCAACAACCTGATACAGGAACTTATACAACTCACTCGTATCGGATCCGCTGCTCTGGCCGGGTTCACTTTCCCCTTGAGAGTTCCCCTGGGGATTCTTTTTTAAATTCATCTCCGTTTCAACCGGAGCCCTGTTTTCAGCACTTTCAATAATTTCACGGCTCCGGTCCTGGAGAAAAGATGCCAGTGTTATGCTGGACCCGATGGGAGTATTCAGCTCATGCCCCACACCCGCAACAAGCCGGCTCATTTCTGTGAGCCGTTCCACCCTGCTGAGCTCTCTCTGTGCATGCTGAAGTTCATCCAGAAGGGTTTCCCGCTCCCGTTCCCGCACAGTTGCTTCATGGATAAGCGTCCAGCGGTACAGATACCCGGAAAGTTCATAGGCAATATGCTCAGGCAAGTCCAAGGCGTCGGGGGTAACGGCTGCTAAAATATATCCCAGGGGCACTGAGTTATGCTGCAGGGGAACGGCATGAACCCGGGAATCCGGAGCAAAGAGAACCTCTTTCAGATCCACCGGATACAAACTCCCTCCCTGTCGGATGCTCCGGGAATCCGGGTTGAGAAGCACCACCCGTTGTTCGCCACAGTTTGTATCCATGTAAAAGCCTTGGTCCATTCTGAGCATCTGCTCATCTCCGGCGCTCTCATTTTTCAACATTACCAGCATTGCACGGACGCCTGCCAACATAAGGGTGTCCGCAAGCTCGGGAAAACATGTGCTGAGTCTGGGCTGCTCAAGAAGTATTTTTGTAAACCGGAGCCGGAACTGCTGAAGCTCTTTAATTCTCAGATCTTCGAGTAAAAGTTCCCGGGCACGATTCACCTGATTTTTTTTCAGATCATGCCCTGTGGAGGGACGGAAGACGGGTGCACATGAAATTCTGCCGGCTGTTTCTCTCGTCGGCTCTCGGCGGGCACTGGTTGTATGTGACTCTCCATTTTCTTCGAGGAGGTGCAGTATGGCCCGAGCGGCCGTTCGACCCATTTCCCTGATGGGAAATTGCACGGTGGAGAGAGGAGGGGCCATGGCAGAAGCGTACTCAAAGTCATCAAATCCGCTGAGCATAATATCATTGGGAATGGAAAGGCCCCGGTTCCAAAGTGCTTGTGAGGCTCCGAAGGCGCTTAAATCGTTTGCACATACCAGAAGGTCGGGAATTCCCCTGCAGTTTTCCAGAAATTCTGCCATACGGGTACGGGCGGTAAAAGAAGTAAAATCACCTTGAATATAATCTGAAGGCGCAAATTCCAAGGATGCATTATGAAGGGCATCCAGAAATGCCCGGTACCGCTCATCTGCTTCAATGTTTCCCGACGGACCGGCAAGAAAGGCCGCCCTGCTGATGTTTCCGGCGGCCACAAGTCTGCTCACAAGGTCGTACATTCCCCGGTAATTATCTGCATTGATGCACGGAAGGTTTTCCAGTTCGCTGCCCACATTCACCACAGGCTTACCGGACAAAGGACGGATAATTTTGGACCGGAGCAGACCTTCCTGTTCACGGTAAGCAAGTCCGCCACCGTAGATAATGTAGCCCGAGGCAGGCACCCGGGAACTCAGATCATAAATCCAGTTACCAGATTCACCGTGGGAGACCCCTGCTGTATTTTCAGAACCATTGTCCCGACAGCCGTCAGCCTGCTCTTCTTCAACATTCTCAATATCGAGTGTATCTTCCCGGAGATACCCGCCGTTTACGCTGATCCACGGAAGCCCCAGCGGGTCAAACACTTCGGCGATTCCTCCGGCCAGCTCCCAGGAAACAAAAAACGAGTAGCCTGGTTGAAGAAGAAGTACCGGATCCATGCTTTCCATACATCTATTCTGATATGAATCTCAAGCGATAGCAAGCGAATCAATTGAGATGAAGGAATTCATCATCTTCATCCTCATCATCTTCCACATCCTTCAGAACCTCGTCCCAAAGCTCAGGAATCTCATACAGACCCTTGGGAAGAAATGCAAAGCTTTGATCCATTAATTCTTCCCGTTCCTCTTCGCTCATGTATGGTGCATGTTCATGAAAATATTCATCGGGATTATGGAAAATCACCACAGGGAGAGTGAGCGCAATAAGCTCCTCTCCAGCTTTCCGTTGAAGATCTTCCGGCCAGAGATTGCTGCCGGTGAGAAAGCCCTCACACCACTGAGATGGTCTGCACTCCCGCCAACTCTCCATGTTTCCGGGGAAATACGGGGTGAAACGACGTTCATGAATGGCTTCGATAATTCCAGTGAGCATTGTCCTCAGATCCTCTTCCAGTTCCGCGGTTTCTTCAGAGGACTCTTTATGAACCATTGACCGAAGCCACTGGCTTTCCGGCAGAGCCACAGGGCTCAATGCCACAGCACCGAGGAATCCGTGCCAAAAATCTCCGGGGATCTCTTCCTGATGATACACCCCGAGCTGTCCAGCCAGCTTTTCGAGCTTCTGCAATTCTATTCCGAAGGATCGGCTTTCCATGTGGTTCTCCTTATGTACGCCCTGCGGGCACATGCATTTACGCCCATTAGGGGCATTTCTGAGCATCTTTCAAATTTAACGGAACAGTTCCATCATTTCTTCCCTACTAAGGTGACTGAGCAAACTGCCTCCGCCATTAATAATATCATCCGCAAGACTGCTCTTTTGCTCCTGGAGCATCAAAATCTTCTCTTCTATTGTTTCTTTTACAATGAGTTTGAACGCGCTTACATTTTTGGTCTGCCCCATTCGGTGAGCCCTGTCTATGGCCTGCTGTTCGGCTGCAGGATTCCACCAGGGATCGAAAATGATCACCGAATCGGCTGCGGTGAGATTGATACCTACCCCCCCAGCTTTCAGACTCAAAAGGAATACCCGGGTGTCCGGATCATTCTGAAATCGGCGCACTTCCTGATCCCGCTCCCTGGTCTTGCCGGTAAGCAGGACATGCTCCCAGCCTTCCTCATGGCACAGTGCTGCAATAGCCTCCAGACTCCCGATGAACTGGCTGAATATCAGCACCTTGTGGTCTTCACTGAGAATATCGGACATTAGGAGCCGCAGAGCCGCCATCTTTGCCGAGTTTACCCCCCGGTAGGCGGGATCTGCAAGGGGAGGATGGATGGCAAGTTGTCTCAGTCTGAGCAGGGATTGAAACATCAGACTCCCCTTCAAGCGGGCATCGCTCTCCTGCTGAATTTCTTCCATGAGCCGGAGACGGGCGTCTTCATACACCTGACGCTGCTCCGTTTCCATTTCCACATAGCGAACTATCACTTCTTTGCCCGGTAATTCCTCCAGTACTTCATCCTTGGTCCGTCGGAGAATGAATGGCCTCACCAGTTCCTTGAGCTCATCAAGAAGGTTTTCGTCCCCTTCCCGTTGAATTCCCCGGAAGAACTGACCGTAAAATTTGCGGGGACTTCCTAAAACCCCGGGATTGAGAAAGTCCATCTGGGCGAACAGTTCCATCACTGAGTTTTCAATAGGAGTACCGGTCAGGCTCACCCGGTGCCGGGATTTCAGGGAGCGCACCGCCTTGAAAACCTGTGACTGAATATTCTTAATGTAATGCGCCTCGTCAAGGATGACAAAATTCCAGGTTTCATCCAGCAGAAGGGAAAGATCATTCCTGAGCGTCTGATAGCTGACAAGCACCACATCATGCTTAAGGAGATCGGAAATATTCTGACTTCTTCCACTCCCTTCATGCCTGATCAGGCTCAATGCGGGTGCAAAACGGCGGGCCTCCGCCGCCCAGTTCGCCATGGTAACTACCGGGGTAATTATCAGCACAGTCCCGAGACGGGTCTGTTCCTTTCGGCGCAGCAGCAGACTGAGGGTCTGAAGGGTTTTGCCCAAACCCATATCATCCGCCAAACAGGGATTCATCCCGTTGGACAGCATATACTCCAGCCATGAAAATCCGTAATGCTGATACGTCCTCAGACGGGTTTTCAGGCCCTGGGGCTGATCACAGAGAGGAATTCGGGATACATCCTCCAGTAGGCTCTTCATTTCAAGAATATGCTGAAGCTGATGCTGATCCCCGGTATCCAGCTGGGAGTATATCCGGTCCAGGAGGACCATATTCAGAGATGAGGTTTGCAATATGCCCCGGGTATCCATACCCCTCCGCTTCAGGTACTCCAATTGTTTCAGGTCCCGTTCTCTCAGCATTACATATGCCCCGCCGGTTCTCAGAAGACCGGGAATATCTGAAGCCGGATCCTGAAACAGGTCTTGCTTACCCGCGGGAGTCAGGGCTGAGACCTTAATGCCCAGCATATCCAGATCATTTTCTATTGAGAGAGACAGCTCACCTTTTGAATACACTGGCCGATTTTCCACCATCACCGGAATATCCTCATCTAGCAGAGCTCTTCCCCGGTGTACCAGAAACTCCGCCACATCACTGTCTATCTGGAAATCATGGGCAGGCCCGTCTTTAAAAAGATCAGCATAGATTCCCCGCTCGTATACTAAATCGGGATTTATTAATTCCTTCAACCGGGCAAAAAACTGTTCTTCAAACACCAGGTCACGCACTATCGGGTCACTCTCTCCGTCTGTTTCTCCCATATGGCGGTTTCTGGTATCCTTTTCCAGATGTGTTGTTTCGCTTCTTGGATGAGCAGACGAACGGTAGGAAACTTCCGTATCGCCGTAGCGAAAAAACAGCTGAATACCTGTACCTCCACTATTCTGTTCAATCCGCAAGAGAGGACAGGCTCCGTCTTTTCCCTGGCGGAGATCGCTGAAATCCGGTGGAGGTAAGACTTCATCCATTTCATCCGGATTCCCGGCAGCATCTGCAGGATCTTCCCCGGCCGCTTCTGTGTCCCTGTCCGGCAAATCGTCAGGGGCAAACAGACCTTCCTGAAAAAGGTCCGGTTCGGGAGAAGAAGACGGCTGCCTCGATGCTTCCCGTCCTTCCAATACCGATCTGAATTCATCACGCTGAGATCCTTGGATGCCGGGAATCAGACCATCCAGAACCCCTCTAATAAATAATGCCGTGGTATGAACGCAGAACCCGGGTTCAGCGCAGCTGCAGCCGGGAATCACCTCACCGTCGAACATATCGATCTCGGCGTCAAACTGCCGGCCGCTATCATCGAACACACGGGATTCAATGAGGTTCTTCCCCTGAACCGGTGGCATTATCTGATGATTACGGAGAATGCGAAGACTGCGCTGAAGTTGCCGCTTCTGCAGAATTCTTCCTGCCTGAGATATATGAAGAGTGTTCAGATGCACAGCCGGCGAATCTCCCCGGGGCTGCTCAAATTCAGAGAGAACTCCCGTTGTATAAGCTCGGAAAAATCAAGGGGCAGTGCAGCAGCATGGCAATTCAGATCATTCTGCCCCCGGGACTCGGCCTCTTTCACGTCCGCTCCCCCCGAATCCCCGAAACCCACTGGATTCCCCGAATCCCCGGAATGGCAGAGGACGGCGCTGTGAAGGGCCTGATGATTCAGAATGAGCGATTGCCGGTCTGCTTCCCCCAAGCCATCGGATATGAACCGGAGAAAGAAGCCCTCATCCCGGCCGTATATCTTATCCCCGAGCACCGGGTACCCCAGGCTGGAAATAGTTGCTCGAATCTGGTGCGTTCGGCCGGTTATCAGCTCTGCGGCCAATAGCGTATAGCTTGAATTGGCTGCCAGGGGTGTAAAACGGGTTTCTGCGTTTTTCGCGCTGATTCCGTCGGGGAAGGAGGGGGAATAGCGCTGCTTTTTGCGAATGCTGCTGTTCCTGTCCTGGAAAATCCACCCATCAGCGTGTATAGATTCTTGTACCCGCCCATGAACCATTACCAGATACTTCTTCAGCTGCCGGGCTCTCTGCTGTTCGTTTTGAAACAGCCATCTTCCCCGGGGAGTGAGGGCCGCCACAATAATTCCGCTGGTCTCCCTGTCGAGGCGGTTCACCATGGTTACATCCGAGTAGCGCTCTTTCAACATACTCCAAAGGGTGTTTTTCCGGTAAATTCCGCCGGGGTGGGAGGGCAGATTCGGCGGTTTATTGATAACTATATAATCGGCGGTCTCATGAATAATCTCAAAACCGGTATTCACTTCAGGCTCTTTCAGGTCTGGGGGGAGATATGTCACCCTGTCTCCGCTTTCCACAACCTGCTGTGAACCGGCTTCCCGATCATTCACCTTCACCCGCCCCCGCTCAATCTCTTCAATCCATTGTTTCATGGACAGGTAGGTAAACCGGGAACTGAGAAGCCGAAGAAGTGATATGCCGCTGTTTTTCATTTCAACTACAATGCTGTAGGTGGTGGGTTTTTCTTGGTCCCGATTCATGGATGAATGAATGTATCAGCTCGACTCAAGCTCTGCAATACGGAAACAGATCCCCAAGCACTGTTGAAAGCGGATAATTGGGTCACATCCTTCCGGGCACGATCCGTTCATGGTCGAGCGCAATCAAATCATGGCCGGACAGAATCAGTTCATTGTCGGACACGATCAAACCATGACTATACATATTCAATTCATGGACGGTTTGGATCCGGTTTCCCCCATAATCCAGTACAGGCCGCCCTTTTTCTTCAGCGCATTCCGCCAGCCAACCTCTGGGTTGGGGGAGAAAATGATATCGCTGCTGGAAGGATGGGTCACCCAGGCTTTTTCCTCCAGTTCGGCCTCCAGCTGCCCGGTTGCCCAGCCTGAGTATCCGGCAAACAACCTCAGTTTGGGTCTGTGGGTGTAGGGCAGATCATCCCAATTATCGTGAATAAACTGGAGAACCGGCCGGACATCGGGTTCAAAATACATGTTATCGTGAATCAGAATGGCCGCTTCACTGCGATAGTCTTCCGGAAGCCCCTGCTGCACAAGGAAGACGTATTCCTGCTGGACGGGTCCGCCCACGAAAATTGGAATATGGGATGCGCTGTGATCAGCAAATTGTTCGGGGAAGATATCCCCCAGGGTGCTGTCTGAGGGTCGGTTCACCACCAAGCCCAAGGCACCGGCGCTGTCATGACTGATGATCAGAACAACGGTGAACTGGAAATGAGGATCAGTGAGTTCCGCTTCGGAGATAATAAATTTTCCGCCCAGAAAATCCGGTTTCCCCGGGTACGAAGGCCCGGCTTCAGACATGCATACATCCTTTCCGCCATACCGTGATCTGATAGTTTAAACATACAACGGAAGGCCAAGTATAACAAATCCACGGAGGCTTAACCACCGTGCCGCTCTCTGGGATACCGGTATTCCTTTCCATGCCGGTCCTTAAGAATATAGCTTTCACTATTATCCAAAGACACAGTCTCCCGGGTAAGCGGGATTTTCCCACCGCCGCCGGGCAGATCCACCGCATAGGTGGGCATGGCCATTCCCGATAGCCTCGAGCGAAGTTCATCCATCAGATCCAGTCCTTCATTTATACCGGTGCGGAAATGAGACGTACCTGCGGCCAGATCTCCCTGAAAGAGATAGTAGGGTTTTACCCGCAACTGAATGAGCCCCCGAAACAATGATTCAAGGATATCAGCCGAGTCATTAACGCCTCGGAGCAGAACGGCCTGGTTCAGCACCGGAATTCCTCCATCCACCAGTCTGGAAGCTGCCTGTTCAAATTCCCCGGTGAGTTCCCGGGGATGGTTTGCATGGGTAATAAGCCATATGCGTTTGTCCGCCGCATCGGAAAGGGCCTGAACCAAATCCTCGGTAATTCGGGAGGGGAGAACCACGGGCATTCTGCTTGCCATCCTGAACAAAAGCCTCCGCCCGGGGACTGCATTTTTCAGGGTGATGATAATATCCGAAAGCTCCCTGTCGGACATCATGAGAGGGTCTCCGCCGCTGAGAAGAACTTCCTGAATCTCTGGAGTATTTTTCAGGTATTCGGCTGCGGCCTCCAGTTCCCCGGCGGATATTCTGCCGTCGGAACTGCCGGTAAAATGGCGGCGAAAGCAATGCCTGCAATAGGTGGCACAGCGGTCGTTCACCAGGATCAATATTCTGTCATGATAATGATGGATAACCCGGGGATGTACGCTGTACTGTTCGTCGGCAATGGGGTCATTGGATTCCTCAGACAGCGAGATCCGCTCCTGTGGTCGGGGAATATATTGGGCAGCTATTGGATCGTTTTCCGGATTTGCATCTTCCGCAAGGGAAGCATAGTACCGTGATACCCCGTAAGGAATACGGGTTGCGGGATCAACTGCGCTGATAATTTCATGAATACTCAGATCTTTCACAGCTCAGTTGTACAATGATCGAAGCGTTTTTCATAGCCCCGATTTTGAAATTGCCTTCGGGAAAACCTTTTTCAATTCCCCCTTTTTTTACCGCAGCTGGTGCATTATGATTTATAGAAGGAATAGACATGTCTGAAGCTATGAACATTAAGCAAATTATGAAACTGGCACTGGACGGCAGTCCAGATCCCACTCTGGCTTTCACGGTGAACGGCGATATCATATTTTCAAATACCGCAGCCCGGAACCTGTTCGATGAGCAATGCGAGCCCGGGAAAACAATACAGGATGTTTCATCCAAGCTTCCGGAAAAAGACCCTATTCTCTCCCAATTTGAGAAAGCTGCTCAGAAAGGCCGGGCTTTTGTAACAGAGCGTATGCCTCTGAACACCCGCAGACTGTATCAACGCAGATTTATTCCCATCATGGCTCAGACCCAGGTGGTGGGGGTGTACCTTTATCTTAGATCAGGAGAACCGGCGGGTTCTCAGGATATTGATACCACCCGTTCCCTGGATCTTCTGCTGGAAACCGAACTGGAACATTCCGGAAGAGATCCCAGGGATCAGCGCCTGGCACTCTTTATGATCCAGATTAGAAACTTTAGTGAACTGCGGGCCCTCTACGGAAATGGTATTACTGAGACAATTATGGATCACCTTAACATGACCATCCGAAGCAGCTTGAGGGATAATGACCTGTTATTCCAGATTGACGGTGACAGGCTTCTTGCAATGGTTACCCGCTATGCGTGGAAAAGCGACCTGCTCATAATTGCTCAGCGAATTGAAGATCAGGTTGCCATCCCCTTTCACACCAGAGAAACGGTTCTTCATCTTCTTGCATCCATCGGAATTGCCATGTTTCCGGATGACGGGGAAACAAAGGACCAGTTATTCAGCAATGTTCAGACCGCTCTCAACAGGGCGGTGGAGCAGGAAGCAGCCTATATGATGTATAATCCTGAACTTCACGACAGAGCGATGGAGCGACTGATGATCAGGGGCGATCTGAACCGGGCAATTCGGGAGAAGGAGCTTGAGCTCTATTATATGCCCATTGTTAATTCATCAAGAGAAATTATCGGTCTGGAAGCGCTCCTCCGCTGGAACCATCCCCAGAGGGGCTTAATGACCCCCGACAGCTTTCTTCCAATAGCCGTCCATAGCCGCATTATAGGAAATATCACCAAATGGGTAATGTACAAGGTGATTGAACATCAGAAAAACGAGCTCTCCGATTTCCCCGTTTACACCTCTTTTAATATTTCCGCCCAAGACCTGAATGACAGTTATTTTCTGGAAAGCCTGAAAACTGCCATGGGGAAGAACTTCGATCCTTCGAGACTCCGGGTTGAGCTTACTGAAAATGAAATAATGTCCGATTTTTCTGTCAACGCAGCGAAAATGCAGCAGCTTCAACAATCGGGAGTCGGGGTTATGGTGGACGATTTCGGAACCGGGCATTCCTCTCTCACATATCTGAGTCAGCTTCCAGCCTCCTATCTGAAAATAGACAGAAGCTTTCTCACAGATGTTTCACATGATGAGGGCAGCATGGAGTTTCTGAAAATCGCCGTACAGCTGGGCCATGTCCGAAAAAAGAATGTGGTGCTGGAAGGAGTGGAAACCCAGGAGCTATGGGAGCTTCTCAACCATTCCGGAGCGGATCTGTTTATGGGTCTTGCGCTGGGAGAACCCCTTCCCCTTCACAGCACCCTCGCATTGCTGGAAAAACATTTCGCCAATCTGCCGGGATCGCGGTAAAATCTCTCACACACATGCAAAGAAGGAAAACCGGAGAGGCACATAGAGAGGCACACGAAGAAGAGCAAATTTCCCATAGAAAATGGTTTCTGCAAAAGACTTCCGGCAGCGCTGTTCTTTGCACATATCGGGGCGGAAGGTATCCGCAATGACCTGGAAGCGCCGGAGGCATGGGAAGGACATTGAGGATACCCGCCAGTCGTCTGAATTTGCGAAGCAGTGGAAGACAACTGGCATGAGCAATATCAACTGAACTATACTATATTAGGTAAATGGAGGTAATAAAAGACACCCTCCCACTCCATTATCCCTTCAGGAGCACTCATGAAACTTACCGACAGGATCAAACAAACCTATGCGGAACGCAGTATAACTATCCAGCAGAAGGCGGTAACCCTCTTTCTCATCTGTATTGTCATTCCCGCCATGTTTCTCATCATGGGAGCAATCCGTTTCTCCGAAGGCAGCATCATGGTTGCTCTGGGTGAATGGCTGATCGCAGGGCTTCTGGCATCTGGTACCGTCCTCATATCCCGGGGAAAATTCAAGTTTGTGAGTTACATGCTGCTCATCACTTTCTGGATAGCACCCATCGCCCTGTTTGTGCTGAACTTCCGCAGTCCGGCCATGCAGAATATTAACGCCGTTTTCCAGCTAGCGGCATATCAGCTTGCCGTACTTGTGACAACGCCCATTCTCGCCTACAGGATCCGACAGGTTATCCTGATGCTGATTCTCACCTTTCTGGTGAATTTTCTTCTATTTATCCTCTACATCTCTCCAACCCTTGGAGCGGCGGGAATCACCGACCATTTGGTACAAAATTACGTCATTTCCCTCGCCCTTATTGCGTCGGCATCCTATTTCAGCTTCCAGGTGTTCCGAAACCAATTTCATTCCCTCAGACTTCTGGAAGAAGAAGCTGATCGGGATACTCGGCGGTATGTGCGCATTAACGATGTTCTCCAGTCCACCACCCAGGCGTTCAATGTTGGCGAAACCCTCACGTTAACCGCACAGGAAAGCCTCGGGGTGGCTGAATCCATGTCTCAACGGGTGGAAGAGATCCAAAAAGAAATTTCCACCCTTTCCCAGGGCATGGATGACAGCGAACGGCGCAACACACAGATGGAGAATGCCAACAGCACTGTGAGGGACAACATGGACCGGCAAAACCACGCCATCGATCAAAGCTCCAGCGCCATAGAAGAGATCAGTGCACAGATCCGAAATATGAGTGAGAACGCATCCAGCAAGCAGGAGCTGATGACATCCCTTGTGGATATGTCCCGGGAAGGAATGGATCAGGTTGTAGAAACAATCGATGATTTCAAAGAAATTACCCGTAGTTCCGAAAGCATCCTGGAAGTGATTGAGGTAATAGAAGGTATTTCAAGCCGCACCAACCTTCTGGCCATGAATGCAGCTATTGAAGCCGCCCATGCCGGTGATGCCGGCCGGGGATTTGCGGTGGTTGCCGATGAGATCAGAAAACTTGCTGAGGAAACCCAGGAGAATTCCCGGGTCATCCGAAACACCCTGGTGACCAGTAATGAGAAGATCGCCCAGGCCACCGAACACAGCACCATTCTGCGGGAGGCCTTTTCCCGGATCAATAACAGCATTGAGGATGTTTCCCGGGCCCTTATGGAACTGATTTCCGGAATGTCAGAACTCAGCGAGGGAACCGGGGATATCAACAGCTCAATAGAGCACCTGCGCCAAAGCAACACCCTGGTTAACCGCTCCATGGAAACCATGAAACGGGAAATTGATGCAAACACGGAACAGAATTCCCAGCTCCGGGAAATGGGAGAGCGGATCCGGCGGGCAATAACAGAACTTGAAGATCTTGCTGCAAGAATTCTGGATCAGAGTTCCCAGGTTACCGCAATCGGCGAACAGAACAGCAAAAACTTCGAACAGCTGGAGAAACAGATAGAGATTGCCCGCAGCGACGACTGATTGCCCTTCAGGAACCTGCCCCTGCTCCATGGACTGGATACGCCGCCCACAGGATACGCCGCCCGTTGGTGAAGCCATCCACTGGAAAGAACGACTGACAGCAGCTGCGCTATCGGGCAATCCACAATACTCCCCGTGGCGGGAGGTGAACTTCACTGTTACCTTCCCCGCTTCCGGCCCGCTTGGAAACGGGGCCGCCGGCGCTCTTTGCCTTCCCCGCCTCCTCCGCCTTCACCGACGAGACTGTCTGTGAAAAACTGCTTCCGGAAGCATTATTCCCCGGCAGCACTAGATCATCTTCCCGTTGTCCACTCCATTTGAGAATGGTTCTGTGCGTAACGGGCAGTTGGAGTGTCAATTGCCGGCTCTGATGAAAATTATAGTAGAGTTCCAGACCGTCTTCTTTTATCAGTTTCAATCCACTTCCCGAACCGTCAGCCGTGAACAACACCTCCCGCTGCTCGTCCGCCGCATTGGATATTTGGGGGTGGGAAAGACGGCAGTGAATCCCGGCGGCAAGGTTGCGGTAGTGCCAGGCTTCATCGGAGGCAGGATCTTCCAATCGTCCATCAATCCGGCTCCACTTTAACGGCCCCCGCACCAGATTACGGCTATCCACAAAGCCGGTGCGCTCCTGCTGATACCGGGCAAAATCTACATTGTTGCCCTCCAATACTTCATCTCCGTAGTAAATCACCGGATTACCGCCCATCCCTAAAAGGAGGAGGTGCGCGAACAGCACTTCACCGGCTGTGTCGAAGAGTTCAGCAAGCCGGGCGGAAATTCCCTCACCATTGCGGAAATCCCACTCAGGTCTTCTGCACAGGCGGCTGTGAAGGTACTCACGTTCTTCCGGAGTCACCATCTCAAGGGTGAGCTCATCGTGAAGGCGCAGAAACGTGAACCACTGATTTTCTCTGGAAATAGCGGGTGTCACCCCGGGTTTCATCACATCTACGATGGGTTCGGCGGATTCCTGCAGAATGGAGCGGTACATCCTGGGCATCAGGGGAAAATGGTAGGCTGCCTGGCACTCATCGTTATCGCCGAAATAACTCACCACCTCCCGGGGAGGTTGGCAGGCCTCCGCCAGAAGGAGTACATCTTCCTGAATACACTCAACGCTTTTGCGCAGGATTTTGATAATGTCATGGGTTTTTCCCAGATTTTCGCAGTTGGTCCCCTCTTCCTTCCAAAGATATGGAGCGGCATCCAGACGGAACCCCCGAATGCCCCGTTGAATCCAGTAGCTGAACACCCGGATAATTTCCGAGAGCACCCGGGGATTGCGATAATTCAGATCGGGCTGGTGGGGATAAAAGCGGTGAAAATAATACTTGTCCGCCCCGGGGGAATAGGTCCAGTTTGAGTCCAGCATGCCCTTGAAGATAATCCGGGCCTGTGAATACCCCCGGTTATCTTCCGACCAGATGAAATAGTCGCGGTACGGGTTATCTTCGCCCTTCAGGGCGTTACGGAACCATTCATGCTGGCTGCTCACATGATTAACTGCCACATCGAATATAATCGCAATTCCCCGTTCCGCCGCTTTCCTGATAAATTCATCGAAAATTTCCCGACGTTTCGATTCATCCAGACCGTCGCGAAAAAGATTTTCCCTAATGGAGCGGTAATCGGATATATCGAAGCCTTCATCCTTCATGGGTGAAGAGAGCACCGGTAGCAGCCAGAGACAATTCACGCCAAGCTCTGCCAGGTAGTCAAGCCGGGAGATAATTCCGCTGATATTTTCATTAAAATGCTGGGCGTAGAGCGCGTATACTACTAAATCTTCATACCATGGCTGGTTTTGGGGAAGGGATGACGCCTCGTCGGTCTTTCGCACCACTCTTCCCGGGGCACCCGCTGCTTGAAGCAGCTCCCAGGTCTCCCGGCATTCCTGTTTCCATCGTCCGTTGGAAACGACTCCCTCATATACGTTGCGCCACATGGTTTCATAGTCTTCGAAAGAGATATTATTAACGCCCACGGTTCCTCCCTGATTTTTCTTGACAATCTGCAAAAAAACACTATCATGAAAGTTGTTTTTATGAAAGCACTTTCATTCTTATTCTACAGCTGATTTCCGGGAGCGGCAGGATGAAAAAAGCAACAATATATGATGTAGCCCGGGAATCGGGGGTGAGCATCACCACGGTCAGTAGAGTTCTGAATGCACCGGCCAAGGTAAACGAGGGAACCCGAAAATCCGTGCTGGAGGCGATCTCCAGACTCTCATTTGTACCCCGGGCGGATGCCATGGCCAGAGCCAGACAGCGTATGAACAGAATCGCCATAATCACGCCCTTCTTCACCGAAGCATCCTTTGTGCAAAGAATCCGGGGAGTGAGCCGGAGTTTGAATCCGGGAGACTATGAGCTGATCGTCTATACGGTGAAAAGTCTCCGGCAGTTAGAAGAGCATATCGATATGATCTGTGCCGGTGAACGGGTGGATGCGGTGATAATCCTCTCCCTGAATATTCCTTCCGACCGAATACAGGTGCTGCAGGAGTCGGGTCTTCCCGTTATATCGGTGGAAAACAGTCTGTCGGGGTTTTCTTCGGTGGTGGTGGATAACCACCGGGGCGGATATTTGGGAGCAAGCTATCTCATGAAGAGGGGCTACACGCTGCTGGCTTTTGCCGGTGAACGCTCCTCCCATGACTTCACCCTGCAATCCACGTCTGAACGGCTGAGAGGCTTTTCCGATGCGCTTGTTGCAACCCAGTCGCCCCGACTGGAAGATTGTATCTATGTGGGAGAGATGGGCGACAACTCGTTAATCCAATGGTTCACCGAACTGTTATCCCGGCCCGTTCACCCCCAGGCGGTACTTTGCTCCTCAGATTTAATTGCGGCAAAACTGATTCAGACCGCCGGACAACTGGGAAAAAATATTCCCCGGGATATCGCCATTCTGGGCTTTGATGATTTGGATATGGCCGAGTACCTGAACCTAAGCACGGTAAATCAGCATCTGGATTATTCCGGACAACTTGCAGGAAACATGCTGAAAGAAATTCTGGAAACCGGCGAAACACCGCAGACACGCACGGTGTACCTGGACCTGGAAGTGGTTCAGAGGGGAAGCTGCTGAGTTCAGCAGGCAGCCCCCGATCGGAAAGCGTGCGGAAGTTCTTAACCGGAGTTCGGTGATACCCCGGAAAGCATCCATGAAGTATACGAATATGAGGAGTATACGCATATGAACAGCAGGAAAAACGATCAATCTACGCGGACGATTACGCAAATCAGCAGACAGACCGAGGCTGCAGAAGCATTGGGGCTGCTGAGGGAACGGCTCGCCCCTCAACTTGAGACCCTGAAGGGTACCAGGAGGCTTCTACTTGAAAAGAATCTGGATCAACACTTCCCGAATCTCTTCCAGGGAATGAGGGATCTATATGGAAGCCGCTGGGACTTCTTCTACCAGATTGAAACGTTAATCGCATCACTTGTGGCGTCATACGGGGATCGTCAGGAAGATCTCATCACCTTGGATGCATCCAGGACCGATCACCCCCACTGGTATGAAAATCAGAGAATGGTAGGTGCCATGCTCTACGTTGACCGCTTCGCCGGGAATCTGAAAAAGCTGAAAAGCCACATCCCTTACCTGAAAAAGCTGGGAATAACCTATCTTCATCTTATGCCGTTATTTAAAGCACCCGAAGGCGAGAGCGACGGAGGCTATGCCATATCCAGTTACCGGCAGGTGGATCCGCGCCTGGGAACCATGGAGGATTTGGAAAAGCTTGCAGCTGCGTTGAGGAAAGAAGGAATTTCGTTGGTTCTTGATTTCGTATTCAATCACACAAGTGACGAACACGATTGGGCCATCGCTGCCCGGCAGGGGGATCTTTCCCATGAAGAATACTATTTTGTACTGCGGGACCGGAATGAGATGGAGGAATACAACTCCTATCTTCGAGATATTTTTCCCGATGCACGGAAGGGAAGTTTCACATGGAATGATGAACTGGAGGGCTGGGTTTGGACCACCTTCAATTCTTTCCAATGGGATCTGAATTACAGCAACCCCCGGGTGTTCAGATCCATGGTGGAGGAAATGCTCTATATCGCCAACAGGGGCACGGAAGTACTCCGGCTGGATGCCCTGGCTTTTGTCTGGAAAGAAAAAGGGACGGTAAGCGAAAACCTTCCCCGGGCTCACACCCTGATCAGCATATTCCGGGCTGCAGCCCGGATTGCCGCACCGGCAATGGTGTTCAAGTCCGAAGCAATTGTTCATCCCGATGAGGTTGCCAAATACATCAATCCCCAAGAGTGTGAGCTTTCCTACAATCCTCTATTGATGGCTCTGCTTTGGGAATCCCTGGCAACAAGGAAAACCGACCTCCTTCAGCACTCTCTTCAAAAACGGTTTCAAATCCCGGAATCATGCAGTTGGATAAACTATGTACGTTCACACGATGATATCGGATGGACGTTCGCCGATGAAGATGCCTGGGAGCTTGGAATAAACGGTAACGATCACCGGCGATTTTTAAACGACTTTTATACCGCCCGCTTCTCAGGATCGTTTGCCCGGGGCGTTCCCTTCCAGCTGAACCCCGCCACCGGTGACTGCCGTATCAGCGGTAGTTGTGCAAGTCTCTGCGGGATAGAACAAGGTCTGGAGGAACCGGGCGGAAGAACTCAGCGGGAAGAACAGGCCGGGCTCCGCCTTGAAGAAGGGATTCGCCGACACCTCTTGATCCACGGGATAATTATCAGCATCAGCGGCATTCCCTTGATATATCTGGGTGACGAGCTCGCCCAGTTGAATTGGTATGATTACCAGAGTGCCCCCAATTTCAGCCAGGACAGCCGCTGGATTCACCGGCCTCCGTTTAACTGGGAACGGATCAGCACCATCCTTGACTCCCGGGAGAAATCCCCCGAACAGAACTATGCCGCCCGTATTTATGACCAGCTGGGAATGATGATCAGGATCAGACAGGAGCATCCCGCCTTTGGAGAAAGCAGAACCACCGTTCTGGGAGTGGAAAACCCCCATCTTCTGGCATACAGCGTAGGCAATGCGTCGGAACAGGTTCTGGTTATCAGCAATTTCAATGAGTGGACGGAAGAAATTCAGAGCAACCATATGAGGCTTCAAGGGATATGGCCGGATGCAGAAGATTTGCTCAGCGGTGAAAAATTCGCCCTGGGAGATCAAGCCTCATTGAAAATTCCCCCGCTGAGCCAACTCTGGCTTTCCAAACTTCAGTGACAATTGGAACAAACATAACACTTCAGGGTGTTGTACAATTAAACGAAGCTCGCCGGAGGGCTCCGGCACGTTGATCACAAGGAGTTTACATGAAACCGATCCGAACCTGCATACCCCTTTTAGCATTTCTTTTAATAACCCCGACCTCGGCCATAATGGCCGAAGGGGGTGAAGAAATCCAGCAGGACAGTTTTACAAATGTGAAAGAAATTACCGTATCCGTACCTGAATGGGATATTCTTCTGGGTCCTTCCAACCGGGACTCTCGCGTGCAGCTCAGCGATTACAACCCCCGTGATTACAGTATAGATATGTCGAAGACTGGAACACGGCTCAGCATTGATATCCGGCCGAAGAGATCGCTGCGCATCTTTTCCACCCAACAGCCGAAGCTATCCCTCACCGTACCCGAAAACGTGGTGCTTGAAATACGCTCAGCCTCCGGAGATATCCGTCTTCAGGAAGTAATCACCGGCGAGCTCAGAGTAACCACTGCCTCCGGAGATATGGAAGGCAGGGGCGTAAGCGGAAGCCTTGAATTCTCCAGCGCGTCAGGCGATCTGGATATTACCGGGATGCAGGGAGATGTATCGGCAAAGACCAGCTCCGGCGATATTGATATCAGACGGGTGGAGGGACTCATGAGCTTCGAAAGCAGCTCCGGTGATATCAATATTGGAGAGGCCACCGGGGGGCTTGAGGCAAAGACCACAAGCGGAGATATCCGCTTCGATAACCTTGCGGTATTTCAGGGGGGGAGATTTGTCAGTGTATCGGGAGATATAGAACTGGATGTTCTGGGAGAGCTGGCAGAATACAGCATTGAATGCAGAAGCACATCAGGCGATATCAGGGTCTTCGATTTCCGCACCGAGGAACGGCTGAATGCCGGTGAAGGGGCTACTCCGCTGACGGCGGCAACCACCAGCGGAGATATCAGCATCCGCTAGCCCGCTTACCCTCAAGGCCATCTTCCACAGGGCGGGGGGAGCATCTCCCATAGAGCGGAAAACTATACATACGCACCCGCCCAATGAACTAATATGATTCCAGAAGAATACCCTGGGCGTTTTCCAGGGTGATGCCTGCATTGATGTCAAAACTGCTTCCCTGGGGGTTGAGGGAAGCCTGTAAATCCGGTGTGGCGGTGATCAGTTTCCAGCTGTATGTCAATTCTGTTCTGCCTGCAAGCAGAGCTGCAGGCTGCAGTGTTTTCGGTTCCCCTTCCATATTGGCCAGAAACAGAATCTTCACCCCGCCGTCGGGACTTGTGCGGATGCCGTGGATTATTACCGCTCCGTCGGCTGGACGCAGCATATCCGCGTAGTCCCCCTTAGCGGGGGCTTCCTTCAGCCAACGCTTCGCTCTGAGGAAACTGCGTAGATCATAGCCGAAAGAGGAAGCAGCCTGATCTATGCGGGACAGGTAATTGCTGACCCGGCAGATCTCATGTACATCCTCCATCCAATCCCGGGCAAGAAACACCAGACCTTCCCCATCCAGTTGGGCGGGTCCTTCCAGCTCCAATGCATTGAGCAGTTGTGCAGCCCTGCCCGGCTCCTGGTCTCCAAGCTGGAGGCAATGATTCAGGCTTCTTACAAAACGTTTAAGCCCCTTGAGGCTGGAGAAGCCCCTGGCTTTCAGGCGGCTGAACACCCATTCACGGGAAAACAATTCATCTGTGAGCACCCAGTCCAGAAAATACGCCTCTTCGGACATCACCTTTGCCGCCCAGCGGCGATCGGTGTTGCGAATAAAACTCCATGGCACATGCATGTTTGACTGGAGAAAATCCATGGGAATACCCGGCATAAACACATCAAAAAGCCGCACTGCGGGATTATCATATGCCTTCCTGAAAATATCAGGCAGATTATCCCCCAGGTAGGTATTAATCCGCGATTCAGGGTCCACCTGTGTCCCCCTCCGCAGAGTGTCGTGGTTGGATGTTCCGGTTATCCAGCTATTTCCATGGAGAAACACCTCCTGAATCCGCCACCATTTCATGGCCCAAAAGGTAAAAAGAAAGGGTGTATTATGGGCGAAGGTAAGGGGCCCCCACTGAATCACATTGGGAAGCTTTTTGGTAATCTCCCGGTAACTGGATTTTAACTCCCAGTCATCCCGGGGCCAGGGTCTGCCGTCCTCAAAAATCATCCAGGGCCGGTAGGTCCAGTCACCCACCTTCTGCTCTACCCGGTTCATCAACTCCAGAAAATCATCATCGTGAATCATCCGGCCGGATTCAGGATCGTAGTTCTTGAAATCCTGTGCACCGTCCACCCGCACACCATCCACACCAAAATCGCTTTTCCGCCTCTGCATCTCAAGAATCACCGCCCGGACCATAGGGTCGGAGTAGCTCACATTCTGCCCGTACATGTTTGCGCCTGCAAAATACCGCGAGTTCATAAGATCCATGGCCTGATTATCCAAATGGCCGTACACCACATCCAGAACTATGCGAATGGGCGAATCATGAAAATTGTGAAGGGTTTCAATCAGCTCAAGGAACTCATGGGGTCTGCGGGTTTCAAGAAGAACCGGGTTAACCCCGGGGGAACCCAGGGTGATGGTATCATAGCCCCAGTTCAGCGTGTCGGGTTTTCGAAGTTTCACCGTAAGTTCTTCCTTTCGACGGGAAGTTTCGCTCCAAAAATCCGGCCCCCCTTCATATAAAATGGCGGGCTCGATGGGCATGAGCTGAATTGCATCATATTCAATATAATTCTGTTCCCAACTTTCAAGAGACTCGCCCTGTGCCAGCTTGCGGGAGATGCTGCGGTAAATCCGGCTCAAGCCTGCAAGACTTCCTTCGGGACTCGAGGTGGGACAATGCACTTCAAGCATGTTCACCGGATCCCCTATCCGCAGCACTCCGTCATCTTCGCTAAACACGTTTTCGGATTGGAACAGATTTCGGAAATACTCAAGATCTTTGCGCCCTTCCAGCATTCCGTCAATATCGTAAAGCTCCGCAGGAGCTGCGGCTCCGAAGGGTATGGAAGCAGCCAGAGGATCAAGAATACAGCGCTTCTCCCCGTCATTATTTTCATAACACAATCGGTATAAGGGCCCAAGATGATCCCGGGATCCGGGACGCAGCCCCTCCAATACTGCAAAGCAGAATTCACCCTCCTGAACCATAGGAAACGTTTCAATGCGAAACGTCAGGCTTTGGCTTGCCTGGCTGAAATCCGGTTCTTCTTGGGAGATAAGAATCTCGAGCCCTAAAGACCCGGGTCGAAGCCCGGCATCTAGCAGCTCCGGTGCCCAGAAGAGAAAGGACGCCCTGCCTGAACCAAGATAGCGTCCGCCCAGATGTTGAGAGACTTCCTGGGCAGAAGTGAAGTCTTCGGGAGCCGATCTCAGCGCTTCACCCAGCCGACCATTAAATCTGTTCTGCTCATCAATTGCGATTTTCATACATCTATACCTCAGTGGCGGTTTTTCTCAGTCGAAAAATGGTAACCGCCAGGATTTTTTCAATCATAATCATGATTAGTGGAGAAATCATGCTTTCGACCCATTGCAAGGATCTTTCATAACTCACGACACACATTTCCTGCCCCGAAAAGGGACACATTACCTGCCCCCAAAAGGTTACACCGGCTGCCTGCCCTGCGATCCCGGGCAAAAAAAGGCAGCGGATAAGGGGGTAACTATCCACTGCCGGAATTATTACATGCTTCTGGGACTAAGCCATTCCTGTTAGGGGCAGGAATGACGTTAACCTCTACTATTATCCTTTCACTGAACCTGCCATCATCCCTCTGATGAAGTATCGCTGGAGTGCAAAGAATACAACCAACGGGAGAATCATTGAGATAAAGGCTCCGGCAGTAAGTGTCTGCCAGTCCTGGCCCCGCGATCCAACCAGTTCCTGTAAACGTGTGGTTACCAGAATAATGTTTCCCCGTGTGAGGAAAACCAGGGCAACCAGCAAGTCGTTCCATACCCAGAGAAACTGGAATATGGCGAAGGATGCGATTGCGGGAACCGAAAGGGGAAGAACCAGCCTGGTAAAAGACATCCAGGGAGTGGCACCGTCAAGATATGCCGACTCGATTATTGATCCCGGTATCCCCGAAATATAGCCGTATAATATGTAGGTTGCCAGCGGCAGCCCGAAGCCCGTATGGGCTAGCCATATTCCCAGGAATGACCCGTTCAACCCCAATCTGGTATAAATCCGCAGGATTGGTATTAAACTCATCTGCAGCGGGACAACCAGAAGTCCCACAATAATAAACAGCACGGCCCGTCTGCCGACCCAATTCAGCCAGGCAATGGCGTAGGCTGCGAAGGCGGCAATGGTTATGGGGATTATGGTGGAGGGAATTACCACCAACAGACTGTTGAGAAAAGCCCGTCCCATTGCACCGCCCTGTCCGGTGGATGTCCCGAGAACCCGTTCATAGTTGTCCAGCGTCAGTCCTTCCGGAGGCGGATTTCGCCATCGCTGTGAACCGTCTTCATTCAGCCTGGGGGAAAAATCTCCGAACACTTCCCACCAGCCGTAGTTATTGATCTGCTGCGGATGCCGGAAAGAAGAAACAAGCAGGCCCATTGTGGGGACGGTCCAGATAATTACAAGGATCAGCATCACCAGGTAAATCGGCAGCTTGCCCAATCTCAGCGTTTTTTTGGGTTCCAGATCCACGTCTTTATAGTTTTCTGCATTATAGGTATCTGCCATGATCACACTCCGTTATCGCGCATATTTCTGATGTTTTGAATAACAAACGGGACCACGAAGATGAACAGAAGTACAGCCAGGGAGGAACCTACACCAAAGTTTCCCTGCTGAAATGTCTGGTCATACATGGCCGAGGCCACAACATCGGTGTTGTAGTCTCCGCTGGTCATCACGAATACAATATCGAATGCTTTGAGAACCAGAAACAGAATCGTGGTCATTACCATGATGATGCTGTTTCTGATGTAAGGGATGGTGATCTGAAAAAAGATTCTGAATGGACCTGCACCGTCAATACGGGCGGCCTCATGCAGATCCGCAGGAACGTTCTTAATAGCAGATGAGAGAATCACCATCGCAAACCCGGTTTGAAGCCAGATCATAATGAACATCAATAGAAAGTTGTTCCAGGGCTCCTGTATCAGCCAGGCTATGGACTCATTCCCCATTGAATTCCGGATTGCATTCAACAGTCCGATTTCACTTCCGAAGGGCGCTTTGTAATAGATAAACCGGAAAATTACCCCGGCACCTACAAAACTGATCGCCATGGGAAGGAAAATAAGTGCTTTGAACACCTTTTCCGCGGTAGGATTGAGCTTATCCACAAGCACGGCAATAACAAGTCCCAACGAAACCGCAACAGAGGGAACCACAACCACCCACATGAGAGTGTTTCTCAGAGTAATGAGCATTTTCCCATCGGAAAAAATATGCACATAATTCTGAAAACCCACGAAGTTGGTGCTGGTTCTGTCATAGAAACTGAGGATTATTGTCCGGACTGCCGGATAAACCAGATACACACCTAAAATAAAAAGGGCGGGAAAGATATAGAAATACGCTACGATTTTATCCCGGCGTTTTTCCCCGGTCATTTCGGCCACATTATTTCCCGACCAGTACAAAGCCCATATACCGCCGATCCCCACAACTATTACCAGAATCGCGTTAACAAATGTGGGGATTCCACTGTCTTTATTACCGATAATGGTAAAGGCAAAAATCAGCAGGGCGAGAACGAGTACCAGCCAGAAAACGGCCAGCAGTAATTTTTGAAATCGCGCTTCTTGAACGACCATGCGTGCCTCCAAACAGGAACAGGCGGCGGAACCTCCGCCGCCTGAAACCTTTAGCCGTGATTATTCGGGATACGATTCATCGATACTGTCGAGGATCTGATCCACGTTTTCACCTTGATTGTTCACCCAGTCAACCATGCCGGTCCAGAATGTTCCTGCACCAACTGCGCCGGGCATCAAGTCCGATGCATCGAAACGGAAGGTATCGGCTTCACGGATAATTTCCGCATATCCCCGTTCAACAGGAGATGGATACCAGTCCAGTGAAGCATCGTTATGTGGACTTACAAATCCCCCTGCTTCCACCCATGCCTTGGTTGAAATACCCTGGCTCAGGTAGCGCATTGCCGCCCGTACTTCAGGCCGGTCGGTGAATGCGGAGTAAATGTCTCCCGCACCCAGTACCGGTTTTCCTTCTTCTTCATCGATGGAAGGAAGATAGAAGTAGTCGATCAGACCCTGTTCAACTTCGTCTCCGCCTTCGGGGAAGAATCCGGTAATGAAACTTGCCTGACGGTGCATGAGAGCAAATGGAGGATCCTGCAGCAGGGGAGTGGGGCCGTCACCGAAGGGAACAGTGAGAATTGCGTCTGTTCCGCCCAGCACATAGTCTTCGTTGAACCAGATTTCACCGATAATATCCAGCGCGCGCTTGATTTCCGGGCTGTTGAACGGCAGTTCGCCGGCAACCCATGCATCGTACACTTCGGGGGGTTCGGTTCTCAGAAGCACATCTTCCACCCAGTCAGTTGCAACCCATCCGGTTGCGCCTGAGCTTTCCATGCTGATGGACCACGGAGTGTATCCGTCTTCAACCATCTGGTCTGAGAGAGCAAGCAGTTCATCCCAGGTTTCCGGGATTTCGTAGCCTTCATCTTCAAATACGGGTTTTGCATACCAAACAAGACTCTTCAGGTTTGCTCGGTACCATACGCCGGCAATCACATCATCAACATACGACAGGTCAATCCAGGCATCAGAATACTGTTCCTGGAGATAATCCATGCTGAACCATTCACCCATGTCCTGGATATATCCCTGACGGGTTAGATCCGCCATGAGACCGGGCTGGGGAAATGCTGCGATATCCGGGGGATCGCCGCCTTCTGAGCGCACCCGCACAAGTGTTTCAAAATCTCCGGAGCCTTCATATACGATATCGATACCGGTAGCTTCTTCAAAGGGAACCATTGTCTCTTCGAATCGCTCGGCGTCCACATCTACAAATGCACCGAAAATATTTACGGTGGTACCGGACAGGTCCTCACCGTCTGTCCACGCATTGTTAACGTATTCCTCGTTAACCGGTTCAGATGCAGCGTCATCCGCACCGTCTCCGCATCCTGCAAACAACAGGACGAATGCTGCCAGTACTGTAATAAGTAGTACAGACAATTTAGTTCGTGGCATAGCCAACCTCCTCTTCTATTTCCGAAATCGCCATACTGCGATCTCACTTACAACATATTTAGGGTGAGACATTACTCACCGTACTGATGCAGGAATCTCTGATGACGAGACCGGGTTTGAATATTTTCTGCACCGGCTCTCCTTCATCGCTTCCGTTGATCAGTTCATTAATTCTCAGACAGGCCTGGTGGTCCATATCCTCCGTAGGCTGGTGCACAGTGGTCAGTCTGGGCGTAGTGTATTCACCAATAAGAATATCGTCATAACCCACCACGGAAATATCCTCGGGAACCCGTATTCCTAACTCTCTGAGCTCATGGATGATTCCCAGGGCGATAACGTCGGCCTGTGCAAAGATGGCGTCAATCCTGTGTAGTGCACCACGACGCTGCTGAACAATCTGCCTGCCGAAATCGAAACTGCATTCGCCTTCTATAAGCATTTCCGGGTTGAATGCAATGCCGTGCTCGTGTAGGGCCCGCTTAAATCCGGCACTCCTCTCCAGAAACTGGATTTCTCCTCCACCCTCACTCACCGTAAGAATATTGCTCCGCCCCAGCTGAATAAGATGGCTTGTGGCGATGTAAGCCCCGTATTCATGGTCTGTGAGATAGTAATTGAGATGTTCATAGGTAAAATTCTGAGGCTTAAAATGGAGCAGCACAAAAGGAACCTGCTGTTTCATAAGGAATTCATAATCGGAATAGCTGATATCAGGATGGAGAAGAATAAACCCGTCCACCTTACCGGCGCTCACCAGGCGTCGGATATTATTGGATCCCTGGATGCTGTCGCTGGGGAACGACACAATGTAATCCTGAAAGCTGTTCTGCTCTTCATGGGTGATTTTCCGCATGAGGGAGTCAAGAAAAAATGAGGCTTTATCCATTTTTGCAGCGATAATTCCCACAGTACCCACCTTACCTCCCCGGAGGCTTTTGGCATTGGCGTTGTATTCAAAGCCTAATTCATTGGCAATCTTCTTGATCTGCTCACGCCGAGCGGCGGAAATGGAAGGATGATCGTTCAAACTCCGGGATACGGTGGAATGACTCACACCGGCGATCTTTGCAATATCCCGGATTGTAACCTTCACATCGCCCTCCTGAAACACCTAATGCACACGTGTGCGTCACTACAGAAAATCCTAAACCCAGACTTCAGTACTGTCAAATACTTTTTTTGGATTTTATTTCATTTACCGACATGAGTTTACTCAGATAAATAATTTTACAGAATCCAGCATGCCATCGGCGCCCTGCATACCGGCGCACTCGTGTGCGTAACGCACGCACCTTTCGCTACACTGCGCTGAACCGGTTCGCGGTCTGGGCTCCGGGAAAAATTGGAAATTTTTGTATACTTTTGATCCCGGCCTTTTTATTTTACACATATTCTGATATACATCCTGTGATGTTTATCACAGTTAACCACGATGCGTGATTTTATGGAAAAACATTTCATTATGTGAACTTTTTCCTTGCCCATGGGCGAGGGGTGAAGTATGTTTGGATGACAAAAGCTTAACGAAACAGTCATGTAAGCAAGATTGTCTTTTAAGATTCAGCGGCAAAACAAGAGAGGATTTCATGGAAAAACGATCAGTAGGAATCAGCGACATTGCACTTTACATTCCTTCACCGAAAATTACTCTGGACACCATTCTGGATTCCAGAGTGAAGGAAGACCCTGATTTTGAGCGTCGCCTCCGTCGGGCCATAGATGTCACCGGACAAAAGGCAATCCGTTTTCCGGATGTTTTTGAAGATAACGCAACCATAGCCGCCAACTCAGCCAAACGTCTTCTCGACCAAAATCCCGACTGTAATTTAGGGAAGTTGCGCTACCTAACCGTGGGCACCGAAACATCTGTGGATATGAGCAAACCCATTTCCGCCTATGTGGAAGGTATGCTTCAACGGGCGGACTATCAACTGCCCACCACCATTTCCAGCTTCCAGGTACAACATGCCTGTGCCGGCGGAACTCTGGCAATGCTTTCGGTTTCCGCTCTCCTCCAGGCAAGCCCCCGAACCGATGAACGGGGAATGGTTATTTGCTCAGATATTGCCCGCTATGATGCGCCGTCAACCGCAGAAATTACCCAGGGAGCAGGATCAGTAAGCCTTCTGGTGGAGAATGATCCCGATCTGGTGGAACTGGATCTGGAAACCCAGGGCTACTCATCATCGGACGTGGATGACTTTTTCCGGCCGTTGGGCAGCACCACTGCAAAGGTTAAGGGGCGATATTCGGTACAATGTTATCATGAAGCGCTGGATGAAGCACTTGAAGATCACGCCCAGCGTGTGGGACGTCCCCTCAAGGAAATCATCGGAGAGACGGATATGTTCGTTTTCCATGTTCCATTCGCCCAGATGGCTTCCAACGCAATCAAGAGGATGCTGAACCAGCACTTAGATCTTCGGGATGTGGATGCTGAAAACTTTCTCAATGCCCGGGGGTTTTACACCGCCCTGGAAGCAACCGCTCAGGTGGGAAATATTTACACCGGCGCGCTCTACCTGAATCTTGCTGCCCAGCTTGCTGAAAATTATAAACTCTACGGCAAGGATATCGTGGGGAAAAAGATCCTCCTCACCAGCTATGGAAGCGGTAACACCATGATCGTTATCTCGGGAACCGTTTCCTCCAAGGCACCGGAACGGCTGGCCCGCTGGAATGTATCCTCCCAATTAAATCACGACCGTTCGGCAAGCTGGGATGAATATGAACAATGGATTAAACTCCCCACCGATCCCGAATCGATTAACAGTATTATTCAGGAAAAGGGAGAACAGATACCATCCGACATATTTGTTTTGCAGGGCATTCGGGAAGACGGGTACAGGGAATACAGCTACAAGAAATAACGGAACGACATGAATAATCAAACCCACAAACACCATACTGAGATATCTCCGGAGGCTCACTCCGGGGAATCGGCGGAACAGATGGGCAGCCGGAAGGCTGCCCATATTAATATCTGCACAGATGAAACATATCCTGTTGAGGGGGGTAACAGTGCCTTCTCCGGGGTGCAGTTTATTCACAGCAGCCTGCCTGAACTGAACTACGAAGAAATAGACAGCAGCTGTGAATTTCTCGGTTACACCCTTACAGCCCCCGTCATGATTTCCTGTATGACCGGGGGATCCGAGCAGGGGTATAAGCTGAATAAAATTCTCGCACAGGCCGCCCAGAATAAAAAGGTCGCGGTGGGAACCGGCAGCCTTCGAATACTTCTTCGAAAACCCGAAGTGATCGATCATTTCCGCCTCAAAGAGATAGCTCCCGATGTTCCGGTAATCGGGAACATCGGGGCGGTACAGCTGCCCCAGCTGATGGAACATGACAAAGCATTGCTGAATAAATTCTACACCATTCTTCGGGACTTACAGCTTGATGCACTGGCCGTACATCTGAACCCGGGTCAGGAGCTCTTCCAGGAGGGGGGCGACATAGACTTCCGAAACATTCTTCCCCTCATAGCTCAGCTGTGCGCCTGGAGCGATCTTCCCATTATTGTGAAAGAAACCGGTGCGGGCATTCCTCCGGCAGAAGCGGCTGCCCTGTTCTCGGCGGGAGTTCGGTATGTGGATATGGCCGGCTCGGGAGGAACCAACTGGCTTTCTGTGGAGGCCTTCAGGGAAGAACATGATCAACGGCTGGAGGGCAACGGTCTTCAGACCAACAGTAATGAACAGATTCCCCGGGAACTTCACGGCTTTGAAAATTGGGGCATCCCTTCTGCGCCCGGCCTCTCTGCCCTGAGCAGCTATTGCAGAAAACGCGGGCTGGTCCCTGCCAACGGAGGAATCATATCATCCGGAGGACTGCGAGAACCCATGGATTATCCCCGGGCTTTGGCGCTGGGTGGAGATCTTGCCGCCTCTGCCCTCCCCTTCATCCGGCTTGCACGAAGCGGCGGAGTTGCAGCGGTGGAATCGTATCTGGAAGATATTTTTCTCACTCTCCGAAGAACAATGCTGCTCACCGGGAGTGCGACCATTGCCCGCTTAAAGGAAGCCCCGCTGTTTATCGATCCGGACTTCAGCAGGCAGAGAGAGCAGCTTCTCAATGCAGCACGGAAGGGTGCTGCCCGAACCGCATCCTTCACTGCGGGTTCCAATGACTCCGCTTCACCTTCCGGATCAGCCGCCGATTCCGGCCCGGAAAAGGCACCGGAAAAGCAGCCGGAGGGAAAACCCGCCCCCGCTGTCGCACCATCGCTGAACGACCGCAAATTCCGAAAATACACCATTCACCGGAGGAGAAGAATTCTGGCCCACGACCCGGTGCTCAAGCTGGATACCGAAGCGGTGAATGCCGCAGGACATTCTGACAGTATGCTTGATCTGGCGGATGTGATGGTGGAATCCGCGGTGGGCTTCATGCCGGTTCCCATGGGAATAGCAAAGGGTTTTCTGGTTGACAATGCAGTCTACCACATCCCCCTTTCTGTGGAGGAACCCTCGGTAATTGCAGCAGCAGGCTATGCAGCGGGAATTATTGCCAGAAACGGCGGCTTTGAAACTTCCGCGGATGCTCCGCTTATGAGCGCGTATATATACCTGGATATTTCCTCCGGTACAGATACTCCCGCCCCCGGGGACATCCAAACCGCCATCAGGGCCGTTGAAACAGAGGAACAGTCATTGAAAGAACTGCTGTCACCGGTACTGGAATCCATGACCCGCAGAGGCGGTGGGTACCGTGGGATAGAAATCAGCTGGCTTGAAGAGAGCGCAACGCTCCGGGTGGAACTCACCCTGGATGTCCGAGACGCAATGGGAGCCAATATTCTCAATACCGCAGCAGAGACTATTTCACCCCTTCTGGAACAGATCACCGGGGGAGTTAAACTGATGGCCATCCTCAGTAACGACGGAGTAAAGCGCCGGGCCAAAGCCAGGTTTGCAATCCCTTTCACGGCCCTCAGCAGAGGTAAGTACGGCGGAAGAGAGCTTGCAGAGCGTATTGTGAAGCTTTATGAAATCGCCGATGAAGATCCGTCACGGGCGGTAACCCACAACAAAGGGATAATGAACGGTATTTCCAGCCTGGCCCTGGCAACCGCCAACGATACCCGGGCCACCGAAGCCGCAGCCCACGCCTGGGCGGCCAAAAGCGGCCGCTACAGGAGTCTCAGTGTTTTCAAAATTGAGGGAGACAAACTTGTGGGTGAGCTGGAACTTCCAATGGCCCTGGGCACAGTGGGCGGGGGAATATCCTTTCATCCGGCGGCCCGTTTCGCCTTGGATATTATGGGAAACCCCGACGCCCCCACCCTTTCGCGGCTGGCCACCGCATTAGGACTGGCGCAAAACTTTGCCGCAATCTCAGCGCTTGCGGGAGAGGGAATTCAGAAAGGCCATATGAAGCTTCACTCAGGGCGCCTGGCATATAAAGCAGGAGCCCGTGGAGAGAATATCCCGCTTCTTGTGGAACGTATTCAGCAGTCCGGCACATACAACATTGAGCAGGCCCGTCGACTGCTTGAAGAGATGAACAGGAATCGATAATGACCACAGCACATGCACACCCCAACCTTGCCCTGATTAAATACTGGGGAAAAAGCGATACCGAGAATAATCTTCCTGCAACATCCAGCCTGGGCATCAGTCTGGAGGCCTTCGAAACCCGGACCAGTGCAAAATTCCTGCGGGGAAAGGATCAGCTTCGAAGCGGCCCCCATACCGGGGAACTGCAGGTTGGGAACACCCGCATCAGCTGGGAGGTGCAAATTAACCGGGTCCGCCAGGATCCCCGGCGTTTCTCCCGCTTTTTCAGCAATCTCCTGCGCCGAAGCGGCGAACAGGCAGGTGGAGAGTCTACCCTGAATTACGGCCACTTTGATATTCACAGCAGCAATAATTTTCCCACCGCCGCAGGATTGGCAAGTTCCGCCAGCGGCTTTGCCGCCCTGGCCGGCGCAGCTGCCGGAGAACTGGGAATCTCCGGCTCTCCGGAATTGCTGTCTGATATCGCCAGAGCGGGGTCGGGTTCCGCCAGCAGGTCTGTGTTTCCCGGCTTCGTGAGCTTCCCCCGGGGGAGCAGCAGTGCCAGCTGTATACACAATGCAAACCACTGGCCCGAACTCCGCTGTCTCATTGTCCGGGTAAGCGAGGGAGCGAAGACGGTCTCAAGCAGAGATGCCATGGAGGAATCCCGGAAGACATCCCCCTATTACCCGGCATGGCTGGAAGACTCCCAAGCCCTGTATGACCGGGCGGTGAAGGCAGTTGCTCAGCAGGATCTTGCAAGCCTGGGCCCCCTTATCAGGCAGAGTTATCTCAGGATGTTTTCCACCATGTTCAGTGCCGCAGACCCTGTTATTTACTGGCAGCCGGGAAGCATTGAGATTATGCAGCTGGCCCGTGAGCTGCGCTCCGCAGGTATTCCGGTATATGAAACCATGGATGCGGGTCCCCAAGTGAAATTGATTACCCTGGAAGATCATGTCCCGGAGGTGGAGTCTGCGCTGCAACAACTTTCTGAAAACTATGTCTGGTCCATCAGTGCTGTAGGCGGAGGTATGACCGTAACATCAGATGCATCAATCCCATCGGCAAAGCCCGGGGACGATTCATGGAGTCAGCCATGAGAGAGCAACAGGGTAGAAAGGCAGTCACCGCCCGTGCACCGGGTAATCTGCTCATATGCGGTGAGTACATGATTCTGGAATCAGGCGGATTGGGCATCGCCATGGCCTGCGGCCCTCAGGCTGAAGGGAAGGCCTGGCCGGCTTCAGGACCGAAAAGCGTGGTGCATGCCATAACCGGTGATGGAGCTATCAGCCTGAATACTGCCATGGACAACCCCCATCCCCCCTTTATTATCAACGTGTATCGCTCGGTATTGAGTGATCTGAACAATATGGGTCTTACGCTGCCTCCCCTGGAAATCGAAGTGGACACCCGCAGCTTTTTCCGCCAGGGAAGGAAACTGGGTCTGGGAAGCTCAGCGGCGGCAACGGTGATCCTTGCCTCCCTGATGTACGCCTGGGTCGAAAATGTAACGATGACAGACCGGGAAAAAAGCCGGCAGCAGATTGCGGAAATCGCCGTAAACGCCCACCGCTATGCCCAGGGAAAACGGGGCAGCGGATATGATATTCTCACCAGCTGCCATGGTTCTCTGGGAGTGTTCACCGGGGGGGAGCAGCCGCGCTGGCGCCACCTGAGAGATGATCATCCCATCTTCAAACTTCACAGTTACAGCTTCCCCGGACCCGAAGAGGTGGATAGCAGAACTGCGGTACAAAAATACCACAACTGGAAAAAGCACTCCCCCGAGGGTTCACAGGAATTTTTTCGGGACTCCCAAACCCTGATGAAACGCATGGAGGAGAGCAGCAGCGAGGATGAAGTACTCCGGCTCATCACCGAGCTCAGGATGTTGTACACCGAACTGGGAGAGGTGATCGGGGTAGGCAGCTGGATTTCTCCCCCCAGCCCCTTTTATGAAAAATCAGCATGGAAGGGGAGCGGAGCAGGCAATGAACTGGGACTGCTGTTTCTCAGCCGGACCAGCCGTCTCGAGCTGGACCATCCCTACGAATCCCTCCATCCGGATCATGACGGGCTTCGCTTGTTCAGCTCCAACGGCGATGCTATACTCTGACATGCCGGATAATTCACAGTGCCATAGGTTCAGGAGTATTCATGCCTTCCCCAGGTGAAACCACCGCGTATTCAGCTCATGGGAAACTGCTGCTCTTCGGAGAGCATGCGGCGGTGTACGGGTATCCGGCCTTGGGAACCTCCCTGCCGCTCAGTCTTGAAATTCGCATCAGCCCCGGCATGGACAGCTCCCATCAATCCCCTCTGCAGCCTCCTCTCATAGATGGACAGTTCTTCCCGGGATTGAACCGGGAAGAGGAGGAAGCTGCGGGGCAGCTGCTGGAAACCGCAGAGACCCTCAATCCCCAAATCCGTTTTCCCGCAGCAAGCTATATCCTTGAAGGAAACATCCCCCGCTCATCGGGATTTGGAAGTTCCGCAGCCCTTTGCGTTGCCTTTGCCCGGTATATCAACTCCCTGTGGGAAAGCACAGAAACAGCGCTTGTTCATGTATTGCCGAATTTTCAGCACGGCTGGTCCGAGACCGAGCAGCGGCAGTATTTACTTTGGCATATTGCCAATGAACTGGAAAAAGTGTTTCACGGATCGCCTTCAGGAATTGATACTGGTCTTGCAATCCATTCCGGTCTTACAGCGTTTTTCCCCAGATCACGGCGTCTTCCCGACATTCTTCCCCTGCCTTCCCCCCAGTCGGATATCTGGATTATTTACGGCTCAGTTCCCCGGGTGGGCAACACCAAAGAACTGGTTGGCCGGATCCAGAAAGGAATGCTGGAGGAACGCCCGAAGATTGTGGATGCCGTGGGGAATTTGGGAGAGATTGCCCACCAGGCCATCGACCTATTCGCCCCTCAACAATCAGACCGGAAAACAGAAGCCCGGCAGATATCTGAAACGCTGGGCAGTTTGGCGGATAAAGCCGGGGAACAGTTGAAAGCCCTTAAGCTCAATTCACCGGATATGGATAGAATCCTGGATAAAGCCCGAAAACTTGGAGCCGGTGGAGGAAAACTCAGCGGAGCCGGAGGGGGCGGGGCTTTCTGGATCAGCGCAGTCACCGAAGATCAGGCTAAAGATTTACGGGAACAACTTACCGCCTTCGCCATGAATAAGCATATCAAGCTGAGCGAACCACTCAGTATCGCAACACTGAAATAATTGAAACAGAGAGAATAATGGCTTGCATGCCGGGAGAACTCAGTCTGTGGCTGCATTAGAGATGAAGTCGCCGGCGGGCACGTTCGCTGTGCCCGAGGGCATACACAATGAGCAGATAGATAATCCCGATCGGTATGAGGCTGGCGGCAACGATCAGACTCCATCCACGGTTTGTCTCAACACCCAGAATCGTGGAAACCAAAAGATCTATGCTGCCGATATAAAGGCTCAGCAGGAAAAAAAGAACCCAGCCCCTTCCGGCGGCCCCCGGAGGTTGAAGGGTGTAGAAAAACAACATAATTACGGCGAAGGTTGACAGACAGACCAGCCCTCCGAAATCTACAGCCCACTGCAACCCGGGCATCCCGTGAAGTGCATCCACCAGCATAAGAAATCCAAATGTAGCAAGTGTATTTAACAGCATGAGGATCCAGAACCTGCTCCGACGGCTTCGTCTGCGTTCGCCCTCACTGAGGTTCTTCTCTTTCCGGTAGAATACCAGGGGAGGCATTCCTATGTAGAGCCACAGCAGCAGAAGGGATGAGAGAACCGAGGGAGACCATGTAAGAATCCTGTTCACGAACAGATCTACAATAAGACTGATTGCCGAGGGAACCAGAAGGACGGTTGCACTAACAGCTGCCAGCAGCCACGGCCTTCGCCTGAGATCGCCGGTAAACCCTTCAAGCCGGGTTTGAGGATAGCTCAACGAATCCGGAACGCTGTCCGGAGATTCGCTTTGGAGTTTTACAGCACACAGGGGGCAGTATATATGAGTATCATTCTCAACCCCCACCCCGCATTCTGGACAGTACTTCATGGGCCGCTCCTGGAATAATTGCTGAAGATACGCACATCATGGCCTTCCAGGCGCATGAGGCGGAAAAACCGCCTTTCGATTACCGTTTCACTGATCATTTTTCCGAAACTGATACTTAGTGTATCACCGCAACTGATTACGCTTACCGCCTGTTTCATTACCGGGCTTGGGGGAGGAAAAAAGTCCACCCAGTCGATCTCTTTCATTTCTTCCGGGGAAAGGGAAAAGCTTCCCATATTGGAAAGGCTGGTGGTGAACCTGCTGTCCCCCAGCCTGCGGTAACTGAGGGACAACACGATATTTTTCAGCAGAAGGGGAATCAGCCGTACAGAGATTTTCCGCTCAGTCCGGGCATGTCGGGCAAATTGCCGACGGAGGTTCTGGCGGTGTTTCTGGCCCCGCATGTAGTGATGCACAAATCGGACCAGCTCCTCAAAACTGTATCTGCCCAGCCGGGGATCAATTTCCGGATCCACGTATACAAAAAAATTCCGCATGGTACGGCTGTTGAAAATGGGTCGGAGGTTCACCGGCACAAGGATCCGCAGGGGCCGGGAATACCTGGCAGGAATACGGTGATTGGCATCCTGGAGAGCAAACCAGTAATCCTGGAGGGCGTAGAACAGCAATGAAGTGAGGTACTCGGTTACACTCACCCCCAGCTGTGAAGAACGGCTTCGAACACTCTCCAGAGATACATACCCTGAGACTACCCGGTACTCTCCCCGGGGCAGCAGGGCAAAGGGCACATGAAACGCTCTGGCCGGGAGGGGGCTGTTTGGCACGCTCTTCATGCCATGTTCAAGGTAACTGTCCACCCATTCGCCGGGTTCCGGGGCAGAATGATCCGGTTCCCCGGGTAAGCCAGGTGTCCGTGCATGCAGATACTCGCGTATGAGATATTTCAGGAACTCCATGGCGCCGCCCCCGTCACTGAGGGCATGAGACATCTCCAGGCTGATCCGCCGCTGATACACATAAATTTTCAGAAGAACCCGGTGGGTTTTAATAGCCCGGAAATCCATGCACGGCCATTGGAAATCGGGATGAATTTCCCGGGGATCCACAGGTTGTTCTTCCAGATAGTACCAGAACAGCCCCCTGTGAAGCTGAACGGAAAAATAGGGGTAACGCTGCATGGTGTGCATAAGAGCGGTACGCAGGGGCTCATATTCAACCCGGTGCTTCAGCACCACAGAAAGTCTGAAGAGGCTCGTATAGCGCTGGCTGAGAACCGCCGGCCATATTTTCGCGGAGTGGTCTAAAGGATACCAGGTACCCCGATGTGAGCCGTATTTTCCGGAGCGTGGGCGTGTTGCACTCATAAAGTAGAAGTATACCGGTGAGCTGGGAACATAGCAAACATACAAAAAAAGACCGCATTCGCTGGAATGCGGTCTGAACTACATCGGATGCTTCATGAATTAGAATGTGGCAGTCATAGCATCGCCATATATTTCTTCTGAGGTAAACTCATACTCGGCAACAAGCGAATTCCCTGCATCGTATACTTCCAGAGTCATTTCGAATTCAGGGATGTCATCTTCCTCCGGAGTATTTGAAGTGGAAAAATCAATATCCACAGACTGTCTCGTACTGAGGTTCAGAATAAACTTTCCGCCCTGTCCGCCGGGATTGTCCACGGCCATACCAATAGACATGGTGACCTGAGACGCAGCATTCAACGCATCATCGCTGCTTTCCTTTATATTCACAGATCCGGCCAATTTCGCAGCACCGGATACGGTGGCTCCGCTCAGGTAGTAGGAAGGAATGTTCACTACAGTCACATCCGCCTTCGCATCCGCCTTTCCAGTTGTATTATTGTTGGCTTCGTCGTACGCAAAATCCCAATTGATCTCTGCGGAATTCACCGTCACTACAACATCTCCCTCCCGGGAGGTCTCGTCGGTAACTACCACAGAACCGGTGGCGGTCTCCGTTGTTTCATTGGTTTCAATCTCAACGGTTCTGGATCCGAGCTCCGAATAGGATGCAAATGCCGGATTCTGAGAAATAATACTCTGCATAATGGAAGCAGCTTCCATTGCGTCCTGATAGTCGGAGTCATTGGATACAGCACCCATACCGCCCATCATGATATCCTGGGAGCCGGACATCACCAGCTGATATGCATCATCCTTGGTATTGGGAGTCTGAGTGCTTGAATCGATTTCGGGAAGATCCGCAACGCCGACCTTTCCGGTTCCCAAAAAATTGAGAAAATCACAGCCGCCGAGAAGGACAACTGCCAAAACAACCATTATTGCTATTTGCAATCTACGTTTCATATAAAGCCTCCAAAAATGTATTGGTTTACAGTATATCACTTCAAAAGGAAAAAAAAGGCCGGCTACCTGAGCAGCCGGCCTTTTTGGGAAATAACGATGTTATCAACTGATATGCAGAGCATCTTTCAAAATGAAATTCTGAAAGATGCTCGATACGGGGTCGAAATCATAAGCCTTATACATAAAATGTAATTATGATTTCTAAAGGTCTTGGCAATTTCCAAATTCGCTGATTTTTGAAATTGCCGTATGCAAATTAGAAATCGAATTTGTTCACAGCGTTCAGTTCATCGAATGCCTGATACAGCCGTTTAACCACGCCTTTTTCACCCAGATGGAGCCATGAGCGGGGGTCGATTTTCTTTTTATTGGGCTTGTCCGCACCATCGGGGTTCCCAATCTGGCTTTGAAGATAGGCGGAATTTTCTTCCACGTACTTCACGATGGGCTGAGTAAACGCCCATTGGGTGTCGGTGTCGATATTGAACTTGATGGCGCCGTAGCCCACCGCTTCCTTAATGTCTTCCTTGCTGGATCCGGATCCGCCGTGGAAAACGAAGTTCACCGGCTTTTCCCCGGTTCCCCGCTTCTCGGCAATGAATTTCTGGCTGTTATCCAGAATTTCCGGGCGAAGAACCACGTTACCGGGCTTGTATACCCCGTGGGTGTTTCCGAATGCCGCGGCTACGGTGAATTTACCGATGTTGATCAGTGCGTCGTAAGCCTGGAGTACTTCCTCGGGTTGGGTATAGAGCTTGGAGCTGTCAACTGCGCTGTTATCCACGCCGTCTTCCTCTCCACCGGTTACACCCAGTTCGATTTCCAGCAGCATGTTAATCTTTGCCATCCGCTCCAGCATTTTCGCGCTGATTTCCAGATTTTCTTCGATGGGCTCCTCAGAGAGGTCAAGCATGTGGGAGGAGAAAAGGGGTTCGCCGTTACTCTTGAAGAACTCTTCGCCTTCAGCAACCATGCCTTCCACCCAGGGAATCAGTTTCTTTGCCGCATGGTCGGTATGAAGAATTACGGGTACTCCATACAATTCAGCCATTCGGCGGATATGGTGGGCACCGGATACTGCACCGGCAATTGCCGCACGCTGGTCGCTGTTGTCTGCAAATTTTCCCGCATTAAATACCGCTCCGCCGTTTGAAAACTGGATAATTACCGGTGCTTTCGCTTCCTTCGCAGCCTGCAGGGATGCGGCGATGGAATTGGAACCGATAACGTTCATTGCGGGAAGAGCACACTTCTGTTCTTTACAGTATGCGAGAACTTCATCGAGCTGAGAACCGGTAATAACACCGGGCTTTAGCTTCAGGTTTGCCATGGGATACTCCTGTGCCGATCTGCTGCTGTATCTTGGGGGTCCACCGGTATTCAGTTCCGGTGATTTCCTTTTATTCACCTCATAATGAGATATGCAGTCGGCGAAGATTTAATTTGAGATGAAATCTGGTTCTATTTTTACGTTTCCGCTCATGTTTGTCAATGATCTGTACTGCCCCCCATTGTCAGCTTTCCCATGCTTGCCTATATTAGGGGACATGAATCAGGATCAGGTAAAAGACACCCTACTCCGGCTGGAACCGGATGTGGAAGAGTTCGCCGTTATTTTTTCCGGCAAACAAAGTAAAAAAGTTCATGGATTATATCATCCCGAAACCCGAGAAATCATTCTGCACAACAGAAACTTCAACGGTGATTCCGCCCTTTTATACACGGCAATCCATGAGTTCGCCCATCATATCCACTTCACAACATCGGAAACGCCGGTAAGCAACCGTGCCCACACCACCGCATTCCGCAGTATTTTTCATAAACTGCTGCTGAAAGCCGAAGAGATGGGGATTTATGAGAATACCCTGAATGGAATTCCCGAGCTTCAGGATCTTGCCGAACAGATGCGGCAGAAATTTATACAGGCAAACGGCGAACTGATGAAGGATTTCGGCCATGCCCTTATGGAAGCTGAAAAGCTGTGCAGGAAGCATAATGCGCGATTCGAGGACTTTGTGGAACGGGTACTCCAGCTCCCAAAAAATACCGCAAACACCCTCATGAAGGTGAAAGCGATGGATCTTCCGCCGGATCTGGGGTTTGATAATATGAAGACTCTGGCGGGGGTACGCAACAAAGATGCCCGTCACGAGGCAATAGAATCTTTTCGTAACGGGCTGAGTCCTGATATGGTGAAACAAGGACTGAAGGAGCGGCAGCCGGCCAGACAGCAAGATCCGGTAAAGAAGCTCGAGAGTGAAAAGAAACGGATAGAAAAAAGCCTGAACAGCCTGCGCAGCCGGCTGGAGGAAATTGAACACGAATTGGAAAGAGTGATGTATACTGAGCAACAGGGAGCGGAGCTATGAGTTATATAGAATCTGTTGATTACAAAAAAGTGGAGGGCAGCAAGCGTGAGCCGGCTCTACGGGTGTATGCCCTCTCCACCTGCGCATTCTGTGAAAAGGCGATGAACTTCCTGAAGGAACATGAGTATGCCTATGAGTATCTGTTCATGGATCTTATCGACAGGGAAGTCAAAAAAAATATCAAGGCTGAATTGAAGGAAAAACACGGAAGCATTCCCCTGTTTCCCCTTCTGGTTGTTGACGGTGAACAGGCGGTATCCGGTTTTACCGAAGAAAAATGGCGGGAGCTGTTAAACATTGAGTAAGAAAGAAAAATCATTGGATGACATAGACCGGTTTATTTTCCGGGTTGCAGATAAACAGGATTGGGGAGTCAATAAGGATCCTGAGTTTCTTGATCATATTAAAAAGGGACTCCAGACCACCTATAACCGGCATGGATACTTTCTCTGCCCCTGCAGGGACGGAGCCGGGGATCGTGAGGCCGACAAGGATATTGTCTGTCCATGTGTATATAATGTTCCGGATCAAAAGGAACACGGCCACTGCTTCTGCGGCCTGTTCTTCGATAAAACGTATGAGGAGGAGGGAGGAGATTTTAAGCAGATTCCCGATCGCCGGCCTGATGAATTCTACGACTAGTCCACGGCTCTTCCAAGCCGCTGCCATTCTAAACCGCTGTCGATCTGCCTCCCCGCCTTTCTAAACCGCTGTCGATCTGACCCCCCGCCTTTCCAAGCTGGGGCACCGGATTCAGCTGTTTGAGATCAAGCCTTCCAGCATGGTAAGAAAATCATCCACTGTTTCATCCGCCGTGTCCCAGCTGCACATGAGCCGGTAACTCTCCTCGTCCCAATTGTAAAATCGGAACCTGTCCTGGAGTGGGCTCCCCCAACTCCGGGGAATTGTGAGAAAGACCGCATTTGCCTGAGGAGGATAAATAATCCGGATTTTCCCACCCCGGTTATCGGTGAGAAGATCCCGGTGTCGGGAGATTATCTCATCAATTCCCTTATGAAGGCGTGCGGCAGCGGCATTCGCCTGTAAGGCATTTTTCAGCCATAGGGTTCCATTGAACAGGGTACTGAACTGTGCGGATATGTAGCGCATTTTGGAGGCCAGTTGGGCACCCTGTTTCCGATAATATTCCAGGTCGGCATTTTCCTCTGCGCCGTTCATGAGAATTATCGCTTCTCCAAACATCAGGCCGTTTTTCGTCCCCCCCAAAGAGAGAGCATGCACACCGGCCTCCAGGGTCATTGAGCGGAGAATTTCCCGGCCCCGGGAAATAAGCTCGGTATCGGAAAGCTGCATCCAGCCCGGATGGGAAGACGCCAGCACCGAGGCCACCGCATTGGAGATCCGTGCACCGTCCATATGAAACAGCAGCCCCTCTTTCCGGCACAGTTCACCGATTTCCCGAAGCTCTTCCGGGCTGTACACCAGCCCCAGCTCGGTACTCTGTGTGATACTCACCATTCCCGGCTGGGTGCTGTGCACAAAGCCTCTTCGGCCAAGTTTCCCGGGAATATCCTCCGCACGGATTTTTCCCCCATCATGGGGCAGATGCTCAATTTTATTTCCAGAAATCGCCTCCAGACTCCCGCATTCATCTTCTTCCAGATGCGCGGTGGCCGGGGCAAGGACCGACTGATATCCTTTTAAGAGACTCCGGATGGAGATAACATTTGCAGCCGTACCGTTGTACACCAAATACGACCGGCTGTTCTCTCCGAAAATCCCTGTCATTTCCGCACGGAATTTCTCCGTAATACCATCATCTCCATAACTGATGGCATGGCCCAGACTGTCGGCATGTTTCATGGCCTTGAAAACTTCAGGATGCACTCCGGATGCATTGTCGCTGGCAAAAAAGCTGTCCCTGTTCATGACTGATCTCCCGTGTTCCGTTACATTCCCAGTTGTCCGGTGATAAACTCTCTGAATCTCCGGGCATGGCTGTGCCCCGGTTGATTGTTCAGCACTGTATCACAATCGGAAATTGCATCCGAGTAATTGCCCATGGAATAATACAGCTGAGCTCTGGATAATAAAGCATCACTGTTCCCCCCGTTCAGAGACAGGCAGGAGTCAAATTCAATGAGCGCTTCCTGCTCACGGCCCAACTGGCGCAGACAAAGCCCCAGATAGTGATGGGCCCGTTCATTATCGGAATTCACATCCAGGGAACTGCGGAAATCCTTTTCGGCCTCTTCATACCGGGATACTGCGAACAAGGCCATCCCTCGGTGAAGAAACACCATGGTGCGGATACTTTCCGGCGCATCCTCAGATAAAATTCGTTCATATATTTCTATTGCGGTTTCATAGTGATGGGCGTTGTGAGCGTACAAAGCCTTCAGCAGCTGACTTTCCTGGGTCTCAGTGCTCACACTCTGGAGAAGAGGATGATCGGGAAAACTTCCCAGGCTGTCCGCCGGGGGAGCGGTTTTGGCATCCTCTTCCATATCCCTGCTCTGAACCATGGACATAAATGCCACTCTCCGCCGGTCCAGCTGATGCTGCAGCTCTCTCTGATATACCCGGATTTCATGAAATATCATATCCGAGAGGGAAAGATTGGCATTCAGGGCAGCAAGCTTCCTGCGCAGATTTACATCAAATGGGGTAATCTGGGATTTATACACCATTTCATGCTCCACTTCAGCCCAGGCATCCTGGAGAATGGTGCGAAGCTGAATTTCTGCAACCAGATCCTTGCTCAGATGAAAGCTTTCGGTAAGATCTTCGGGAAGGTTAATAAGAAAATGGAGGGAATCATAGCCGAATTCTTTAAAGGAAAATTCTGCGCCCTTCTTTTCACGCTCCCGGATACTGAAGTTGCCGGTCAACATGTTTTCCACGGCAGTGAGGTCATCTATAAAGGGACAGACAATCCGAATTCCAAGAACGTCACTGATGAGCACGCTTTCATGGTGGCCGTTTTCGCTGCTTCGGCGCTGAATTTTCTGATAATAACTTGAGAAGCTTTTGACCCGGTATTTAACCGTTGCACGGATCCGCTTCCGGTCAAGAAGACTTCTCAGTCTTCTGTGCAGCTCATAGAGTGCACGCTCAAAACTGTCTACGTGCTCTTCATATTCCTGCTGGAGCAAATGCCGGGCTTTCACCGGTAATGTAACATGTACCATGTACTGCTATTCTACCATATTTTCAGCCGTTTTGCCCCCCAGATTGTTCAGGTTCAGGATGGACAAAAAGCAGCCTTGGAGAATTGATGTATGTTCATCAATAATTAATTGGGGAACTATGTAGCAGGGAATGGATACCTGCTCAAACACAATTTTGGTTTGAAAGGGCTCGGGGCAAATCTTTCGGGGCAAACGAAGGGGTCTATCATTTCCTCTGCGGAATATCCTGAAGAAAGCCTCCCCCCCAACCACAAATTTCCGGGCGTCTTTCCCTCTCAACCGCTCTTCTACCGTGCCCAAAGTATTCAGAACCTTTCGGTTCACATAGCGGATATATCCCCGGTCATCCAGGAGACAATAGCCCTGATTCATGTTTTCCAGTAACTGCTGAATCTGTATCTCCTGGGATCGGATTCTGGTTTCGCTACGGGCTTTATACAGGGCTATGGAAAGGGCCATTCGAAGCTGATGATCGGTGAAGGGTTTTGCAATGAACCCGAAGGGCATGGTTTCCGGCACCCGGCGGATGACCTCTTCTTCCCTCAGGCCGCTGATGAACAGCACCGGAATGCCGTAAGTATCCCTTAGAGCCTGGGCGGCATCTATGCCGGTGGTTTGCCCCTCCAGTTCGATATCCATAAGAATAATATCCGGTAGAGCATTCTTGAACTGCTCCTCCAGCCCTTCGGGGGAATTGCACACCCCGTGAATGGAATATCCGAGCCGGAGAAGGGAGCGTTGGATGGAAGCGGCAATAATAAATTCATCTTCCACCACCAGCACCGAAGCCTTCCGTCCTTCCAGATTCAGTGAGTTCGATGTAAGGAAATTATCCGTCAGCATGTTAGCTACCTAAGTCCAATAATCAGGATGCAGCCGGGGAATGGTCAGAAATTCAACACATCAGACATTTCACAGAATATCAGACATTAAATTTGAAATGCATGACATCCCCGTCTTTCACCACATATTCTTTTCCTTCCATCCGCAACTTCCCCGCTTCGCGGATCTTTGCCTCCGACCCCAGTTCAAAGAGGTCGCTGCAATGGTACACTTCAGCTTTAATAAACCCTTTCTCAAAATCGCTGTGAATCACGCCGGCTGCCTGGGGGGCCTTATCTCCCTGATGATAGGTCCAGGCCCGTACTTCCTTTTCACCGGCGGTGAAGTAGGTGCGTAATCCCAGCAGGTTATATCCTTCCCGAATCAGCGCAGATAAGCCGCTTTCCTCCAGGCCCATTTCATCCAGGAACTCCCTGCGCTCTTCCTCTGTTTCCAGATCGGCGATCTCTTTTTCCAACTGACCGCAGAGAATCACCACACCTGCTCCTTCAGCATCGGCTATCGCTTTCACCTTCTGCACATGGGGGTTCTCTCCGTGAATATCATGTTCGTCCACGTTGCAGAGATAGAGCATCTTTTTCCTGGTGATAAGGTGCATATCCCGGATGAGAGCTTCCTGTTCCTCATCAAGCTCAAGACTCCGGGCAGGATTTCCTTCCTGGAGGAGCTCCTGCAGTTGCGCCAGAATTGGCTGCAGGCTTTTCGCCATAGCCTGAACTTTTTTATCGGCGCTCCTGGCTTCTTTTTCCAGCCTGGCAAAGCGCTTCTCCACAGTTTCCAGATCAGCCAGAGCCAGTTCAACATTAATGGTTTCAATATCGCTTGCGGGATCTATGCTGTTATCCACATGAATTATATCGTCATTTTCGAAACATCGTACCACATGAACAATCACCCCCACCTCACGGATGTGTGAGAGAAACTTATTTCCCAGACCTTCGCCTTTGCTGGCCCCTTTTACCAGGCCTGCGATATCAACAAATTCAACCGCAGCGGGGATCAGCTTCTGAGGGGGAATGAGCTCGGCAATTCGGGTGAGCCGGGAATCGGGAACGGTCACTAGGCCCACATTGGGTTCAATTGTACAGAACGGATAGTTAGCTGCTTCAGCGGGAGCAGATGTAAGAGCAGAAAAAATGGTGGATTTACCCACATTGGGCAGTCCCACAATACCGCAGTTTAGGGGCATGGATACTCCTGTTTGTATATCATTACACAGTAAATTTGTTTCGGATGAGATGCGTTCAAAAATCAGCTTTGAAGACACCCGGTGTGGAGCGTAGTGTAGTTTGTTTCCCGGTGGAAATCAATAATGATAAACGGCGGAATGGAAAAAACGTCGCTTCAAGACTTGAATATATATTGAATAATATATATAACAATCTTCGTGAAAGAGATACGGAATTTTAATGAACTGAAACAGCATATAGAACATGACCGGATGCTCCTGGGATATTTTTCAGCCCCCGACTGCGGTGTCTGCACGGCGTTGAAACCCAAGGTTCTGGAAATTCTACAGGACTATCCTGAGATCGAATCGGTCTATGTGAATGTACGGGAGCAGCAGGAAGCGGCAGCCCAGCACGGTATATTCACCATCCCGGGAATTCTGGTCTTTGCTGAAGGCAAGGAGGCCGTCAGAGAGGCCCGCTTTGTACACGTGGACCAACTGAGGGATCAGATTGACCGGCTTCACTCCATGCTGTTCACGTAATCGCTCCAGCCAAGCCGTTCAAGGCGGTCGATTTTTTCGTCCACCTGCCCCTTCAAACCCGCAGCATATTCCTCAACTCGCCGCCTAAGACCTGAATCGGAGAGGGAGAGAATGCGGGCAGCCAAAAGTCCCGCATTTTTCGCACCATTGATAGCCACCGTAGCCACCGGAATACCCCCGGGCATCTGTACGATGGATAGCAGGGAATCCAGACCGCTGAGGCTGCGTGTTTTCACCGGAACACCAATCACCGGAAGACTTGTAAGACTGGCGACCATTCCAGGAAGATGAGCCGCTCCTCCTGCCCCGGCGATAATTACCGAAATTCCCCGGTGAGCAGCCCCTTCTGCGTAGTCAAACATTCTCCGGGGAGTTCTGTGGGCGGAAACTATGGTAATTTCATATTCAACACCCAACTCATCCAGAACAGCCGACGACTCTTTCATAACAGGAAGGTCCGAATCGCTGCCCATAATAATTCCCACTTTCATTCCGTTCCTCCATTACGCCGATCTAACCGTGACACTCCGCTCCAGCTTCCCCGCATGTTGGAGGGCACGTTGTAGATTACCATTCACAACGGTGATGTGTCCCATCTTCCGCAGGGGACGCACCTCCTCTTTGCCATACCAGTGCATGTAGGCCCCTGGAGTGGCCATCAGTTCAGTATACCCTTCAATCTCCGGCTTTCCACGGGCGGAAGCTTCGCCCAGGAGATTAATCATCACCGCAGGACTGCGGAGTCCCACCGGCCCCAGAGGCAGTCCGCATACCGCCCGGATGAACTGCTGGAACTGGCTGGTATCGGAAGCTTCAATGGTCCAATGTCCGGAATTGTGGGGTCTGGGAGCCACTTCGTTAATCAGGATTCTTCCGTCCCTGGTAAGAAACAGTTCAACGGCAAAAAGGCCCGTCGCCTCCAGAGCATCTACTGCAGCCTTGGCAAGCTCCATGGCCCGCCGCGCCTGATCATCGCTGATCCGGGCGGGAACGCAAACCGAATTGCAGATCTGGGACCGGGGATCGAATACCATTTCCACCACCGGATACACACGAGTATCACCCCCGGGACTTCTGGCAATGAGAACCGCAAGTTCCATGGTAAAATCCACCGCTTCCTCTATCATGGAGGGTCCACTGAGAGCCCGCTCTTTGAACTCACCGGGGGATGCGGGCTCCAGGCGGGTAACGCCCCGTCCGTCATAGCCCCCGGCCCGGGTTTTTTGAATACAGGGCAGACCAAAGCGTTCCAGTTCGCTTGCGAGGGCGGCATTTGACAGAAGATCCGGATTCTCAAGCTCCTTGAATCCGGGAACCGGAAGCCCCGCGTCTTGAAACAGCCTTTTTTGAATCAGTTTATCCTGAATAATTTCCAATACACCGGGACGGGGATGAACCGGTGTACCCGAAGATTCGGCCTCGTAGAGGGCGTTCACATCTATGTGCTCAATTTCATAACTGAGCACATCAACCCGTGAGGCAAGATCCAGAATGGCCCGGGCATCGGACAGACTGCCCTGAATGCACTGCTGAGCAATGCCATAGGCCGGCGGACGGGGAGATGGATCCAGCACGATGGTGGGAATTCCCATGTTTCGCGCCTCCAGACAAATCATTCTTCCCAGCTGTCCGCCGCCCACCAGACCCAGACGAAAATCCAAAGGCAACTGCTGAGGCATCTCCTGATTACTGCCGGCCATACCACCCCCTCTTCCGAAATACCGTGAACCACCACTATGGTAAAAATCGTCCCGGTGGTCAAGAAAGCTGGACATATGGGCGTGAACGTACCAGACTTATATATTATGGGTGAAAAAATCATGTTCGGCCACAGCAATATGGACCTGGACTGTTTCGGCAGTCTGAGCATGGCCAGATACCTGTATCCCGGGCATCTGATGGTGAGAAGCGGCCGTATCCATCCGGTGGCCAAGAATTTGTATACCGTTTACCGTGATCATCTGGAGATGATTGCCGCAAAGGAACTGAAGAAGCATCAGATAGATGAGATGGTAATCATGGATACCCGGCAGTACGACCGGGTAAAGGAGTATTTCCGTTTTATCCCCGATTTCAGTGGACAGATCACCGTGTACGATCATCACTGCGATACCGAGTGCGATATTCCCGGAGCCAGCGTGCATGACGGCGATTTCGGGGCCAACACCTCCATGCTCTGTGTTGAGCTCATGGAGCGCAACATCCATGTGGATGAAAACGATGCAACCATCGCGTTGGCGGGTATCTATGCGGACACCGGGAACTTCTCCCACGGTAATGTTACCGGCAGGGATTTTCTGGCGGCCCAATACCTGATGGAACACGGGGCGTCCCTGAATGCTGTGCGGAAACTCCTTTCCAAGCTGAGAGAGGAGCATCAGGTCAGTTTATTTCACCGGCTGTTGAACACCATCCAGTTTCACAACATCCAGGGATATTCAATTATCACCAGCTGGATGAAGCTTGATGGGCAGATGGCTGGCCTGGCAGCAGTAATTGAACGGATCTATGAAGTTGAGGATGCGGACGCGTATATCGCAGTGTTTGAATTGGAAAAAGAGGGCTCTCACCTGCTAATCGGCAGGGCGGGAAATCCCCGCATTGATCTGAACATCATTATGAACAGCTTCGGTGGCGCAGGCCACCCCCAGGCTGCCAGTGCATTAATCAAAAACTCCTCCGGATTTCCCATCTACGCCCATCTGATAAACATGCTGGAGCAGCGTCTGAAGCACGCCCTCACCAGCATGGAGATAATGAGAGAAGCGGTGACCATTCCCCGGAACATGAGCCTTTTGGATTCGGCTCTACGACTGGAGGACAGCGGAAATTCGGGTGCCCCGGTGGTGGATGAAGAAGAGCATCTGGTGGGAATGATAACTCTCAGGGATATTCAAAAAGGGCGGAAAGCCGGACAAATGCATGCACCGGTTCATGCATATATGACCAGAAACGTAATTCACGCTGACCGAAATACCACCATCCGGCAAATAGAGCAGATGTTTTACCGACACGACATCGGTCACCTTCCGATCCTTGAAGATGAAAAGGTAGTGGGTCAGGTAACCCGTTCGGATTACATCAAATTTCTCCATAACGACGGGGATTTCCTGGATATTATGCAGCAATCATAACACCTCCAGAAACATTAAACCGGCCCCGCCATGCGCCGCTGCTACTCCCTCCGTTGCAGCTTTCGCGTCTTGTGCTGCAGCCAAATTCGCTGTTCCTGTTCCAGATGGGGAGACAGACTCCTCCACACCTTGTCATGATAGCTGTTCAGCCAGCTGACTTCCTCATCACTGAGTAAATCCCGTTCTATCAGGCTCAGCTCAATGGGACAGAGGGTCAGATTCTCGAAACTGAGATAACCGTCATACTCTTCATGGGGGCTCACCGTCACCAGATTCTCAATCCGGATGCCGTAGGCGTCTTCAAGATAAAACCCCGGTTCGTTGGAGCAGATCATTCCCGGCTCCAGGGGTGTGGAGATCAGGCGGGGGCTGATGCTCTGGGGACCTTCGTGAACGTTCAGGGCAAAGCCCACTCCGTGACCGGTACCGTGACCGTAGTTCAGGCCATTCTGCCACAAGGGCCGCCGGGCAAAACTGTCCAACTGGATTCCCGGGGTTCCTTCGGGGAAAACGGCGGACCCGAGACCGATATGACCCTTCAGCACCAGAGTGAAATGATGTTTCACCTCCTGGTCAACGTCATGCACCGCCACAGTTCTGGTAATATCGGTGGTACCGTCCAGATATTGTCCTCCGCTGTCTATTAATAGCAGTCCATTCCCTTCAATAGAGCTGGAGCTTTCCTCATCTACAGAATAATGAACAATGGCTCCGTGACCGTTAAAACCCACAATTGATCGGAAACTGTCGCCCACATAGTTTTCCTGTTCGCTACGGAAGGCGGTGATCTTCCGGGAGATCATCAGCTCATCCAAAGCTGATCCGTCCTTTAGTTGATGTTCAAGCCAGAACAGAAAATTCACCATGGCCACACCGTCCCGTATCATTACACTCCGGGTGGATTCAACCTCCACCGGGTTCTTGCAGGCCTTCCATCTCCGTATGGACGATTCCTGTTTGGTCAGCCTGTCACCCAGTATGGATGCAATCTCCATATTCAAGGTCAGAGGATCCGCAGCCACCTTGCCCTCTGTTGACCGCAGCAGTTCTCCCACATCCTCATATGCATGAATCTGTACATTATCTTGTTCCAAATCTTTTTTCAGATCATCGGAAATATTTTCCCCATGGGTACATACATGGAGGATGGATTCCTTGGAATCCAGAAACGCATATGCGTAAAACACAGGATTATATTCAACATCCCTTCCCCGCAGCTGCAGAAGCCATGCAACCTCATCCAAAGCACTGATCAACGTATACCGGCAGCCGTTGGAGGAGCTGTACTCAAGGAGCCGGGATATTCGCTCTGTCCGCTGCTCTCCGCTGAAGGCGGGATCGTGGGCATATATTTCTTCCTTCGGCAGCCCGGGGCGGTCTTCCCATATGGCATCCAGAAAATCAGGAACAGCCTCAAGGGAAATACCTTCCGATGAAAGCTTTGACTGCATGGCTTGGAAGCTGTTCAGGGCAAAGGACTCTGCGGCCACCCAGACCCGTGCCCCCCTGTGTTCGCCGTTCAGCTGTCCAAGCCATTGCTCAATTGACGGCGTATCCGCTAATCCCTGCTTCATAAGCCTAATTCCGCTATTCTGCAACACCCGGGAGGCTTCCAGAAAATAGCGGGAATCGGTCCACAATGCGGCATCATCCCGGGTTACCACAACCGTACCCGCCGATCCTTCAAAGGAACTGATCCATGCACGGCCCTGCCATCGCTGGGCAACATACTCAGACATATGGGGGTCGGTTGAGGGAATTACCGCGGCAAGAATATCTTCCTTTTTCAGATATTCCTGGAGGCGGGCGATACGTTCGGCGGCATGGGATTTCATATATGCTCCTGATCATTTATCAAATTTTAATACCCCTCAGTTCATGAGCGCAGCAAATCATCGGATAGCATCCGGAATCGCCCAGCGTGAACACGGTTTCACCCGCGGGGTAAGGGGAATATACTAACATAGATCATCACCTTCCACCATCTTCAGCATATTGACATCTACCAATCCCCCGGGCTTGAGAAAACCCGTTGTGCCGGGTAGACTCCCGGGCATCAATTCAACAGGGAGCCGAAGCGTGGACAATTCCAATTCCCCAAAAGGTATCCATGCAGTGATTTTTGATCTGGATGGAACCATTCTGTACACCCTTGAGGAAATACGCCGTTCACTCAACCATAGTTTACATACTCACGGACTTCAGGGGCTGGCAACGGATACCGTGCGACGGCTTGTGGGACACGGTCTGATACAGCTTGCGCATGATGCGATGCTGGAACTTGCCCCGGAATTAAACAGTCATGAGAGCCGTGCACTGGGAGAGGCCATTGCAGGGGAACTGCAGGATCATTATCACAGGGACCCCCTGGGGGTAAGCACGCCCTATCCGGGTATCCCTGAGCTGCTGACTCAGCTGAAGAAAGAAGGGATTCGTCTCGGGGTTTTAAGCAATAAGGATGACGCTCTGGTAGAGCATATCGTTTCCCGGCTCTTTCCCGGTATCTTTCAGGCAGTAGCCGGACGGAAGGACCATATTCCCCGTAAACCCGATCCCCTGGGGCTGAAACACATTGCCCGGGAGCTTGGCGCAGCCGGGGAACATATCCTCTACGTGGGAGATTCAGAGGTGGACCATGAAACGGCAGCTAACGCCGGCGTCCCCTTTGCCGCGGTGGGCTGGGGATACCGGGACGCCCCCCTTCTAACGGCCCTCTCCCCGGACTACTTCGCAGCAGACACCCAGGAGCTGCAACGGGTGATCCGCCGGCATTTCTCAATCCCGGGATAAGTCTTAGATGAAGCGGTGCACGGTGAGCTGTTCATAAATTTCCCCGGGCCGGAGAACGGTGGACGGAAACGATGGCCGGTTGGGAGCATCGGGAAAATGCTGAGTCTCCAGACACAATGCATGCTGTCTTCCGAAATACGCTCCGTTCCGACCCGATTCAATATCCAGATAATTTCCCGTATACAGTTGAATACCGGGATAGCTTGTGTACACTTCCATGGTTCGGTTGCCGCCATGCTCCAGAGGGGCAGCCAGACGGGCGGCCAGACGGGGCGAAAGCTGTCCCACCAGGGCGTCCAATGCACTCCCGTGTCCCCCGGGAATCAGTTCCGGAGCGCTTTCATCCAGCACATAGCAGTGATCAATCCCATTGGGGAGGGCAGCCTCCACAGGAATGCCTTCTATTCCCTTACGGGGGCACAGAAGCTCCCGAAGCCTCTTGGGAGATGTAAAATCCATGGCCCCTCTCCCGCAATCCGGAGGAAGTATGGTGCCGTTGGGAATTGCATGGGAGTCAACATCCACATAACCGGAAGCCCACAACTGAAGGCTGTGATCATACACCGGTCCGGAAGATTCGCCTGCCAAATTCCAATAGGCGTGATTAGTCAGGTTCAAAACAGCGGGTCTATCGCTTTCACCGCGATAATAGATATACATATACCCGTCTTCACTCAGATAATACTCAACACCTAGGTTCATATTTCCGGGAAAGCCGCCACTCATGTGGGGAGATTCCAGATAGAACCCGACCCCGGCAACCCCATCGCTCCCGCAGTCAAGCTCCTCCCCCCTCCATGCCCGGTGGGAAAAGGCCGCGCCTCCTCCATGGAGACAATTTTCTCCGTCATTTTTCTGAAGCACGTACTGCTTACCGTCGAGAAGAAATTTCCCGCCGTGTATACGGTTCGCGTACGGACCACAGGTGGCACCCAGAAACGCTTCCTGCCTCCTGTACCCCGGAAGGTCGTCCATGCCCAGACATACTTCAGCTCCCTCCAATCTTACAGAGGAAATGGCTGCACCGTACTCAATCAGACTCACCCGGTCGATTTTTCCCCGCCGGGGTCGGATGGTCCAACGTGCAATATGGTCACCATTCTCAAGTTTTCCAAAGGATTCTTTTTCTACTGTCATTACAACTCCGGTTTTGCAGTCCTTCGCTACCCCGAAACTTCAGAGGTACATTTCATTTGTATCCAGGACTTCACCGCTCCCGGAAAACGGCATCAGGAGGCGGCTTCTGATATTCGATGATAGGCTATTAATATACCCCTCGGGGCTCAAACAATAAAGAGCATGCCGCAAGCTCGCAATTCAGAATGTCTTCCCCCTGGACGAGGCTACACCGGCTTCTTTCAGCCGGTCGGGTATGCCCTCGCTTCGCTGGCATACAAAAAAACCGCCGGTAGCTCCACCGGCGGTTTTTCTCGAATACGTTTCCTTTATTCCGTATGGAATCAGATTACATTCGGACGCTCAATGTAATCGTTGCTTCGCAGCAGCATCCGAACATACTGAATTCGACGGTAGGCCATCTTATCTTCATTCTGGGATTCAGAAAGTTTGGCACGGAAATCATTAATGCTTTGATACCCTTTCTTATCCATCCAGGTCTCAATGCCTTTGAGAATATCGCCGATCTTTTTCAGCTTATTCTTATACAGGGTACTCACCACCTGAAAGCTATTGGCCCCGGCTAAAAGCATAGCGATGGCATCATCCGCCTCATGAATCCCGTTGGAGGCACAGATATCTGCGGATATCTTGTCTGCCAACATTCCAACAAAACGCAAAGGAAGACCTGCGTCCTGGGGTGAGGAAAGGTTCCAGGGATAGCTGCTGCTTTCTTTTTCAATATCTATTGAAGGATGGAAAAACCGGTTAAAGAGGACCACTCCGTCTGCTCCCCCATCGGCGAGCTTGGAAATAAACTGATAGGGGCTGGTGTAATAGGGGCTCAACTTAATGGATACGGGAATGTTCACCGCCTTCTTCACTGCCTTAATCGCTTCAATCTGGGCAGCTTCAATTTCAGAAGCCGGTTCACTGCGGTCCCCGGGAATTGCGAAATAATTCAATTCAAGACCGTCCACGCCTGCGTCCTGGAGCTTCTTCGCCCATTCACTCCATGTGGAGGTGCTTACCGCGTTCAGGCTTGCGATCACCGGAATATTCACCGCTTCCTTTGCACGCTGAGTCCACATAAGATGTTCTTCCGGACCGGCATGCTCCACTTCGGGAAAAATACTCTGCATTTCTGCATGCCAGTTATCATAAAGGTGCAGATCCTGGTCGTGGTTATGGCTCTTGTACTGAATCTGCTCTTCAAACAGACTCTTGATAACTAATGCTCCGGCTCCGTTTTCTTCGATCTTCCGGATGGCATCCATATTTGATGTCAGGCTGCATGCGCCGACAATCAGAGGATTTTTCAGGTCAATCCCCATATAGCTGCTTTGCAATTTGGACATAATAGCTCCTTGGTTAATGGTACATAGGTATTCTAGGGGCTGGAGGGGGAGAAGTCAATGAAGGAATCGACTCCTCCCGGGTATGTGCATATTGAAATACCCGGCTTGCATGAGTACTATGCCCCATGGACTTGGAAAACACGATTATTTCATTGAAAGACGTAAGCTTTTTTTATATTGATGCCGATGCGCCGGAGAACCCCCGTGAACTGAGCGAAGATGATGTTCACTTTGTATTTCGCAATCTTGACCTGGACTTGCCCGCCGGCGTACTCAGCATCGTCGGGGAAAACGGAATCGGGAAAAGCACCCTCATGCTCCTGGCAGCAGCCCGGCGCTTCCCTGTGCAGGGTTCTGTGGAGATTCTCGGCCGTAACACCGAGAAATTCCGTAAAGCGGCGAATGATCCGGCAGTGGAAGCAGAACGAAATGCCCTGGTCTCCGTAGTGTATCAGAACATGGAATTTGAAACTGAAGATAATCTCGGCACGGTACTTGAGCAGGTATTTGCCCAGGGTATTCACACAGCCAATACGGATTGGGTTCTAGAGGAAAGCAGCCGTGCGCTTCAGCTGGACCAGGTGAAGAGCCGAAAATTTCAGGAGCTCTCCAAGGGTGAAATGCAAAGAGCCCTCATCGCCATTTCAATGGCATACGGCTCAGCTATTACCGTATTGGACGAACCGGTGTTCGCAATGGAGGAGAAGCAAAAAGAAGAGTCCCTGGCATTCCTTCAAGATTACGCCCACCGGACCGAGCGAAGCATTCTTTTCTCCGCCCACAATATTCATCTCTGTCGGAATTATGCGGACAACACCCTTCTCATGCGCAAAGACGGAGATTTTGTTCTGGGGGATTCAAAGTCGGTCTGCTCCAAAGAGGAACTGGAAGGAGCCTACCAGGTTCCCATGGAGTACCTCCATAAAAAGGAAGCTCTCTACCGGGATCTCCTGATAAAAGGTGAGGAGACACGCAGAAGCAATTGATCCGGGCAGCTCAAACGCTTTGCTCCCCAGGGGGCTCAATGATCAATGCCCGGTTCAACCGGTTCAGCGTCCCCGGCTGCGGAGCCGGAGGCTGAACAGTTCGCTCAAAGATCTGCGGAAGCTCAGAGCACCCAGCCGCTCCATCCTGGACGCCAGAATATACGCCGCCGCCAAAATGATCAGCACCACAGCAAACAGATACACATGACTCATCCGGTCCTCAACACCCAGGGGACCCTGGAGAAGGTCAAGAAACATTCCCGCCAGGCTGGCACCGGCCACTCCCGACGCCCCCACGGTGAGAAAATACACAATTCCAAAACTCAGCTGCTGCTGGGGCTGTAAGAGGGAGAAGAAATATGTCTGCGCCGTGCTGTCCGCTCCGTTCCAGCCCATCATTGCGATAAAAAACAGCAGCAGAAGGAACACCCAGGTCAATATGCCCGAGGTTAGGGGAACGGCGACAATCGCCAACGCGGCGACAGCCATAAGAAGAATCCAGATCATCATGAACGGTTTGGCACCCAGCCGATCTATATATTTTCTGCTGACAAACCCCATGGCAATGGCACCGAGACTGCCTGCGACGGTGAGAAAGAGTACTCTGTTATCCGAAAACTGATACACATCCTTGGCATACACCAGGAGGAAGGGTTTAATAATCCCCAATGTAAAGCCCACAACTGGAAGGGTGGCGAAGTATTTCCGGAATTTCCGCTCCTTCCATATATCCCGAAAACTCTGCTTCAGGCCCTGGTCGCTGTGTCCCTCAGGCCGTTGTATTTCCGGAATCCGTGAAAGGGAGTACACACCCGCATACCCCAGCGTAATTCCCGTCGCAAATGAAATGAAATATTTTATCAACGGAGCATCATCCCCAAGGAACAACGCCACAATAAGCACACCGAAAAGTATGGAAATATTGGAAAGAATCCGTGAGAGGGACAAAAACCGGCCCCTGTCCTCTCCATGGGACAGTTCGGTTAAAAGCGGAGACAGGCTCACCATCCCCGATCCCCGAATCATCTGAAAACCGAAATACGAACCCACTACAATGAGCAGAGCGATGGTATTCGCCCCGGATATATCCGAAAGCGCAATGAACGGAGCCAGCAGTAAAGGGCTGATCGCCAGATAGCGCAGCATCCAGGCCATGTGAAAACCTTTCACGATACCGAGCTTCTTCGATAGCAGACGGCCCACGGGCATGATAAGATATGAAGCATGGAAGAATGAAGAGACCACTCCAACCACGGTTTTGCTGGCACCCAGGCGGATGATGAACAGAATAATCACATTACCCGCAAGAAACTGGAATGAGAAGGTGTTGATAATAGAGAATGTGAGCCACCAGCGTCTGCCGATATGCTGTTCTTCCGGGTTGTAATGTCCGCTCATTCGACTCAGCCTAATACCTGCAGGGAGGCTTGTCCAGAGGATGGGGATACTGGAAGATAAAGTTCGCTCGGGACAGATTCTCACAGCCCGGGACATTCACAAGGCATTCCGGCAACTCAGCAAACATCTGCACCTCGATGTGACCGGGCTCCACCACGGCTACTTCGCCGCCATGCTGGAAGATCGGAACTCGGCTCTATCCCTTTTAAACAGTCAAAGCTCTCCCCCCGCCTCCCTTGCTTTCTCTGAGGTCAAGCAGGGTGATCCCACACGCAAAACCTATGAGCATTCCGATTTCTGGGAATTATACGCCATCATCAAGGCCCGTATAAATTCCAAGGTGCCCGGGACATCCCTGCCCCCGGGACTTTGCGCGCTGTTTATTGACAGAGCTGCAGAAATATCCCGGGACATGGCGCTGGGCGCTTGCGAATTCCTCGACCGTTACAGTCCGTCACATTATGTAGATTTCTACACGGTTCCCACAGTCCAGCTCATCCATATGGGAATGGAAAATTTTTTAACCTGGAAGCAGTCCGTGCACAACCGGGCACCGGGGCATATTCAAGGACGCTACCAACGGATCTCACGGGGAATGCTTGAAGATGCCGGGAAAAGGATGCTCCAGCCTGCGGGACGGGATTTTTTATATATGGCACCATTCATATTTCATGGTATTAACGCTCTTGAACACAATCGCCCGGATATATCCGATTCCAGACCCACAGGAAGTCTGTTTCATCCCATATACCAGAAGGCGAGAAACATCATGAATGAATGGTTGCCGGGGCTTTCCCAGGGAAAGCCTGGGAAAGCCGGGGATCCGCCTTCCGGGACCAGTGCACGGGAATATGGAGAATGGCTGCGTCAGGCAGAAGCTCAGCTTGAGTTTGCCTGTGATCAACTGGACTACCTTTCGCATGTGTACTCCCCTGAGCTTCAGAAGCGGATTGCCCGGATGAGCTCTGTACCCTGCCAAGCATCAGCTCCAGCCTATTACGATGACATGGAACGCATCCGCCAAACCACCTCGGCTGCGTTCCAGCGGATTATCAAGCAGAGGGAACGGATTAATCATCAGCGATTTTAGTTATTGCCAAGACCTCTAGAAATAATCAATCACTTCTTGTAAGAGGATTATGATTTCGACCCGTTATCGGAGCATCCTTCAACTATTCTTTTTGAATGATGCTCCAGTGGATACAGATATTTTTCTCAAACCATCCTTGACGAAACCGTGAATTTTCTTATAATGATCCACTCAATAACGGTCGGAATCCCATTTCGGCCGCTGAATGCATGTGCGCCCTGCGCCTTTGCTATTCATAAAAACGGGCTGTAGCGCAGTGGTTTAGCGTACTTGTCTGGGGGACAAGGGGTCGCCGGTTCAAATCCGGCCAGCCCGATCATACAGAAAAGGCCGATCCTTCGGGGTCGGCCTTTTGGTATTTAAAAACAGATTCCGGATTTAAAGCCCTGAACCGGCGCGAATACTTGGAGCACTGAGGCGTCTGGAGGAGGCCGAAAGGTGAAGGGACGGTTTGCTGGCGGAGAACATCTTATACGATGAAATGGGAATCAGTTTACGCTTGAGATCTTTTTCCAGAGCCGATCTTTCCTGTCAGCGCTGAGAAATGTTGCGAAGAGGCCGTTTTTCAGTACCTGCATCAGTTCTTCCCGGGTAAACCCGAGATATTTGTAGAGGGAATAGTACTCTTTAACGAGAGAAGTACCGAACAACACCGGGTCGTCAGTATTCAATGTAACGTTTACCCCGGCGTCGAAAAATTTGCGGATTGGATGCTCCCGAATATCACTCACATATTTTTTCGTCACGATATTGCTTAGCGGACAGACTTCCAGGGGAATTTGATGCTCTACCAAATAGGCTATGAGCTCGGCATCGAACATCGCACTGGTTCCATGACCAATTCTCTCTGCACCGATCACTTTTAGGGCATCCCAGATGGATTCCGCCCCTACTTCTTCACCCGCGTGGGCGACTGTATGGAGATTATGCTTTCTAGCTTTTTCAAATACCGGCAGATAGTCTACACAACTATTGCTCATTTCAGCACCGCCCAATCCTATTCCGATAAAAGTTGGATCGTGATACTTTTCAAGATATTCAAGCAGCATATCCATATTCTTCATGGCATTGTCCAGACCGAAGGTCCGGGAAACATCGATTATTACTTTGGCAGTTATATGCTTCTCAGCTTGAAGTTCCTGGAATTTTTTGGTGAGAATTTGTAATACCTTTATAAGATCAAGCTGGCCGTTCTTCATCAGAGTCGACGGAGACAGGAAGAGTTCGAGATAATAAATTCGATTCTGAACGGCGTATTTTGCTATATCATCACAGAGCAGCTCAAAATCTTCTTCCTGTTGAAAAAACGATTGGAGATAGAGAAAAAATTTAATCATGTCCGATAGGTTTGAAAAATTGAGTCTGTCCTGATAATCCTTAACAGTAACTAGTTTATCATCGATCTGATACTTTTTGTTCAAGTGCATATATGATGCGAATGATACAGTTGCCTCAGCATGAAGATGAATTTCGGTCTTTGGCAACCGTTTAATCCAGTTCAGCATCTTTTTATCTTCTGAATCCATACACACCTCTTTAAATTGCACGAGCCAATATACGTAAAATGTTCGACAAAGATGAATAAATACTTAAATAAAGTTTGTTTTCCCGGGAATGCTCTTATCGAGCCGGGTAGATTGGGGGTAATCCTTGATAAGCGATATAAGTCATGGGGAATTATCTTAATTGCCTACAATATCATGGGTTTTTTATACTACGGGGCGGCGGGTATCCCCGGTGACCTACAAAAGCGCAGATACCGGCGAACATATTTTTCTTTTACTATACATATATTTATGTATTCATAAAGATGCCTCAAAAAAAACCACCCGAATCGTTCAGTCCGGGTGGTTGTAGATTAATGATGCATGTTTCACGGCATTCAGCGCTGCATCAGATTCCTGTGGAAGTCTGAATTCGGTACGCCTATTGAATAAAATCCGTTCACTTCTTCCGCCAATCCGTCGCTTTCTTCATACACTCTTGCTTCATCTTCATCCATGAGCACACCGGAGGGATCGCTGTCTTTTTCGGTAAGTACAAATGCAAACTGGAAATCTTCAATCCCGGCGGAGCTGTATGTGCCGCTGTATACATATGCAGATGTATAATCAATGCCGGAGGCCGTTCCTTCCTGCTCGATGTACACACTGAATTCATTATTTTCCCCGAATATATATGCGCCGGCACCTGTGGCAGTATCAGAACCGAAGGAATTTTCGTAATCAATTAAGAGCTCATTGTCGGTCTGACCGTAGAAGTGAAAAATATAATCCAGATTCTGAAGAAAGAGCCCTGTGGTATCTCCGATAGCATCCAGATCTGCTCCCCGATAATACCCCTCAATATTGGGGGGATTTTCTCCGGAATTAAAGGTCATTCCCAGCTCATCCAGAATTTCAAGCTGCTCATCACTCAGTATGTTTCCCACAACCCGTTCTTCTTCACTGCCGAACAAATTGAGAATCATGTCACAGGATGACAGACTGAATACCACTGGAAGCAAAACAAGTAAAACAATTCGTTTCGGATATTTCATAATACCCACTCCTTGGATCCCGAATTCTGCTGTTTCAATGGCGGGTATTACTGTTCGGTTGTTATTTTAATATCATTATAATTTTTCTCATAATACACTGCAATGGAGTACACAAAAAAAGAGGATGTTAATGATATTTTAACATCCTCTTTTGCATAAAATTACGAATAGGCTCGGTGGATCAGTTGGCACTCCAGGTTCCGCCGATAGCTTCACAAGCAGTTTCGGCAATTGAAGCATCACCAATTTCTTCATAATAGGTTGCAGAGAAGGACTCGCCTTCAAATGACACATAATCCTCACATGTTCCAAGGGCACCATCGCTGGGACATTCACCTTCTGTGTACCCCGACGCTTCAGCTGCGTCCTGAATATCTTTATCGCTGGTGGTGATCTCAATACAAACCCCGAATGACTCAAAACTATAGGTTTTCTGAGCACCAAACAAACTACATCCGCTTACAATTACTGCAAGCAGCACAACCATTGCAACGAGAAAAAGACTTTTGCGCATACACGCCTCCTTAAAGTTATTACCTGTATTCTATGGTATACGGATGAAAAAATGCAAAGCTTTTACACTCTTTTTTACTATTTGTTATTTTTTTGATTACAGATTTGGTCGAGTATTGAACAGCATTCGTAATACCCGGTACACTTATCAAATGAAAAACACAGTGAATCAAAAAACCATTAATATCGTTCTGCTCATAATGATTGCAGGTATTGCAATTGCATTCCTTTTCATGCAGCTAAACATGAACCGTCGGATGGATGAACTGGGGACTGCAGTTGTTCGCCTTATACAGGCTCAAAACGGTGAAAGCGCGCCACCCCGGCAGTCTCCTGAAACAGCCCCGGAAGTGGAAATAGACGGGCTCAAAGATTACAGTTACCTGGGAAGTCAGACTGCGCCTATTGATATGGTGCTGGTTCTTGATTTTCAGTGCAGCTTCTGTATTCGCGAATACAAAGAACTGTTTCCGCAGATCAGAGAAGATCTGGTAGCCTCCGGCGAAGTGAAAATATCATATCTCCCCTTCCCTTTGGATAATATCCATGAAAATGCAATTGAGGCCGCACTGGCAGCTTCTGCGGCTGAAGAACAGGATATGTTCTGGGATTTTTTTGACTTTTTATTCCAGAATATCGAAGATCTGAACCGGGATATTATCCTTGAGCATGCCCAGCAATCGGGTGCTGATTTGGAACAATTTTCCAACCATATGGATAATGAAGCGAATCTTCGACGGATTAAAGATATACAGAAGTCTCTGTCAGAACAGGGAGTTTCAGGAACACCTGCAATCATCTTGAACGACCGGTTGTTCGTGGGATTCAAGCCCTACAACCAGCTTCAGCAGATTTTTGCAGCAATGTAGCCCGCCCTTAATTTCGGGGCAGATAACCGGTCATGTTCCGGTTTCCGGATACTGACCATCCGGCTGCCCCAGCTGCCTCCCGATTATTTGACACACGAATCTCAATATCCTACTGTTTGATAGGATATCTTTGGAGGGCAACCATGAAGAAGATTCAGCTTTATATCTTGATATTGTTATTCGCCGTCGCCCCGGTATGGGCATTTGACGGGTATGTGGAAATTACCAATGAAACCGGATTTGGCGTGGAAGCTCTCTTTGTCAGTCACTCCGATTCGGAGACCTGGGAGGAAAATCTGCTCCCCGATACGGTGCTGGCCCAGGGAGAGACGATCCGGGTGGATCTTGAAGGATACTCTGATTCCCGGTTCGACATTCGTGCACAGGACATGGAAGGACACAGCTACACTCTGTGGGAGGTGGATGTTTCACTTCGGGATGTGGTACTCAACAACGAAAACCTGGACTCCTCTTTATTTAGCGGGTATGTGGATGTCACCAACCGCAGCGGTTTAGATATCGTCCATTTATACATCAGCCACCAGGATTCGGACAGCTGGGAGGAAGATGTACTGAATTCCCGGGTTTTGGAACAGGGTGAAACAATTCGCGTAGATATTAACGGGTATCCGACCTCTGTGTTTGATATTCATGCCGAGGACAGAGCAGGTGAGAGTTATACAGTTTGGAACCTGGATGTTGCATATGATGATGCCACAATTACTCCGGAAGATCAGGATTGAGGCCGGAGTTGAGGTATTTCATTCCCGAATAGGTCAGGTCTTCGACGGATCAGCTTCTCCGCGTTCTTCCTCAAACCCACATACCCTGTAGATGAAATTCTTTATCAGCTCCCTGGCCTGATGGGCTTCCGGCAGCAGGTCGAAAAGCATCCAGACATGCACCATCTAGGGAAACTCATGATATTCAAGCTCCATACCTTCCTGTTCCGCCTTCTCCCGAAAGCGTCCGGCATCCGGATTGAGAATATCCCGGTCTCCGGTGAGTAGCATGGCAGGAGGCATACCTTCAAGATTCTCATGTATGGGACTCACAATCGGGTCTGAAGTCGAGAGTTTTCCCGCGTATTTTTGAGCATACCCCCGGAGCCGCCCGGCATCAAGCACCGGGTCTGAATCGGCCTGCTCATCTATGCGGGGATTTGTCATATCAAGATCCAGCCAGGGAGAAAGCAGAACCAGCCCCCTGGGAACCCCCATGCCGTCTCTGATGCAATGCCGTGCCAGACCCAGGGCCAGATTTCCTCCCGATGAATCTCCCATGATTATTCCGGGTAATTCACTATGGGCTGCATGAAAGCTGCGGTACACAGGCATGAGATACTCAAATACATCGCTTACAGTATATTCAGGAGCAAGAGGATAATCGGGAAGCAATACGACGCAGTTCAGCGTATCGATAAGGTATCGGATGAAAAACACATGCAAGGGGTGAATTCCGTTCACGAACCCTCCCCCATGGAGATACGTCAGTGTCATGGCGGGTTCCCCACGGCGAGATGATAGAATCAGCCAAGCATGCCTTCCATTGCTGTGTTCCTGTATTTCATACTTCAGTCCGAAGAGGGCCAGGATTTGTTCCGGGCGCTCTTTGTTCCGGGGCTTATCTAGGAAGCGTTTCAACTTGAGCCGGTCCAAGAGGTAATTGATAAATCTGCTTTGAGGACTCGGCATGTAAAACCTTTTAAACTCCGGCCCGGCTACAGCTCTTTGGACATAATGATATCCCCATCTTCTTCCAAACCGGTGGCCTCAAAGCCAAGCTTCTCGTAGAAGCTTTTCGGTCCGGTTTTTTCCCGGGGATATGAAGTGAGTAGTTCGCGGGCATCGGGGAGACTGCGGACAAAGTCTGCAACCTGTTCCATTGCCAGAGTTCCAAACCCTTTTCCCTGGTGTTTCCGGTCAATCATCAATGTTTTAAGAAAATACTGCGCTTTATGAGCATCGAGATGGAGAATCACAAATCCAACTGGTTCCCCGTCCACATATATCGCCCTGAACCAGGACTCTTTTGAGAAGTAGGCCCGGGCGATGGATACGGCATTCGACGGCACATAGGTTTTCTGGTCATCGGTTACTTCAAGTTCTAATACTGCATCTAGGGTATCTTCGGTAATCTCTTCTAAAGAAACCTGTGGTTTCATATACGTATCTCCTAATATCATTATATACGATCACGGTACGCTATTGAGTAATAGTGTGAACAATCCAGCAAAAAACTGCAAGCTATTTCTATCCCGACGAAAAGTAGGGAACCCATAGAGAAAAGGAGAGAGCCCAAATAGGAGAGCTTGCTGAATCAGAGGGAATTTCTTAGGTTATATAGGTGAAAGATTCAAAAAACAAATCCATCGGTGAAAAATTGCGAAAGCATGATATCAGTCCATCGTATCCCCGAAAAAGAATTCTGGAGTATCTCATTCAACGCCATAATCACCCAACGGTTAATACCATTTATGAGGACCTTATTGACGAAATTCCCAGTTTATCCAAGACCACCATATACAATAACCTGCGCCTCTTTGTGGAGAAGAAACTGGTTGAGGAAATCACCATAGAAGGAAACGAAAAACGCTACGATATATATAACCCCGATTCACACGCCCACTTCCGATGTATGAGCTGCGGCAGGCTCTACGATATCCGACTTAATTATAGAGACCCCTTTGAAGAACTGAAGGAGTTTCAGATCCACAATATTTCAATGCATCTCAGCGGTGTTTGTCCTAATTGCCAAAGCAGAAGTACATGATGAGATACCTATTCAATACAGCCGCTTGACGATGGTGATATGTGTGGGTACATTATGAATATAGAATTGTAATGATTACATTTTTATAATTATTACATATTTGCAAGTGGACGATGCTCATCGGCGTTAGTATATTACGGAGCATCAAAACTACAGAAAGGAGTTACACATGAGTACCACTATCGGACTAGACAGCAAGAAATTAGAACCCGTTGCAGCAGGATTGAACCAGTACCTGGCGGATCTGGGAGTACTGTACATTAAGATTCATAACCTTCATTGGAATGTTGAGGGTCCCCAATTCTTCCAGCTTCACGAAAAACTTGAAGAGTTTTATGATCAGACATCAGAACAGCTGGATGATGTTGCAGAACGGATTCTGACAATTGGATTCCGTCCCGCTGCGAGTCTCACAGATTACCTGAAACTGGCTCAGATTAAAGAACTGGATTCCAAGCCCTTCGGCAGCGATGAAATCCTGAAGGAAGTCACCCAGGATTTTACCTACATGCTTGCCGAATCCAGAAAAATTCTCCGCCAAGCAGAAGGAGCCGAAGACCAGGGTACGGTTGATCTGATGGCAGGGTTCATCTCCGGCTATGAAAAGACCCTCTGGATGCTTAGGGCATTCAATTCATAAGCACACACGCCACAGAACTGAATTATACGGGGACTGAAGACACTCTTCAGTCCCCTGTTTTTTATTCCGGGGAGTGCTGAGTCCGCTCTACTTTCAGCTCCCGAAGGGTGCCCAGAAACCGGCCCCAGGAGATGGGAACAAAAAATCTGAACAGCTGGAGAAAGGACCTGATTATTCCCGGACTGGCCCGTTTAACCGGGGTTCCCGAATACCCAAGTTTGCGGAGTGACTTTTCAAACATGCTGACCCGGTGCAGCACATGGGAATACGATTCCCGGGGCTTATGCCCCCAGGCAGTTTCCGCCAGAGCAAATATCCTTGGTAGAATCATCCGGTACAGCCTTGCTTCATCACTCACATACTCGGTCCAAAGCGGTGCTTCAATTCCGATTATTCGATGCATATCTTCCGGTTTCATATTCGGAATTCGGGGAATGTATGACCAGGTTTTTCTGAACGGTGTCATACCGTGGGGGTAATCGAGGTAATAATGCCAGAAGTCGGATAATATCACCTTTCGGTCACCCGAAAGTGCCTGATTGCTCAGTTTCGCTCCGCCGTCCTCTCTCCAGAATTGCATAAGCGCCGAATCATCCATTCTGGGAGAATAAAACGCTTCATTCCATGCCACACAGGTTTTCCCGTGTCTTTTCACAACGGCATTCATTGAGTTCATAAAAAATGCCTGAAGATCTTCTTCATCCTTCAATCCCTGACTTCGGATCTTCTCCTGGCAATGGGGGCATTCCTTCCACCGGGATTTTGGGACCTCATCTCCCCCGAGATGAACCCTGGGTCCGGGAAACAGGGGCAGGATTTCATCCAGAAGTTTAGTGAAAAAGCCGTACACCTCTTCTTTTCCCGCACAAGCCACATCTTCGAAAATTCCGAAATCCCCGGGAACAGCTCCGTGAATTCCCCGGCAGGATAGCTGGGGAAAAGCAGCCAGGATTGCACTTACATGACCCGGAAGATCAAATTCGGGAATGATCTCAATCCCTCGGGCAGCCGCATAATTCACCACATCCCGGATCTCAGCTTGCGTATAATATCCGCTTACCGGACGGTCTTTCGACGCTGTTTTTTCTCTCCGGCTGCTTATGGTATTCAGTTCCGGGAAGGAAGAACTCTCCACCCGCCATCCCTGATCGTCACTAAGATGCCAGTGGAAAACATTGAGCTTCAGAATCAGCATAAGATCAAGAAGCCGTTTCACGGCTTCCACTTCGAAAAAATGGCGGGAGACATCCAGCATTAAACCCCGGTGTGAAAAAACCGGTGAATCTGATATTTTTGCTATAGGAAGCCTTCCCCCATCGCCATTCTCCGGAATACAGAGCTGCAGCAATGTAGAAAAAGCATACAGAGCACCGGGATAGCCCCCTGCAGATATCTCAATACCGTTTTCGTGGATGTCCAGCCGGTATGAGCTATCCTGAATTACGCGGGAGCCGGGAGGTATTTTTTCGGCATCAATCACCACCGAAACAGAGAGCGATTCGGAGTTTTTCAGAACAGGTTTTTCTGAACCGTTAACCAGGGGAATGAAGGGTTCAAAAAGGGGTGCGAATACGGAAAGCAGGGGTTTCACGGTCTCCCTGTCTCCTTGGAGATGAAACCCGGAAGGACCGGGGATTGAAGCATTGGAGCCGGAATGCAGATTCTGAGCAGACGGCAATAGTATTGGTGAATTAGTTTTTTGCATGAACTAATCATAGCATTCTCGCAACATCAGGAAAAGTACCAAGCCCCGAAGAATGTGGAAATAGCGTGTATGATGATTTTTTCACCGGTATTTTATATACTCATTCCATATGAAAAAAATATTGAATGGAATTGTTGAATTTCATACCACCGACTATGTTTCCCATAAAAAACGCTATGAATCCCTGAGTAACTCTCAGGAGCCAAGATACTTATTTATCACCTGCTCCGACTCACGGGTGGTACCTGACCTTATAACCAAAAGCCAGCCCGGAGAATTGTTTATTGTACGGAATATTGCAAATATTGTGCCTCCACACGCAAAGGCCGGTGAGTACCCCTCCGCTTCATCCGCAATCGAATATGCCGTGGATGAGCTGAATGTACGGCATGTTATCGTCTGCGGGCACAGTGACTGCGGGGGATGTAAAATGCTTCTTCCCGGGGAGGAGGATTCAAGTGGTATGGAATTCACCCGAAAATGGCTGCGACTTGCCGCAGATGTTAAAACCGATATTCACCGCCTTGCCGAAGAACGGCCGGATTTGGATCCCCATGCCCTTTCCTGGCATGCGGAACAAAGCAATGTGCTTCATCAGATGAAGAATCTCCTTACCTATCCGCAAATAGCAGAGAAATATGGCAGCGGAACACTGGGCGTACACGGCTGGCATTATATTATCCAAAGCGGCGACATTTATCAGTACAATGAAGACAGCAGGCGCTTTGAACTGGGCAATTGAGCTGACGCGCCGTGTTTCAGAATGAATAGCTGGGAAACGCGGAGCCGTTATTCACCGTCGTAGTCCTCGCAACCGGGCTGCTCAGGAGGATACAGCTTTTCCAGGTTTTTAATGAGGGCGGCTATGCGCTGATCCTTCAGGCGGTACATAATCTGTTTACCGTTGCGTTCCTTGTCAACATAGCCGGCCACCCACATCATCTTAAGCTGCTGGCTCACATTTGAGAGATTTGCCTCACAGATGCTCACCAGCTGAGATACGGTAAAGGGCTGTTCGGTAAGTGCGCAGAGAATATGAAACCGCACCGGGTTGGCCATCATGTTAATGAGATGTTCAACCCGGGAACAGCGGATATCCTGGAATCGTGATTTAATAATGCGGATAATATCGTCCTGGGGAGCTGGACCTGCAGCTTCTGTTCCCCCCCCGCGATTCAGTTCCATCGTCCTTCCTTGAGGTCCTTATCTATGGCTGCGGCTGCGCGCCGACCCTCACCCATGGCAAGAATTACCGTTGCCGCGCCGAGCACGATATCACCCCCGGCGTACACCCTCTCCATTCGGCTGCGGTTGTCATCATCCACGGTAATATTCCCCCATTTATTAGTCTCAAGGTCCCTGGTTGTCTGACGGATAAGGGGATTGCTCACATTCCCCAGAGCAGGGATAACCGTATCCATCTCCAGCTCGAATGCGCTGCCTTCGACGGGGATGGGCCGGCGCCGACCGGAATCATCCGGTTCGCCCAGTTCATATTTCTGAACCTCTATTGCCCGCACCTTTCCTTCTTCATCGCCCAAAATTTGGGTGGGGTTGTGCAGAAAATGGAATCGGATACCTTCCTCTATGGCGTGTTCAACCTCTTCCGCCCTTGCAGGCATCTCATTTCGGGTTCTACGGTAAAAAACATTCACCTCTTTCGCACCCAGTCGCAGCGCCATTCGGGCCGCATCCATGGCGACATTTCCTCCACCCAGCACGGCAACGTTTTCGCTGGGATAAATTGGTGTATCAACATTGGCCTTGTCGTAGGCCTTCATTAAATTGCTGCGGGTAAGGTATTCATTGGCGGAGAATACGCCCACCAGATTTTCTCCGGGAATATTCATGAACTTGGGAAGACCTGCGCCGCTTCCAATAAACACCGCATCGAATCCGTCCTCCGCTATGAGATCCTCGATTGTTCTGGTTCGGCCAATGAGAAAGTTGAGGTGAAATTTCACCCCCATGGCTTGCAGGGTTGCAACCTCTTTCTCCACTATCTTCTTGGGAAGGCGGAATTCAGGAATTCCGTAGATCATTACCCCTCCCGGTTTATGAAAGGCTTCAAAAATTTCAACCTGATGCCCTGCTTTCCGGAGATCCGCTGCTGCTGTAAGCCCGGCAGGTCCCGAACCAACAACTGCCGCCTTGAATCCGCTGTCCGGGGCAATTTCAGGAATGCTCACCGAGTCATTCTCCCGTTCCCAGTCTGAAACAAAGCGCTCAATGCGGCCTATGGCCACAGACTTCATTGGATCTTTTAGGCTTTTTCCAACCGTACAATATTCCATGCACTGACTTTCCTGAGGACATACCCGGCCGCATATGGCAGGCAGAAGACTGCTCTCTTTTATGACATTTACCGACTCCTGATACTCTCCATCCAGAGCTTTCTGGATGAATCCAGGAATATCTATTGATACAGGACAGCCTTTAATGCAGGGGGCGGTTTTACACTGGAGACAGCGAAGACTCTCAACCCGCACCTGTTCATCTGTATAGCCAAGGGCCACTTCCTGCTGATTTTGTCCCCGGGCAATCGGATCCTGTGCGGGCATATCCTGCTGGGGTATGGATATTCTGTCTTTTACTTTCAGGTCGCCCTGGCGGTCTTTGTATTCATTCCACAGAGCCACTGCTTCAGAAGCCATGGTTTCTGCCGTTTTGTGGGTATCGCGTGTATGGGTATCACCGACTGATGTGTCGCTCATTTCGCCCCCTCCCTCTCAGCTCTCTTCTCTGTCTCTGCTGGGCCACCGTTCAGGCCCACCCGGCAATTATGGGCGGCCTTTTGCTCCTGGGCTTTGTAGGATTTCTGACGGAGCATCATATTGTCAAAGTCCACAAGGTGGGCGTCGAACTCCGGTCCGTCCACACAGACAAATTTCGTTTCGCCGCCAACGCTCACCCGGCATCCGCCGCACATACCGGTGCCGTCCACCATAATGGTATTCAGGCTTACCTGGGTGGGTACAGCGTAGGGTCTGGTGGTTTCCGCGCAGAATTTCATCATGATGGGCGGACCGATGGCCACAACTTCATCCACCGCACCGCTTTCGCACAGCTCTTTCAGAGGTTCGGTTACCAGAGCTTTTCTTCCGTAGCTGCCGTCGTCTGTGCACACTATGAGCTCATCGCTGTAGCTCTTCATTTCCTCTTCCAGAATGAGAAGGTCCATGTTTCTGGCACCCATTATGGTGATAACTTTGTTTCCCGCCCGTTTATTGGCCTGCACGATGGGATGAAGAGGGGCTACACCGATACCGCCTCCCACACACACAACGGTCCCCTTCTTCTCAATCTCTGTGGGTGTTCCAAGAGGTCCAAGGACATTTTCAATGTGATCTCCGACCTCCAGAGCCGCCAGATTAAGAGTGGTTTTTCCCACCGCCTGGAATATAATGATGATGGTTCCGGCTTCTTCATCGGCATCTGCTATTGTTAAGGGAATTCGCTCCCCGAAGTTGCCATCCAACTGGATAATGAGAAACTGCCCGGCTTTTCTCGCCCGGGCAATATAGGGCGCTTCAAACGTCATTTTAAACACATCTTCGGAAAGCCGTTCCTTGCTGATAATTTTGTTCATGCTCTCTCCCTCATGTATCCCCGACGGCCGGAGCCGACGGAGATGCTAGTTTGCTATTTTCCTTTCACGGCGTCATTCCCGGCGAAGTTACTGAGGAAAATATCTATACCCTTTGCCGCAGAATGTCCGTTGGCGATTGCGCTGATGGCGTCCCGTTTCCAGTTGGTAATATCGCCGCCGGCAAAAATCTTTCTGTCACCGGTCTGCTTGAACTCGTTCACTTCAACAATACCACCCTTGGGAAAGGTCATACGGGCGGTGATATCTTCAGGCAGGAATGCGTAGTCCGCCTTCTGACCGATTGCCGGGATTACCGTATCGCATTCGATAGTCTCATCACTGCCTTCAATGAGCCGGGGGCGCGGGCGGCCGCCCTTTTCATCGGGAACCATTTCCGCCAGACCGTACACCAGCTTCAGCCGGGTGGTATCGCCCTTCTCTATGCGAATGGGGATCGCCTGGGTCACAAGGCGGCAGCCTTCGCCCTGGCTCTCATGAATTTCCTCTTCGTCGGCGGGCATATCTTCTTCCCGGCGCCGATAGAGAATTGTCACATCTGAGCCGTAACGCCGGCTTGTCCGTGCCGCATCCATGGCCACATTTCCGCCCCCCACAACAACAACGGAGGAGCCGATATCCGGCTTAACTCCCTTGGTAACATCATCCAGAATCGACAAGCCAGAGATTACACCTTTCAGATGCTCGCCATCAATATTAAGTCCGTAGGGATTGCTCAATCCGGTGGAGAAGTACAGGGCGTCAAAGTCGTTATACAGCTCTGTGAACTCAACATCCTTTCCGATCCGTACATTCTGGCGGATTTTAACTCCCAGGCTTCGGATGTACTCAATATCCTTATCCACCTGGTCGTAGGGAAGACGGTACTCAGGGATTCCGTAGCGGAGCATTCCGCCGGCCTTTTCATTGGCATCGAAAATAGTCACATCGTAGCCAAGCAGGCTGAGGTAGTAGGCCGCCGCCATTCCCCCGGGGCCGGAACCGATGACGGCAATCCGCCTGCCGTTGTTCTCTTCGCCGCTGTCCAGAATCTTCTCATAATCCATTGAATATATCTGGTCCACAATGTAGCGTTTCAGCCAGCGTATGGAAATGGCTTCACCTTTGTGCTTCATGGCGCACACATGTTCGCAGCTGTGGGAACATACCCGGCCGCAGCTTGCAGGCAGCGGGTTGGCGTTATACACAATCTTCAGACCGTCGCCCATATCATCCCGGCGGATGGCGTCGATGTATGCCGGCACATCCATGTGAGCCGGACAGGTTGCTATACACATACCGCAGGCTATACAGCGGTCTGCCTCCTTCGCAGCCTGCTCTTTGCTGTAGCCCTGGACCATCTCCACAAAGCTCTTCCGGCTTTCTTCGAAGCTCAACATAGGCATTTCGACCCTCTTGGCTTCAAGAAGTTCATAGCCCGGAGCGCGGAAGTACCCTTTTTCATAATCATCCCAGGGTTTTGGGTCGTGTCCGGGAACATAACGGAACGCCTCGGGATCTTCATCCACCCAGATATACTCGTTGCTCATTCCCAGGCTTCCTGTGGGACAAACATCCACACAAAGGGCGCACCAGCAGCAGCGGCCGTAGTCCACTTTGGGGCGGAGCCCTGAATCTCCGTGCTTGGTTTCTTTCACAGGAACCAGGTCGATTGCCTCATTCTGGCAAATTGTCTCACAGGTTCCGCAGCCTATGCATTTGGAGATATCATTCTGATGAAATCCCCTGTAGCGGTCCGCACCTTCCCGGCTTTCCAGAGGACGGGTATTGGTATATGGCTTGGCCATTGCCCTCTTCCAGACACTAAAAGGGGCCACTAAATCTTTTAAACTCATCGTTCAACCTCCGGAGGATAGGTATGAAGGGAAACCATCAGCCCTGCGGTATCGGCGATATTGGTACCCACAGCCAGATGTTCCATCAGCGCAACAGCATGTGTGTAGCTGGGTCCCCGGACATAGATCCGTCTGGGTTTATCGGAACCATCGGTGTTCAGGTAAAACCCGTATTCGCCCCGGGTACACTCAGCTTTCCGGTAGGTTTGTCCCGGCTCAATTTTCCAGTGAAGCACATTGGGCAGCTGGGTGTGGAACTCCCCCTGCCCTGCAGCTGAATCCAGATGTGCAATCATCTGCCTCTGCAGATCGATACTCTGATACATTTCCCTGATTCGAACCTTGGCCCGGGCGAATGCGTCGCCTCCGTCTTCGGTGATCACACTAAAGTCCAGGCGGTCATACACACCGTAGGGCTGATCTTTCCGCAGATCCCGTTTAATACCCGATCCTCGGGCGTTAGGGCCGGTTATTCCAAACAGATCCACAATTTCGGGAGTTATAACACCCAGCTTCTTTGCCCGCATCTTGAACACGGCGTTGTGAATCAAGGCCAGTTCCACATCTGCGATGGTGTCCTCAACCGTTGCAAGAGTTTCAAGAAGCCGCTTGGTCCAACCTCCGGGCAGATCAGCCCTCACTCCACCGGGGATCATATACATATGATAAATCCGGCCTCCTGAGAGCTCTTCAAAACGGTCCAGCATATAATCACGCATGGTGACCGTCCACTGCCCCAGCGTCCCCTGACCAAATGCTCCTGCCTGCCCGCCAAGCCACATAAGAAAGCTTGTAAGCCTGGCCATCTCCAGCTGAAGCGTCCGGATCCACTTTGCCCGTTCGGGGATTTCCACCCCCGCAAGCTCTTCGGTCACCTCAGCGTAGAGATATTCATTGAAATCCGGTTCGGGAACCGCAATCCGGCACACAATGGGGAAGCACTGGATAAACTTCCGCCGCTCCATGAGCTTCTCAAAACCCCGGTGCAGATAGCCCACATGAGTTGTGCAATCTACGATCTCGTCACCGCATGTTACCAGCTCCAGGCTCATGTTCCCGGTAATGCCGGGGTGCTGGGGACCCTGCCAGACTTTCAGATATTTTCCGCTCTCCAGATCGTAATCCGGCCGGACTTTCCCTGTTATTCCCGGTTTCAGATGATCCCATGTTCCGGGAACTTTGGGCATCCGGGGGTTATTGTTTATGTGTTCGCCGCTCTTCGCGTATTCGCTGCTTTTTACCATTTCTCCGCCTCACTGGGGTACAATTCTCTTCTCATATGCTCCCTGGGGTCATGGGTGACTCTTCCCGGCCGTTCATAGAACGTCTTTTCAGAGTACTCGCGGGTGTCAAAATCACGGCGCATGGGGGGAATATCATCCCAGCCTTCAAGAACAAAGTTTTCACCGATTCTTGGCGAACCGGGAAAATCGATACCGTACATTTCTGCCAGTTCCTGCTCATACGTGATGGCTGCGGGCCATAAATGATGAATACTGTCCATCTCCGCCCTGCCGTCCCGTTTTTCACGCGGTATATCAGTTGAAATGCATAGATCCAGATTCATGTCGTAGTTGCGCAGCATATATTTAAGCTCGAATCTGTTTTCTTCCGGGTAGTCCACGGCAGTGAAGAAGGAAAGGTGAACAAATCCTTCAAGCTGTTTGCAATGGGTAATGAGAGCAACCGCGTCGGACTGCTCAACTTTCATATATGCCTGATCCGGTCGCTGTGTGTGTACATGAAGTACGCCGAAACGCATTGCAAGTCTGTTAAATAGTTCCTGCTTCATCCTATCCTCCTACCAGTTGTAATCCGGCATATTCCAGTCTTTAATAATTCGCTTCTGGTTTGACTTGTACCATTCGAAATGCTCCGCGTAGAAGTTGGCGCCCTCGCCCCTTCCCTCCCGGATCTTTTGCTTCAGGCTGTTGATACCCGCCAGAAGCGCTTCCGGACGGGGCATACATCCGGCAATATATTCATCCACAGGGATGTAATGGTCCAGCCGGTTAACCGTGTTGTAGCTGTCCCAGTACATGCCGCCGTTGATGGTGCAGCTTCCAAGGCCCAGTACGAACTTCGGCCCCTGCATCTGCTCGTAGGATCTGATAATCCGTTTCATGGTTTTTACACTGGCGTAGCCGCCGATAATAAAAAGACCTGACTGTCTGGGGGTTGGTCTGGCCTGAACCCCGTATTGGTACATATCAAAACGGCTGGTCATGAGCGGCCGCAGCTCGATTGCACCGCATCCGGTACCGAAGCCCAGAATCCAAAGGCTCTGGCTGCGGGCCCAGTTGAGAAAGTCCTCCCACACACCCCGAAAGGGTTTTGCCACATCGGGCTTCACATCGCAGAAGTGGGCACTGTCAGCGGAGGTCAAACCCGCGTTCTTCAGCCGTCCGTTCTCATCGTAGAGATCCACATTCGCCCCGCCTGCAGCCCAGGCGTCCCGCTGTGCCGTCCCGGGATCGTCCGGATTTGCCCGTGCCCAGCCTTCGGGTACGGTGCGTCTGTCGGGATTTTCCACCGGGGAGCCTAGAAAATTTGTCATATCGGGGATTCGTTCGCCGTGGGGCTGTGGAGGATGAAGCTCGGTGCCCCCTTTGGATATGTGTATATCTGATTTCATTTCGGTAGACATAGATATCTCCTTAGAACATCTGAATGATCACCGCAATTACACCCAGAAGGGTTGGAACCCCCAGGAAGAATCGGATGGACTGATCGGTACGGAACCGGGGGAAACTTGCCCCCACTATCACCGTGTACAAATATATGAGGAAGGTCTTGAGGATCATAATAAGCAGCGCCACAAACAGATTTTCATGGGCAGCCCCTCCCCAGAACAGGTTCATAAAGAGCACCAGCTTGGCTCCCTGGAAAATTGCCCTGTTGGTCTGAAGCATCCCGAGGAAACTGGACTGCATTTCCGTGGGAGGCCCGATGGGGATCTCTTGGGGCGCAATTACCACACTGAAGGGATTACCCATGGTCATTCCAAGAAACGCCAGCATACCCGCCGCCATTGCAAAGGGATTGGTAAAGGCGACCCAGTTCTGCCAGCCGCCCTGCTGTGCAGCCACAATCTCAGTGATGGAAAGGGTTCCGAACTGTGCAGCAATGGCGATCACCGCCAGAGCAAAGGGAAGCTCAAAGGCTGTCATTTGGGCAAGCCCCCGGCTAACACCAAGCGGACTGTAGGGATGCCCCCCTTCGCTGGCCCCCAGAGCCATTCCCAGCTGTCCGAAGAAGATGAAATACATCACCAGAAGAACATCACCGGAAAAGGAGAAGTTTGAGAACACAGCCGATCCGAATATCACCGGAATAAAAAGATAGGTTCCAAGTCCTCCCGCCAGACGGAATACGGGGCCGAGATAGAACATCACCCCGTGACTGATGGAAGCCCTTCGGGCATTGTTTTTAATTATATCGATATAGGGCTGGTACACCGGCTGACCGATCCGACCCTGAACCTTGGCCCTGATACGGGCCATGGTTCCCATAAGAAGCAGGCCGTAATTCAGCACCACAAAGAGAGATATAATGGTGTACAGGCCTTTTAATGCGATTGATTGTGTCATGTTACATACCTCCCCGGCTGATCAGAAATACCACCAGAAGATAAAGCAGGATTTGGAATCCGTATGTTTGAGGATTACCGGTGTTCCACCTGCGAAGCACATCCCCGATGGTTGAGGTAACAGAACTCAAACCTCCCCAGAACCTGCCTGCCCAGGGTTTCATGAGAAAACCCAGAGCCTTATCGTAATGAGCGAAGAAATTATAGGAGTAGTGGGTTGTCTCAGGCTTGTGTGGCCGCTCGGCAGAATACACAATATTAAACTGATTCACCTTCTGCACCTTCTTTCCGTTGACAACGATCAGCCAGATGAGAGGCAGAACGAATACACCCATGGTCACATACATCACCGCGTTACCGTTCCAGTATCCCAGAGCGGAAACCACTTCATAGCCATTCCAACTGATTGTTGAGGGAAAGAGAGGTTCAACCGCCGCCTGCAGAGGTTTAATGATAAGATTCGGATACATTGATACCGCCATTATCCCCCCCATAAACAAATACTGGGGAACAAGCTGATACCATGGCGCTTCCTTCACATGAATGAGTTCATCCTTGGGCTGCCCCAGAAACATGGAGTGGATAAGACGGTACAGGTAGAGGAAGGCCACACCCGATGAAAACATGGCAAGTCCCGCCTGGAGGTACCAGCCCTTCTCCAGAAGCGCCGTATACAGAAGCCACTTGCCTCCGAATCCGCTTAAAGGAGGTACACCGGATACCGCAATGATCGCAAACAGTACGGAGACAAAGCTGAAGGGCATGGTCTTAATGAGCCCCCCCATCTTGTACATAAGCCTGGTACCTGTACGCTGGATAATTCCCAAAACCGCCAACCAGAGCATCCCCTTGAACAGCAGGTGGGTTATTGCAAGATATAAACCTGTAACGTGTCCCAGATGGGTCATCATGGAAATGGCAAGCACCATGTATCCCACCTGCCCCATGGAGCTGTAGGCCAGGGTGTACTTTATGTCTTCCTGGAACAGCGCCATCATGGCACCGGCTACGGCGGTGATTGCACCGATCCATCCAAGAATGCCGTTGAGACTTCCAATTCCCAGGGAATGAAAGCCTTCAATAGATGTGAAGCTGAAACTGAGCACGGCACCGGTGAGAATCAGCAGGAACACTCCGGCTTTGCTGAGTACGCTTGAAAGCAGTGCACTTACATCGTCATCAGCCTCGGCATAGGAGGGCCCCAGCCAGAGGTGAAAGCCGATATTTCCCAGTTTGATAAGGGCTGCCAGGGCGAGAAAGAGTCCCGACAGTACGGGAACAGAACCGGATTGCACCAGATTATTGAAAAAGGATGCCGTATAGGGAAGAGCCCCGGAGATTTGAACCGGAGCACCCATGAGAAAGAGTCCTGTGAGCAATGCGTAGGCTGAGAGAAGTGAAAACATGATGTAGCGAAGAGCTCCAGCTCCGGCATGATGCCCCCGGAGAATGAGAAGTAGACTGGTAAAAGTCATCAGCTCCCATGCAAAAAACAGTTCCAGCGCCGAGCCGGCCATCACTATGGAGCCCAGGGAGAGAATCATTCCCGTTACCAGAGCGATGCTTCCCTTGGATGCCCCCTTGCGGTGGAAGAAGGCGATAAGCTGGATCGCTGCGCCCCCCAGGAACATGAGCATAAATATCATGGTGACGCCGTTTAGCACGGGAAGCACCCGGTAGGCGGTGTAGCCCAGGCCCGTTATTGCAGCCAGAAGCTGAATGCGCACGGGTATTCTTATGAGATCGAGAAATGCGAATGTCAGCAGCGCCAGCAGGGGAAACATGGACCAGAAGGATACACTGCCCCAGCTCATAAACAGCCCCATTCCCAGCAGGACGGCAATTGCCCCAGCCGGTGCAAGTACGGCTCCTGCGGATATACCGGAATTCCCCGGTGCAGGTGCATCGGAAGAGTCGTTTACTTCAGGCTGCGCTGCAGCAGGCCGGTCCGCGGGCACCGCTTCTGTCGAAGAGGCATCCTGTGCAGGCCGACTGTCGGCGGGAACAGACTCCCCTATGCGGTCCAGTGAATCTTCGCAAGAGCTTGCCAGAGATATAAACCAGTGGAACAGATATCCTGCTTCCAGGAGTGATCCACCAAGAATTGTGGCAAAGATAAGCCAGCCGCCGCTTCCGGCCATTACAGAAAGAAGCTCCCACTTCACCCAGAAGGAAGGAAACGGTGGCAGTCCCACCAATGCAAATACCCCAACACCCGCCAAAATGAGAAGAACGGGTCTGTGCCTCAATGAACGGCCGCTCACAGCTTCATCCGAGTCTATAATGCCTGAAATCCAGAAGATTCCCGCCTTGGCAAGACCGTGGTTCACGATGAGCCACACCGCCGCAATACCTCCGGCGGCGGGCTGAATCACCGCGGCAAGGATGATTAATCCAGTCTGCGCAACCGAAGAAAGCCCCAGCATCCGCCGTAAGCTTGTCTGTTTATAGGCCATGAGGGAGGAAACGATAAAGCTCAGTCCTCCAGTCAGGATCAGCACAGCCATCATAATTGGAGCGGCTGCCTGTGTAAGGGGGAGTATTTTCAGAAGTACAGCCAGCATTGCACTGGTAATAATGCCGCTGAGAATCGCCCCCACCGCCGGATCCCCCGCTTGGTAGGTATCCAGCGCCCAGCCGTTGGCGAACACCGGCTTAAGCTCCACCAGTATACCTGTCACAAACAACACCATGGCTATCAGACCGCTTAACCCTGCTGCGATTCCGCCGGAGTACTCAAGCATATGATCCAGATTGAGCGTACCGCTTTCACGGTAGAGAAAGGCAAGTCCGATAAGATAGAAAGCGGAGGCAAGCCCGCCGGCAATCATGTATTTGAACCCTGCCTCGTAGCTGCGCAGATCTTTGGAGGTGCTGAGAATTCCGTACAGGGCGATGGATGTAATTTCCATAAAGACAAACACATTAAAGAGGTCTCTGGTCATTACCAGACCGTTAGCCCCCAGTATCAGCACAAAGAATAGAACGACCTGTTTTCCCTGCCATCCGTTCCGACCGTTTTCTGATTGTATAAATATCTGATAGATAAGCGTGAGAAGCGCCAGGCCGTTCACCAATACCAGGAGCAGTGACTCAATATTCCCCACCATTAGATTGATAGATAAGGGCGCCGAGAACCCTGCAGTCTGGACGATAATCGCGTCCCCCCCCTGCAGCATGGCCACAAGCCAATTAGCGCTCAGACCGGTGAATACAGCCAGAAGCAGCACTCCCGCCCATCGGGCAAACTCCTTCCCTGCCCGCTCAATCAGCGGATACAGAAAGGCAAACAGTAATGAAGCAGCAATAATATAGATAGGACTTACCATTTGAGCTCCTTATTTTTATCGATCATAAGAGATCCTTTTTGCTGAAACATCTTCACCGCATAGCTGAGCATCAGTGCAGTAACTGCAAGCCCGATCACAATGGCAGTGAGCACCAGAGCCGAAGGTACGGGGTCAACTGCCCGGCTCAGCGCTTCCCCAACAGATAGATCGGTATCGAAAATCGGTGCCGTACCGTCTTTTCTGTATCCCACAGCAACTAAAAGAAGGTGTATTCCTGTATCGAGAAGGGAAAACCCGAGAATTATTTTGATTAAATGTCTGCGGCTTAACAGCCCCCATATGCCCAGGAGCATCAGCACAGACGCGATTATTATCATCAGTTGTGTGATCACGCCTTCCTCCTCATAACATCAATTACACCTGAAAGTTCGGCACCGACTTTTATCCCCACCAGGCTGTAAATAACAGGAATGGCACCTGCACTGAAAAGGACACCGAACTCACCTGAGGGCAGAAAGCGGGGGTCCAAAAAACCTGCAGCCAGCCAAATACCCAGCAGCCCGATTGATGCATAGCCTGCCCCGGCCAGCATTTCCAGGGCTCCTGTAACCGCATGATTCAGATGAGAAAAGCTTCCCGCAAGGAAGGCCAGAAGAACCGCCGATGCAATGATCACACCGCCCTGAAAACCACCCCCGGGTGTAAGATGTCCGTGAACGAAAATGTACACTCCGAAGAGAACAATCAGAGGGAACAGCACATCCGAAGCTGTAGCCAAAATTTCACTGGCCGGGTACCTGCCTATTGTGGAGGCTTTGCCGGTCTCTGCAGCAGCTTTGCCGGTCTCTGCCACAGCTTTGCCTCTCTCTGCAGCAGCTTCACCATTCCGGCGGAAGCCGAATATAAGACTGATCCCCGCCGCAGCAGCAAAGAGCACAGTGACTTCTCCCAGGGTATCCAGTCCCCGGTAAGTGACAACCACGGAGGTAACCAGATTGGGTGCTCCCAGCGATTCTGCGCTCTTCCCCAGATATTCTTCGGCCAATGTTCCTATCTCACTGCGGTCCTGAATGGACTGCATGAGGGGAAAGAACGCCCAGGCCAGGGCAATCATTAACGCAATAACCGATAATCGTTTAAGCATTTTCCCCTCCTTCGGTCTCAGTAATATCGGAGCGGTTTTCCACCAGACGCCGGGTTCTGTTTTTATCCGGATCGTCGGAGGTTCCCCCGGCAGTGTCGGCATCTGTTTCGGGGATGGCATCTTCACCGTGAAGATGACGGATGCGGCTCCATGCAAAGAGGAACACAACAGTGGTCAAACCGGATCCGATGGCGGCTTCGGTCATGGCCACATCGGGAGCACCGGCCACCAGATACACGATGCTTGCCAGAAGAGATACAACCCCGGAGGCGATAATGGCTCCTACGATATCTCTGCTGTAGATCACCATCACGGCGGCGGCGATCATCATCAGACCAAGTACTGCAAGTACAATTTCCATCATCGATGCTCCTCCTTGTGTTCAGCAAGGGCATCTCTGCCGCTGAGCTTTCGCCCTGGAAGCTGTATATCCAGAGGATCCACCCCCTGATGATGTGCGGAACGGCTCAGAACATGACTTGAAACCGGATTGGTGAGGAACACAAACACGCCCAGAATAAGGAGTTTGGTCCAGACTGCCGGTTCAACAAACATGAACCCGGCAACAACCAGAAGCGTCCCAAGAGTTGTGGCCTTGGTACCTGCCTGCATCCGGCTGTACACGTCGGGCATCCGCACTAAGCCAAGTGCGGCCAGAAGAAGAAAAAGCGAACCGATAAGCACAATAATTGATCCAATCAGCAATAACACTTCCATTACAATTCTCCTTCGCCGTAGCGGGCTACAGCAATCACACCGAGAAAACTCAATAATCCGTACACCAGGGCCACATCCATATACAGCATCCTCTCTAAAAAGTGGGAAAGCAGGACGATTCCCGAAAGAGAGATGATGGTCATGGCATCAAACGCCACCACCCGGTTTAAGTAGTCGGGACCTGAGAGAAAACGGATAAAACTGATAATCACCGCCAGCAGGGTAATCGCCCCGGCTGCATACAAAAACATCTGTGCCAAATCAGCCAAAGATCACCTCCAGATACTTCTCAAATCCACCCACGATTTTGGCGGTATTTTCTTCAACATCTCTGCCTTGATCTGCGGCATCCTCAACGTTGAGCCAGTGAATGTACAAATCTTCTCCTTCGGATTCCACGGTAATAGTACCGGGTGTGAGTGTTATTGAATTAGCGAGAAAAAGCCTGCCCATCCGGGAGCTGAGCCGTGTTTTTACTTTCACAATTCCGGGATTAATAGGAAGCTTCGGGTGAAGAACCCGGAACGCAACATCCAGATTCGATTTCACAACAGCCCCCAGAAATTTAAAAAGGTAGGCAACTGCATATATCAGGCGCTTGGGCATCAATGATACCTCGCCATACAGCTTGTTTCCTCCCAGCGGAAGAAGGGCAATGATTCCCGCTGTAACCATTCCGAATATGAGTTCCTGTACACTGAAAGGAGCGCTGAGAAGCAGCCAGCCGCCTGTGAGAAGCAGCCATAGTACGACCCTAGCCCGGATATTCGCCATGGAATTCTCCTTCATGAATCCTCCTTAAGCCGTCTGATAGCAGCAGCATCTCCTGAATTTCTGGATCTGGAGGAAAGATATCTATAAACTTTTACAGTTTATGAATTATTAAACTATTGAAAATGCGGACTGTCAAGAATAATTAATCTAACTTAATTTTGATATTTTTACTCAGGAATTGTGCCAGGGGATAAGGATTCTCTGAAGGATATCCAAGAGAAAAAGAATGAGAGAAGATAGAATGCCCAGGGTCAAAATCCCCGCGAACATGCGGGGATAATTGATCATCACCCAATTATTCATGATGAAATAACCCAGGCCGTATTCTGTGGCGTAGTTTTCAGCAAGGAACAGCACAGCCATGCCGATTCCCACGGTAATTCTCAACGCCGAAAACACCCCGGGTAATGTACTGGGAAGGTACAATGCGGTGAATCGCTTGGCTGGTCCAAGTTCCAGTACTCTGGCTGCTCTGTGAAGCTCAACAGGTATGTTTTTGACAGCGTCCCTGGCGGCGATTGCCAGCTGAAACACAATCACCGAAAAGAGCAAAATGATCTTGGACCTGTTGCCCAGACCAAAAAGAATCATAAAGAGAGGAAGAAAGGCGATCTTGGGTACAGGATACAGCACGTACAAAACCGGCGAAACCAGACGATTGCCAATTCTGCTCACCCCCGCCCATATCCCCAGAGGAAGGGCCACCGTTAACCCCAAAAGCATTCCCCCGAGGAGTCTGACCAGTGTTGCCCCGCCGTGAAGCAGGATTGTCCCCTCCCCAAGAAGCCGCAGAAACAGCAAAGAGGTGGAGAGGGGCTGAGGGACGATGGTTTCTCCAAGGAGGAAACTTGCCCCCTGCCAGAGAATCGCCACAAACAAAAGCCCCGTAAGGGTTGTGATCATGCTCCCCGGCAATCCTGAAAATTGGTGTTTGCTCGTCTCTCTCTTGCTCATGGTTCTCTTGCCGATGGCTATCTTGCTCATGGTTCTCTTGCCGATGGCTATCTTGCTCATTTCTCCGCTCCCGGTATTAGGCCTGGATCGGCACCCTGCCCCATCACTTCATTCAGCAAGGATCTGAGGGCGAGAACCTGTGAATAAAACTCAGCATGACTGCGGACCCGGGGGTCGGGAAACAGAGGGTTATGATACATGCTGTGAACCGAAGCCCTGTTCATCACCATCACCCGGGGGGAGAGAAAGAGTGCTTCTTCTATGTTGTGGGTGATATAGATGGCGGTAAGCCCTTTCTCCTGCTGGAGGGAGAGAAGCATATCCTGCAGCCGCTCCCGGGTGAATGCATCCAGGGCGGCACTGGGTTCATCCAGGATCAGGATATCCGCTCCGGTCATGAGTGCCCGGCAGATGGAAATGCGCTGCCGTTCACCCCCGGACAGCTGAGCGGGGTAGCGCTTTGCACAGTGGAGAACTCCCAGCTGCTGCATGAGCTGTTCGCTGCGATGCTTCACCTCCCCGGAGGAAAGCCGTCCTTTGGTGTTCGATATGTTGGCATTCGCTCCGTCGGTGTTCGCTCCGTCGCTGATCGATCTGTGTCTTTGGGCTTCAGCTCCCAGCTCCACATTTCTTCCAGCACTCAGCCAGGGAAACAGTGCATCCTTCTGCTGCACCAAAGTCACACACTGTCCCGGGAGAATTGAAAGCTTTCCGGCTTGGGGTTTAAGCAGTCCCGCTGCCATATGGGCAAGGGTTGTCTTACCGCATCCCGAAGCTCCGATTACCGACAGACTGGAGCCCACAGGCACAGATACGGAGACGGACGATACGCCTCCCCCGTCTTCATACAGATGCCGAAGATTTTGGGTAGCTACTGCAGCGTGGACGCTGCCGCCGCGTATGTCCATTAGTTGTTCACGAAACGGGGATCCACCAGATCTCCGGCGTCCACGGCTAAATCGCTGCCTGTCGCCTCTTCAGTCCAGGCAATTATCTTTTCCAGGTATGCTGAGTCCGGCAATCGGGGCACATGATACTCCGGCAGGGTAATAACCGGGCGAACTGCTTCGGGCAAATTGGGTATGTGGGTCATTATTGCATCCAGGGCAAGATCCGGATCGGCCTGAATATCTTCCACTGCCTGAGCATATGCCCGATGAAACGCATGAATTGATTCTTCCTTGGCCGAAACCGCAGAATCGGTGAACACCATCACATCGGGGCTGAATCCGTCCACCGGCGCAAAGAGCAGTTTTTCAAGTCCCCGGGACGCCCCCACGCTGGCTATAGGCTCGGGGAAGATCCCCATATCCAGCTGACCCGAGGCAACAGCTTCAAGCCGGGCAGGAATTGCATTGATGTAGGTTTTCTCCAAGGTATAATCGGGGTCCAGCCAGTTATCCGCCAGGAAATTGGTAACACTCACCTCCATGAGTCCAATCTTCACAGCGTCCGTATCTGTGGCTCCGGGCTGTACCAGAACGGGGAACATCCCGTCGGTGAGCATGGTTGCCGCAAAATTGAAACCACCCGCCACATTCACCGCCACCGCTACCAGATCTGTCATGGCGCCATCTATCTGACCGGTCTGAAGGGCGGACTGGCGGTCCTGGGCGTTGGTGAAAAGGGTAAATTTTACATCTATGCCTTCATCATCAAAATACCCCGCATCCAGAGCATGAAACATGGGCGCAGTATCCACCGCAGGCATAAGTCCCACGTCCAGGCGCACCACACCGGCACTCATGCTTGGTGTGCTCACATCGTTTCGGTCCTGAATGCCGGACTGAGAATCTCCCCTAGCATCAGCTTCTGCTGAGGGTGAACGGCCGCCGGCCCCGCATGCCCCGAAAAGGAGCAGTACAGCCGCGAAAATTATAAAAAGAATTCCCCGAAGAGAGGGGGAACCGCCCTTCCTCTGAAAATTCATGTATTTGCTGGTGTGTGTTTTACTCATACCGCCACAGTAGCATGGCAAACGGTTCTGAACAATCTGCCTTGACCTTACTTCCAATACGTGGAATTAATAGAGTTATAATATGTTTTATAATCAGGATGCCTATTGAATGCGCTGAGATCCCAGATTCCAAGCACCCGGCCCCTGGCCGTTATCGGACAAAGCTTTGAAATCTATTTTTTCAATTTCGCCCCGTTAATGAAGCTCGTATGTGTAACACTTACCATACCCGTGCTCTATGGAATGTTACTCATCCGGCTGTTTTTTGGCCCCAATGCTTCCGCTCCTCCACTGTCACCGGTGCTTCCGGAGCAATGGCGTATCGCCTTGTATCTTACGGGAATCATTCTTTACTTTACTCTGTATGCCGCATATCACATCGCAATGGTCAGCTGGGTTCGCAACCGGATCCTGTTCAACGGGAAAGCACCTCCCGTCCATTTTACCGTGGAATACAAACCGATAGTCGGAAAATACATCGCTGCACTGCTCCTCGCAGGATTCTTCATCAACCTGGCTACCATACCCCTGGAGAATATCATCGAATCAGGCTCTCCAAATGCGAAAGCATATTTCACCGATCCGGCTACCATTCTTCTGGTGCTGGTGAACACGGCTATTGAACTATATGTGCGGTCAGGACTTATTTTTACCCTGATTCTGATAATAGTCGAACGAAAGGGTGTATGGAGCTCGGTAAAAAGAAGCTGGACCATGAGCCGTGGAAACCGTTGGAAGATAATCTCAGTATTCGCAATAATGACAGTGATGATCCTTATGGTGGGCTTAATCATCGCAATCAGCGTTCTCCTGTACCTGCCGGGTAACAGCCTGGCCGATGGAGGTGCGCCCGCACAGTTTCGGACCGCCGCCGGGTTTGGCATGGCTGCCATGCTGCTGGTTCTGACTATTTTCAGTCCGGTACCGATTATCTCCGCTGTGTTGCTTTATCTTGAAAACTCTCGCAGGAACTCTGAAGCCGGAACTCAAAGTCTTCAGCCCTGAAAGCTCATCGTTTCATACCACTTCACGGTCTCCCTCACGGCTTGGCGGGGTTCGGTGAGAGTAAACCCGAACTTTTGTTCGAAATGCCTGCCCGAAACTTCATAGGGTTCTTCCTTCTGATACAACATCTCAACAAGTTCCTTCATTACCGGATTACCCAGACCCATCAGCCGGATGATCCAGCCCGGCAAACGCCGCAGCTTCCCTGAGCGTCCGCTTTCCTCCAGGAACACATTCGCAAGATCCCGGTCGCTCATTCCCCGGGTCCCCCCGATTATCCAGGCGTGACCCAGAGCCTCCGGATCATGGGCCGCTGTGGCCAGCGCTCTCCCGAAATCCCCCACATAGCTGTAGCAGTGGGCGATATCCGGATTTCCGGGCATCAGCATGGCTTTTTTCCCATAGAGAGGATCCAGGAAATACGTGGTTCCGAACATCGACTGGTCGGTGCTGCCGGGCCCGTAAAAGTCTGACGCCCGGATACTTGTCCACTTCAGGCCCTTCTCCCGGCCTGCGTCAACCAACCCTTCATGGAGTTCCTGCCTGATCCTCCCTTTTCGGCTGGGCGGATTCACGGCTGTATCAAGATCGATACGTTCAACTCCCCGTTCATACATATACAAATTTTCCGACACAGCCAGTACCGCATCATTATGAACGGCTGCCTCAATCATGTTGGATTGAACCTGGGGCAGAACCTCCACCCATTGGTGGTATAGGGGGTTCACGCAATGATAGATGGTTGCTGCGCCTTCCGCTGCCGCGAGCACCTCATCGATGTTTCGCCCATCGGCTTTTCGAATCTCGTATGAGGCGGGATCAAATTCGGCAAGAATGGATCTTCGCAGATCATTCAGGCTGCCGCTGCGGTTCACCAGGCGCACCCGGTATCCTTCGGCCAATAGATTGGACGCTGTATGCAGACCTACCGGTCCGGTTCCGGAAATCACTTCCAACTGCATAAAAGGCTCCTTTTTATCGGGAATGCTCAGGGATTCCGCTGCTTGCAGATGCCCGGACATTGTTGGCACCGCCAACACTCAAGAATATACGCCAATTTGTTGGCACTGTCAACATTGTTGGCATCGATAACATTAATTATTGCGATATTTTACGGTTCAGGATATGATAAGCCATGTCCGGTAAAACTGCGTATCATCATGGAAACCTTCGGAAATCACTTATCGCTGTCGCCCTGGAAGAGCTGGAGAAGCTCGGGCTGGATGAACTCAGTCTCCGTGCCCTGGCCGAACAGCTGGGTGTCTCCAAGACAGCCCCCTACCGTCACTTTTCCACGAAACGGGATCTTCTGGCCGCATTGGCCGCTGAAGGATATGAGCTGTTTGCAGATATGCTGGAGGAACGGGAAGAAGAGGTGCTTGCCCTGGAAGGAAGGGACCGAATCGGCAGAATGTATGAGTTATACGGAGAGTTTGCCCGCTCCCGCCCTGAGCTGTACCGGCTGATGTTCTCACGCTTGGGTAACAGTCTTCACTCCCAGCGGTGCCGGGCAAATGCAGAACGGGCGTTTTCTTCCCTTATACGGATGAGCAGGTCTCTGTTATCAGATCCTGATCAGGATCCCCGCCCTCTTGTGCTCTCCCTCTATGCATCGATGCACGGATGGGCAACGGTACTCATGGACGATTTAATACCCCCGGAAGTGGGTGTGGACTGGTCCAATTGGCAGGAGTTTGTCCACACCCCGGAAATCCGCTGACGGGGGTGTAATTCCCAAACCGCCGGTATGCGAGGCCGTTCCAGGGAAGCTTTCCAAAGCGGCCGCCCCAAGCGGCGGTCCGCGTAAGCTCGGGAAGCCTTATTCGGGACTTTCCAGAATTGCGGTAACCCCCATGCCGCCGGCGGTACAAATGCTTATGAGCCCTTTCTTGCCCTTGGTCCCGCTGAGGAGCTTACCCAGGGTTGCAGTAATCCTCGCTCCGGTTGCGGCGTAGGGATGCCCCAAGGCAATGCTTGAACCGTGAACATTCAGTTTGCTCCGGTCGATACTCCCCAATGGTTTATCCAGCCCGAGCTTTTCCTTACAATACTCATCGCTTTCCCAGGCATTGAGGGTGGCCAACACCTGGGCGGCAAAGGCTTCATGAATTTCATAGAAATCAAAATCCTGAAGCTTCATTTTATTGCGTTGAAGCATTTCACTCACCGCATAGGTTGGCGCGATAAGCAACCCTTCCCCGTCCACAAAATCTACGGCAGCCGTCTGGGCATCCACAATTTTGGCCAGGATAGGCCAGCCCCGTTTTTTCGCTTCCTCCTCACTGGCCAGAAGCACTGCTGCGGCACCGTCGCTCAGGGGAGAGGAGTTGGCTGCGGTAAGGGTTCCATTTTCCCGGTCGAAGGCGGGCTTCAGCGTGGATATCTTCTCGACGCTGGTTTTCGGGCGCAGAAAGGTATCCCGGTCCAGCCCTTCAAAGGGGATAACCAGATCTTCGAAAAACCCCTCCTCATACGCCTTCGCCGCCTTATGATGGCTTTCCACCGCCAGCTTGTCCTGATCTTCCCGTTTCAGCTTCCAATCCTTGGCCATCATTTCCGCATGGTCCCCCATGCGCTTGCCGGTCCGCCGCTCAACAACCGCAGGAATCCGGGGTTTCAGCATACCAAGCCGGAATTTCAAGGCCTGTGTGAACCGCTTCCAGCCGCCTTTTGCTGCATTCAGCCGCATAAGGTAGTGTGTAAACTTCCGGGTGAACTCAACGGGAATGTCGCTGTTGGTATCCACACCTCCTGCAATTCCCACATCAATCTGCCCGAGGGCGATCTTGTTGGCTACGGCAATCACCCCCTCCAGGCTGGTACCGCAGGCCTGCCGCACATCGTAGGCCGGTGTATGGGGATCCAGACCGCTGTCCAGGGCCGCTTCCCGGGCAATGGCAATTTCATCGCTGTGGCCGATCACCGCACCCATCACCACTTCACCGATTCGCTCACCCTTCAGGTTGTACGTGTCCACCAGACTTTTCAGGGGAGGAACCGCAAGTTCATGATTCGTCTTCCCAAAATAATCGGTAAACGACCTGCTGAACGGAATTCGGGATCCTCCAACAATAACCACATTTCTTGATTTCACACTTCGCTCCTTATGATACACAAAATAAATAATTCCCCGAAAAGGTATTCCACGGGGGTCTTGGGGCCAAAATTATTGAATGACCGTTCAATAGACAAGTGATTTTATCAGGTATCTCTCCACTTGACGACCTTTTTTTTGAACGACGATACTGAGAGCAGGGGGCTGAACATATGATGAAAACTGTTTACATGAGCACAGTCAAGAGACTGTTTGACGCAATATCGGCCTGCAGTCTCTCTGAAGAAAGTCCATAATGAACCGACAAAGGGCAGAATATTCTTTCCGACGCCCTATTCGGACTCATGAACATCTTTTAAAATTGAATTCTGAAAATTGCCGGATAACGGATCGACATCATAATCCTCTTACAATCAAAGAATGATGATTTCTACAAATCGTGGCCATTTAAAAAATCTGGTTCCATATTCCTATACTCAGCGGCGTTGCTGCCAAACACAGACCCTATACTCATAATGTATGAGGCTGCGGCATAGCATTCTGTGGAAACTATATGGCTTTCATTAACCTTCTCGCCCGGAAGCAACTGCGTTTGTTGGATTAAATGGTTTTACGAGTTCTATCCGGTTCCAGGCCCGAACGATCCACATAAACGATAATACCGTCCAAGTCCCGTTCAATCGCCGTCGTACAGTTTCGAGGCGATGCCGAGTAACTCATCCCGGGATAATCCCAGTTGTTTCGCCAGGGCGATGATGCTCCGCAATTCGTCTTCGATTGAATCCTGTCTGACGCACTCCACGGTGGCGCGATCGATGGGCTTCACGAACGATCCCTTGCCGGTCACCGTGTAAATCAGACCGTTTCGTTCAAGCATCTCCCAGGCCTTTTTGACCGTGATGACGCTTACCCGCAGCTCTTTCGCGCTTATCCTGATTGATGGAAGCGAGCCGTTCGCTTCCAGGCTGCCCGCGATGATTTGGGATGCGATCTGATCGTAGAGCTGCTGGTATATCGCCTTATTCGATTGATACCGGATCTGTACGTTGAGCATCAGCTGATTCTCCGGTAGTTCGCGTAGGACAATCGGGCTGCCGCAAGGTTCGATACGACGAACACAAAGGCTCCGGCCAGCAGGACGCCTAATTGAGCACCTGATGATCGGCTTTTCATGATGCCCCCGAGCCAGGGCATGGTTACGGTTCCCAATTCGAAAAACGTCGCAATCCCGAGGGAAACGATGACCCCGAGAATCAATGGGACGCCGTAACGGTAGGCGGTCCGGAAATATCCGGGAAGGAATACCAAATTGAAACTCGCGAATATGATGAATACCGCCCCAAAGAATGCCGGATTTACATCCATCACGAAATTACCGCTGCCGTAGAGTATAACGTGGATCCACGCAGTTATCGCCCCGAATGCTATGTGCGTCATCTCCAAGATCAGGAAGGCCAGGATTTTCGAATGGACGATGGACTTCTTTGAAATCGGAAGGGTCGAAAGGAAGGCCTGATCCAGCTGAGCCGTGTACCCTTGAAAAATCTGCGGTACCGATATCCAGAGAAAATACAGGAATACGATACTAAAAATCCAATTCGGAATGAAGAACAGCAAAGATAACAGCAGAGGCAGCATCCAGCTGAAAAACGGATGGATGCTCAAAGTCAGCTCTTTATACAGCAAATCTCTCATCGTATGTTCCCCCGTTCGGCGAAGAATATAATGATATCGTCGATGCTCGGTTTGCCGGTGTTTATGACGTCGACGGACGATAGTTCCGCGGTCTTCATAAGCCCGGTGAAGCCGAACGCATTGCTCTTATGGGCGATCAGTCGTTCGTGAATATCCTGAAGCTGATCCATGCTTCCGTTCACCAGGCGGTAGGCATCCAATAGATCGTCTTTCTGGGCGCTCTCGATAATACACCCGTTCTGAATGAACGTGATGTAGTCAGCGCATTTTTCAAGATCGCCGGTAATGTGAGTCGAATAAAGGATACTGACTTCGGATTCGGCAACCAACGATTGGAATATTTCGAGAAGCGTATCCCGGGCTACGGGATCCAGCCCCGAAGTCGGCTCATCCAAGATCAACAGCCGGGCGTGATGGGAAAGAGCCAGGGCGAGGGAATATTTCATTCCCATCCCTTTCGAGAGCTGGTCCAAGCGCTTGGTTTCATCGAGATTGAATTTCTCCAGATAGTTCTTATAGATTTCGTGATCCCATCGGGAGAAAAAGCGTCGATATACCCTGGTGATATCCTTCAATTTCTTCTTCGGATAGAACATTTCACCCGATACGTAGCCAATGTCGCTTTTAATATCGAGCTCATTTTCATCAAAGTCTTTCCCGAATATGCTGACCGTTCCACCGTCTCGATTGATGACGTTGAGAATCGACTTGATGGTCGTCGTTTTTCCCGCCCCGTTCTCACCGACGAAGCCCATGATGTAACCGGTGGGGATTCGGAATGAAACCGAATCGAGGGTAAACGCCGGGTACTCTTTCCGCAGATCCGTAACTACCAGAGAATCCATAGTTGCTCCTATTGGTCGTAGTGTGTATACTTAACATACACACTAATAACATATGATTCAAGCTCAATATGCTGATAAATTGAGTTTTCCTGACATCCGAGAAAAGCTTGCAGTTTCTTATGTATCATTATTATATTTGCCGAACATGAAGAGCATTAATCCCCTCGGTTTTCTGGGCTTGGTCGGGTTCGTTGGATTACTTGGTTTTACTCAGTCCGATGCTGCGTTTCCCTACCTTGCCTATGGAGCATATTTTTACTATTTCACCCAGCCGTTTACTCCCGAGCTGCGGGATATCGCGCTCAAAGCATTGGGTCTGGCATACCTCGTTTCGTTCGTGACAAATATGATATTCATTTCCATCAGTTTTTTCGGCGGGACCATCGACTATCAGTCGGGGTTTTACGTCTCATATTCCGCCGGCAGTTTCGCCTTTCCGATCACCTTCACCCTCTTGAAAATCCGGTCAACAATCATCAAATCGAGATCGGGAAATCAGGATTCCGCGACAGCACCCGACTGAGTGAGCGACTGTTCCAACTAGCAGATTTTCAGTAACATATTAATTATGATTGACATCGTTTTCGCCGGCATCGGTACCGTGTCCACCGCCTTGCGAACCTTGGGTTCTTTGGCAAGATCGACAAAGGGTTTGGAGCGGTCGTTTTTACTGGAAGTTAGACAAAATATTGAGTTGCTGGAAGAATATCGAAAGGCGAAACTCGACGCAAAAAGGCTCATCCCCGAGCTCGAAACGGATAAATTTCAGAACATATATGGAACCAATTACCGTTTCAGCAAACTTCAGAGAAAAAATGTGTCTGTCGAAACGACGGCTGATTTGAAACGATTCAAGCGTTACGAAGGCTGGGATACCGAGAAACTGGTAACCAATATTTACCGAAAGATCATCCACCTTCAGAAGCTCGTAAAGATTGGATTCGATGATAGCCGGATAGATATTCCACAGAGGCTGCATAATTTACTGGCGCTATTCTTGTTGCTCTCCCGTCATATCGCTTAAGCGCCGATTGAAAAATCGTTTCTCACCAGGATTGCCGGAAAGCGAGAGGGATATCTTTAAATCGCGGGCCGCACTCTTCCGGTCTCCAACCTTAGCATGGAGTTCCGCCCGGGCGGCATAGAACCAACGGTAAAATTGCGGTAGTGTAAGATTCTGTCTGTAAAAGTGATTCTTCTGAGAAGGGGGATTGAAAAAAGTTAGCCAATCGGTCTTCATGAGTTCGACGAAAAACCATAGGAGACCTCATGACTAACGAAGCATACT
>NZ_JBXWXS010000015.1:0-49435 GCF_059431795.1 Salinispira sp.
ATCCAGCTATGGATGGTGATCGGACTAAGATTCCGTTCCCGCGCAACCGATGCAACGCTCCGGTTATTCGGTGGCAGTACCTGCTTGAGCACTGCATTTCGGAACGATAAACTGTATTTCATAAAAGCCTCCTTTCAGGTGACTTCTATGTTGACACAGGGGGGGCACCCCATCGCTTCTTGCGTTCATCATCGTCAACAAGTTTGTAGATCACCTGCCGTACTACCGGCAGGAAGGCCGCTTTGAGCGAATCGGCATCCAAATTTCGCGGCAAAACATGAGTCATTGGCAGAATTCTGCCTACAAACGGCTCATCCCACTGATGAAGCTCCTGAAACAGCACATAAAAACCGGATCGGTCATGCATATGGACGAGACGACCGTTTTGGTCATGCAGGAAGAGGGCCGTGAAAATACTTCCAAGTCGTACATGTGGCTTGCCCGGGGTGGCCCGCCGGACGAACCAGCCTATGTGTACCAGTACCGGCAGACCAGAGCCGCCAAACATATACATGAATTCCTCGATGGATTCACAGGATACCTGCAGACAGATGGGTACGCCGGGTATACAAGTGCCCTGAAGGATTATCCCGATATTCATCATGTCAGCTGTTTCGCCCATGCGAGGCGTAAGTTCAAGGATGCCGCCAAAGCTGCGAAGAAAAGCGGCAGTGCGAATCAGGCCATCAGCTATATTGCCCGTCTGTATAAAATTGAAAACGAGCTTCGGGAGAAGAAGCTGAGTAATGACCAGTTCCTCGCCCAGCGAAAGGAAGCCGTTCAACCGGTCCTGTCTAATTTCCTTGCCTGGCTACAAAAACGGAAAGAACAGGTTGTACCATCAGTCTTACTGGGCCAGGCAGTGAGCTACGCCTTGAATGAGTGGCCGAAGCTGGTGCGATACATTGAGTCCCCTCAGCTGACTCCTGACAACAACATCAGCGAACGGGCAATTCGACCGTTTGTCATGGGAAGAAAAAACTGGCTGTTTTCCGACAGCCCTGCCGGAGCCAAGAGTTCCTGCGCCATGTACTCCCTCATCGAGACCGCCAAGGCCAACGGATTAAACCCTCATTCGTATTTACTAAAGGTCTTCGAAAGTGCCCCGCTTGCGAAAAACAATGAAGACTGGATCAAGCTGCTGCCGTGGAATCTTCGGGATGACCTTTGACGGTTACAAATGAATGAGAGATTGATGGCGTTGAATATTGCAAAGGGCTTGCTGAGTGAGTCGCTCGACTACCAGCCGGAGAGTGTAGAAGGTTTTACCTATGATTCAATGATACTGGCGGAATCATTGATTGAGTGGGCCAAGACCGGTGATGAGTTTTCTCTAATCAGCTACTTTGCAGCAGCTGAGACTATGAAGACTATGATGAATTGACCATTATATCTAGGTTCATCCCTATCGCATCCGTTAGCTCATAGGGATGTATGGATACTCCTTTGATAAACGAATTCATCTGGGATTAACCTGGATGACCTGGGATGGAATCTGGACATAGTAGGTGGTTGGGTTTTTGAATATGGAATTTATTCCACATTGTACAATTAGTCCTACATGTAGAACTAATTCAGGTGCACAGGAATATCAGCATCCGACATCTTAAGCCATTCTTGGATGGTTGATCGGTTCCAGCGCTTTTTGCCACAGACGAGCGCGTCAGCTTTTCCAAAGGCTGGTTGATATTTCGGTTTGGCATACAGGGTGTTTTTATTCACCCCCTTCAACCTGCAAGCCTGTTCCAAGTCATACCATTCCTGATCCAACCGAACAGAGTCTGTAATCAGTTCTTTCAATTCTACAATCTGCTTCTTCAGCTCACTAATCTCTGGGATTGATAGTTCCATGTGTGCCTCCTAAACTCGACACACAGAACTATGCTTTTACTTACCCCAGATTGAGTCTATTTGCTTCTGAAATTGCTCGGTTGCCTTTAATTCCTGCCGGAGAAGTGGGTGGTAATAATGCTTGCTCATCTGTTCAGAGCTGTGTCCGGTAAACTTCCGTACTACCTCAGAAGGAAGGACTGCGAGCATATAGGAGTTGAATGTATGGCGGAGAGAGTGGGGGACGAGGTTCTTACCGCCCTTAATCTTTGCTCTCTCCAATCCCTTCTTGAAGTTGGTAAGGATGGTGCCGCGGTCGATGGCTCGTTGTGTATCCTTACCATAGAAAATTACATCATCATCTTCCGTGGTCAGGGATTCAGCTTTCCATGCCTTCAATAATTCGATAGTCCGGCCAGGGATGCGGACAAACTTTTCCTTATTCTCTTTAACGGTGCCAACGGTACCAGAGTTTTTTACCGCCTTGGTTATCAGAAGTCCTGAATCCTCCCAGAGTACATCACTCCATCTAAGCGCTCTGACTTCACCAGAACGCATACCGGATGAGACGAGCAGAAACATAAGGGTGTGGTATTTCTGTGTCTTCCAAACCGTCAAAGCTTTCTGGTCATCCAAGGGGAAGAGCGTCTTCATATCTTCAACAGACAGGGAATCACGAGGTTTATCTGCAATCTTGGCCAGAGTCTCCACCTGCTGAAGGGGATTGAGATTGATCTTCTTATCCCGGACAGCTTCATTCAAAATCTGCTTCATAACAATTGTTATGCCGTTCTTTGTGCTGTTGGCCAGATTGAGAGTAAGCCGCCAATCCTCAAACATAACTGGAGTGATTTCGTCCAGCGGAAAATCCTGGAATTGCGGCATGAGATAATTGGTGAGCTGACCTCTTTTAACTTTCAGCATGTCGTCTGAAAAGGTCTTGTTTGAGCTTTTCTTTCGCAGAGTCAGTTTACATTTAGATGTGAAGAAGTCTGCAGCATAATTGCCGAAGGTGACAACAGACATCTGCTCCTCCAGAGCTTCTTTATAAGCTTCCTTTGCAAGTCTCTCAGCTTCGTACTTTACGCGAGTTTTGGTTGAGATTTCTGACCGGTGTGGATCAGTTGATAGAACATAGCGCCAGTATTTATGGTGGCTGTTTGGTTTCTTTAATTTATAGGGGAGTTTGTGTCTGCCCATACTCAGCTCCTCAGGATGCCTAGGCGAGCAGGTTGCGAAGCAACCGACCAGCCTTTTAGGCATCAGATTATGCAACTAACTATGCTTTTCGGGAGCTGGGTATTTGGAAATGTTTCTACATTCCGGGACAAGCCCGATCCTGACAAATACTTATCAGAACCGGGATATTGAAGTTTTAAGCCTTCACCAGATAGCGTTTTTTCAGTTCTTCCCGCTCATCAGGGGTAATTCCGAGGAACTCACCGATGAATCCGTCGATGCCGCCGTATAGTTTTTCCACAGCGTTAAAGAAATTTTCCAGCTCGTGGCGCTTGGGCCGGAATGTTTCCGCAATTTCGTCAGAGTCCATATCAGAAAGCCCCATGGCCTGGATCATGGGATTTGACTTGTCTACCAGCTTTCGGGCAGACGCCATATCCATCTTCTGAAACTCTTCATAGATGTCTTCCCGGTTGTAGCCGAAGATGTGCATGAGCAGGGCTCCGGCAATACCCGTCCGGTCCCTACCTCCTGTGCAGTGAAAAAGAAATTCCGGCGTATCCTGGGTGAGAATTTCCTGGAAAAACCGGGTGTAGCCTGCTGCCTGGGGAAATGCCTGGCCGTAGATATGCTTGAACATGTTTTGCGGATCTTTCATCAATTGAGCCATTTGTGCCTTCATTTCCTCGGGATCCATGGATGCCATGGGGAGGATATCAATATGAACGGTCTGTGCGTGGGCCGGGAGCTTTTGACCGTCGCTCTTAAGTTCCTGTTCGCTGCGAAAATCGTAAATGTAATTGATATTCATTTCTTTGAGCTTCGCCACCGCTTCATCGTCAGCGGTCATGAGATTCCCCGCGCGCCAGATTGCATTGGTCTTCACCTTCATACCGTCTTTGGTAATTTTGTCCGTAAGGCTGCGTACATTCAATATATTCATTGTTTTTTCCCTATGGCTGCATCTTGTCGATGCGGGCCCGTAATGTATTTACTCCGAACTCTGCCAGGAGCATTGTTATGTAGATGACCAGAACGATCACCATGATTTTTCCGTATTCATAGGATCGGGCTGCTTTTATCAGCAGAAATCCGACTCCGGCGATTCCAAGCATTCCCAGATTGATAGACTCGGCAATGCTCGATTCCAGTCTGATGGATATCCACGAAAGAAAAGTTGTTGTCAAGTTCGGCATGAGACCCTTGCAAATGACCTGAAACCAGTTAGCTCCGGTGGAGCGCATGGCTTCGATGGATTCGTGCCCCAGATCTTCAATGCTCGCAGTGAAGGTTTTTGTGAGATATCCGAGGGTGGAAATAACCATGCCTACTATCCCCGAGGTATTACTGAAGCCGAGACTGGCTACCACCATTAAAATCCATACGAGACCGGGGATGGCCCGCATGGTGGCGATGAGGCCCTTGATTATCAGACTGATATATCTGTGGGGAGTGATATTGTCCGCCGCGAGAAATGCCAGAATTACCGATAGTATCAATCCGAGAAAGAGGGACGTAATTGCTATACCGATGGAGACAAATAGTTCGCGGATTACCAGGACGATATCTGAAAAATCAAAGACGATCATCCTGCCCAGTACCTCCCGGGCATTGGAAAGCCGGGAAATAAATTTTTCCATATCAAGCCCCAGAGACCGGGAAGCGAGGATAAATACCACCGTTGCCAGAACCAGGAGGAACAAATGGGCGAGGGTTTTTGAGCGGGGTTCGAGAAGTATTGTATTGCTGCTCATCGAATAGCCTTCCTTATTGTTCCGGTAACAAGTTCTGTGAGAAGAATAATCACTACCAGGACGATTATCAGTGACAGTGACTCATGGTATTTGAAGAGCCGGATATTAGTCTGGATCATGATTCCCATCCCTCCGGCGCCGACCATTCCGAGAACCGCAGAAGCGCGGATATTTATTTCGAAGATGAAGAGGGTCCAGTTCAGCCATGCGGGAATGAACTCGGGGATGATGCCATGGATCAGAATCTGGAACTTCGAGGCACCGGTAGCCCGCAGAGCATCGACCTTGTCCTGGGAAATTTCATCAATGCTCACAGCGTAGGACCGGGATAGAAATCCCAGGGTCATGACCGAAAGCGCCAGGAGACCCACCATGTTGCCTATGCCGAAAATGAAAATAAACAGAGTACCCCAGACCAGAAAAGGTACATTTCTAAACAGTGAAGCAATTGCTGTGAGTACGAGGCGCAGAGGAGGAAAGGGACTGTGCTTCCGGGACATAAAGAGTCCGAATAAAAAAGATAGAATTGCCGATATATAGGTTCCCACCAGGGCGAAGAGCACCGTGTCCATTATGTAAGGCACATATTTTGCTATGTTTCTGTATTTTGGTGGAAAGAAGTTTTCCCAGAAGAACATGAAGAAATCGGGCAACCCGGAAATCAATTCGCCAAGATCTATTTTCAAATACACGAATGCGGCAATGAGGAGCGCCGCCAGCGAAGCGATGTTTAGAACCGGCTTCCACTTCGGTACCAGGTTCAGGGGAATCCCCTCCGAAGTTTCAGGGAAAAGAGCGCGGTTGTCAGACATATCCGGCAACCTCTTCTTCGTCCTGTTCCAGATTGGAGAGGTCGTGATCCTCAACTGTGGAGGATTTTAGATGTATCTGATCTTCTTTTCCTTCGTATATCGAGGCGGTGATTTCATCGGTGAGTTCGTATGGCGCGCCGTCGAAAACCACCTTGCCGTCCTTGAGTCCGATAATTCTGGTGGCAAATTTTTTCGCAAAATCCACCTGATGAAGGTTTACGATACAGCTGAGGTGGCTTTCTTCGGTGATGTCCTTAATGCTCTGCATGACCGTGGTCGCTGATTTCGGGTCCAGCGATGCAATGGGCTCGTCAGCCAGAAGCAGTTTCGGTTCCTGTACGATGGCGCGGCAGATTCCCACCCGCTGCATCTGTCCTCCGGAAAGGGCATCGGCTCGCTGGTATTTCTTTTCCTCCAGTCCGACTTTTCTCAGAAGTTTCAAGGCGCGGAGTTTATCTTCATGAGAGTAAAGATTGAAGAGGCTTTTCCAGCCGGACATTTTACCCAGCCGGCCATGAAGAACATTCTTGATGACATTCACCCTTCCGATGAGGTTGTAATGCTGAAAAATCATTCCCATGTCCGCGCGCTGCCTGCGCAGTGCTTTGCCCCGGATGCTTTCCATGTGAATGCCGTCAAAAATAATCTCTCCCTCGTTGGGGTCAATCAGTCTGTTAATACTCCGGATGAGGGTTGATTTTCCCGCTCCCGAGGGTCCGATGATTACGGTGAACTCGCCTTTCCGGAATTCAAGATCCACCCCCCGCAGGGCATGTACCTCGTTATCATAGGTTTTGTGGAGGTCCTTCAGGACCAGAACAGCGTCTTTCATACTTTTTACCTGTAAACCCTCCGACCCGAATTGGAGTCGGAGGGCTGTATATTGTGAGAATATTTATTCTTCTTCGATACCGAGGATTTTTACGATGTCCTCGATTACTTTGTAGTCTTCTTCGTTCACTGCGATGTACCGGGCTTCGGGGCTCTGGTACAGACTCTCGAAGTACTCGGGGTTGTCATAGGATAGGAAGAAATCCTTTACCAAAGATTTGAGTTCTGTGGAAATATCTGCCCGGATGATGTACAGGGGGTTGGGGATTTTTGGTGTCTGGGCAATTACCTTAATGTCTCCTTCGGAGATGGCTCCAGTCGCGACCATCATTGGAACAACCGGAGCTGCAACAACCGCCGCATCGTAGTCTCCCATGAGTACACCCATGAGACTGGCATCATGGCGGCCCGAGTATGCGCTGGTGCCGAAGAAATAGTCGGGATTTTCAACCATGAGAGGATCGAGACCAAGTTCCTGAACCAGGAGAAGCTTGGGGTACACATAACCGGAAGATGAACCGGGATCTACGAAGGCAAAACTTTTTCCCTCCAGATCTTCGAGGGTGTTGATATCATCCCGGTCGCTCCGTGTAATGAAGTAGGTCCGGTAATCCACGCCGCCGAGGCTTACTTCAGTGGTTACCAGGGGTTCAACGTTTGTACGCTGTTTTGCCTGATAGTAGCTCATGGGCGAAACCAGCATAGCATCGAGTTTGCCGCTGCGCATGGCTTCAATTCCCACGCCGTATTCCATAATGACATTTCCCTCAACGGGCATACCCAGGGTATCCGCCATATCGACAATGAAGGCGTCATTCAGTTCGCCGGATTTGGGGTTGCTCTCATCTAAAATAACAGCCACCCGCAGAGTTTCGGGATCCGTGGATTCGGCTTCGCCGCGGGCGAAAACTGAAGCCGCAGCAATAAGAAGGATAATCACTGCAGTTATCATAACCTTGTGTGTATTCGAAAACATTTGTTCTCCTTGTCGGCTGGTATTCCAGCTCAATTTTTGCTCACATTGAGCTATTTATGTTAAGGTTATATTTGGTATGTGTGAGTTTTCTATCTTTGCGATTGTATTTGCTTACATGAGTCGTGATACTGCCGCATAACTATGAACCGGACCAGGAATTAGGAGTTATTATTCATGAGCGAGTTATTGATCATCCAGTATTATGATGAATCCAGCATACGCAGGAAGCGTCGCCGCGACCTATTGGAAAAAGTTGTTTCCTTCTTTAATACACAGGGATACGAAAATATCACCATGGCGGAGCTCGCCGAGAGGCTTTCCTTAAACCGGCGAACTCTCTACAGCTATTACAACAACAAATCAGAACTGGTTATCGATAGTTATTTGTTTGCCGTGGAAATTCTCGCTCAGGAACATGCGAGGCGTTGGAGAGAGCTGTCAGCCAGCATCGCTGGCTTGAGTGCCAGGGAAAAGTTTCGAAGATTTCTTGAACATTACGGTCAAATTCTCTTGGAAAGCTATCAAAGCGGTCAATTTGACCTTAATTACGATGCCTTCATCGGTCCCATGGATAAGGGCGATCCGGCGTATATCCGTTTCTTTTCAGTCAGAGAACAATTTTCTGCAAAAGAACCTTTTCTCAGGGAGATTATTTCCGATGGCATAGATTCGGGGGAACTCACCCCCCCAGAAGTATCGCTGGATGATTATGTAATGATTATCGAGCAGGCCTTCAGAAGCTATATGCTGCGTATTTCAAAAAGAAAAAATTACACAAGACACTATCAGTCAAAAAATGCCGGAGTCTTTATTGATATCATGATTGACGGTATGGTTCTTTCCCATCGAAAATAGCTTTCCTGAATAAACTATTTTTGTTTTTTTGAGAATAAAAACTGTTTTTGCATGATCGAGAAGGTTTCTGCTCCCTGTCTGAAAGTCCCTATTCGGCAGAATTCAAAGCCGAAGCAATCAGGCAAATTATGGAAGAAGGCGTTGGCGTTTTAGCTTTTCCCAAGCGAGCTCGTCCCGATAAATAGAAACATCTCCATATTCCCTGCCAGCCTGTGCCACCGGTGTATCCATTTGATAAGCTAGTTGTCGACATTCAAGAATATAAAGGACAGAAAGTGGATAAAACCTGTGAAGCAGGAACTTGGAGTAAGGTAAAATCCGGAGGCGATTGCGGTGCAGGTATGCAGACGGGGAGTGTCCCAAAATTGGGACGAAAGGGCGATTATCGTTGTGAATGTTGCCGGGCGTCAATAAAGGCGTCAGTCAGCAAATGACGCTAAAAAAAAGGAGCTTGGCCATTAGACCAAACTCCTAATCTCTTCCCCCGAAAAGGATTATGTTGCCCAGAAGAAGACTCGAACTTCCACGCCCTATTGGGCACTAGAACCTGAATCTAGCGCGTCTACCAATTCCGCCACCTGGGCAGGCGAAGATGAATATATAGATTCACTCTATATCTGTCAAGACTTTGCTTGCTGCGCTTACCATCGATAGGTACCAGGTACAGCTCATAGTTCATGAAGGCACTGGATCTTCTTGAGTGTACCAGCTTTGCTTGGCTGTGAATTCTGGCAATGATATGCAACGAAATACTTTACGATTCATACCGCCGTGTCCGTCCGGGAAAAGATTTCGGAAACTTTGCTGGAATAAAGCTGCTGCCCTTTGGTTCGCCGGCATGTGCATCAGATGTTGGGCTGAGAATCCCCTGTGTCAATATAGATTTCGCCACACCATATTGCTCGATGGGAGACTTTTAGTGATTTTTCCGGTTGCCCGGCTGGGTTTTTGAAATTGAGGTATTCGGGGGTTCTCCGGGTGGAGCTGCATCGTTTCGGAACTGGGGATCTCAGCTATGGTTCTTCATTTCAACAGGGATTCGGGGTTCAACAATCCGTTTATACAGCCGTGGTAGAAGTGCGATGAGGATCATGGTGGCATAGCCGAAGGGAAGCTGAGGCGCATCTTTCCGGCTTTCCAGCATGGGGTACTGAACCCTGGGGCGTGCGTGGTGGTCCGAATGTCGTTGCAGATTGATTAGAAAGGCGTTGGTGAGCCGGTTATCAGCATTCCATGATATGCCGGGGTGGGGCCGTTCATAGTTTCCGCTTTCCAACTGCTTTCTCCTGAGTCCGTAATGCTCAATATAGTTCACAATTTCAAGGAGAATAATGGCTACCAATGCCTGGAGGAGAAATATCAGCATAGCCTTGAGGCCGATGAGCAGGCCCACTGCAATGGTAATGGCGGAGGGGATCAGGGCTGCACTCCATAGATAATTTCGCATAGATATAGGGGAAAGACCTTTGCGTTTGAGCCGCTCCGATTCCAGAGCTGCCGCGCTTTTCCATCCACCGAAGAAGGATTTTGGAATAAAGCGGTAGATAGTTACTCCCAAGGGAGCACTGGCCGGGTCCTTGGGGGTTGCTACAAATGCATGGTGACCCCGCACATGCTCTACTTTCCAGTGCAGATACCAGACAGTACTGAGTATCAGTTCTCCAAGAAAGTTTTCCGCCCTGGATTTCCTGTGAATGAGTTCATGGGCATACGTGATGCCTACAGCTCCGTTGATGATTCCCAAAGAAATAATGTGTCCGGTAAAAAACCATATATTTCCTTGGACGGTTTGCAGCATAATCAGCGCGGCCAATAAATTCCCCATCTGGAGAATGGGCCAAAGCCAAATAAGAATATCGAAGGCTCGGGGAATTTGAGTTGATGTAAAGTTGGTACTGCTCTTACCGAAGAGAATATCGAAGATGGGTATCAGAATGAAAACAAATACCGCCACACTCCATCCTCCGGGAAAAAGCCAATAGAGGGGAAGTAGAGTGTAGCCGATAAAAAACGGTATGGCATGTAATGCATGTAACCTGGGTTTTTTCGGTACCGCTTGTTCCTGGCTCATATCAAACCCTCCATTCAAATAATATAATACATCAGAACTGAGGATAATGCGCCGTTTTCGATACAAAACGAGAAAAATACACGGGCATAAAAAGACCCGGGGAGAATCTCTAAACTCCCCGGGTTTTATTTTTACAGGTGCCGGTTTTACCAGAACACTGCACCTGATTTCACACTTGATTTCATTGAACCGGCGGACACTGTCCGCCGATTATACACAAAAGATCCTTCTTGAGGCCCGAAGCGCTTGCCTAGCTGATTTTGATCTGGCGAGGCTTTGCCTCTTCGGTCTTGGGAAGGGTGAGGGTAAGCAGCCCGTTGGAGAAGTTTGCACTGATCTGTTCCTGATCCACATCCCTGGGGAGACCGAAGCTGCGGCTGAAGCTCATATGCCGGCGTTCTCTCAGAAGGTATGTGGTTTCTGAAGAGTTTTGTTCTTGAGGTTCTTCAGATGATGCTTCTGATTCAGTTTTCCGGCTTTCTATTTTCAGCTTTCCGTCATCTATGGTGATATCGATGTCCGCATCGCTCATACCAGGCAGTTCCGCTTCAACAATGTACCGGTCTTCTTCTTCCCGTACATCCACTGCGGGTTTTCTCATGCGCTGCTCAGGAGTTGCGTAAAATACGCTGTTGAACAGTTCATCCATCTGATTCGCAAGACCGCGTCCGTTTCTGTATCGTACTACCGTATTCATGTTATACCTCCATGATAATTTGTTTTCTTACTACCTTATATGCATTATCCATGCCAACTTATGTATTTGGCTGTAATATTTTTATAAAAACGACCAGAACTTATGTAAATATATACATGGGAACAAAATACAAGAGGTTCGTAATCCTGATCAAGCATTTTGTGCTGTGTATGCGGGGGGTGTATGCGGCTGCTTTGGCCTGACAGATCCCATGTTGATCCGGTGGATGGTGGCAAGTTCAGAAAAGTGTATCAAAAAAACCCATATGGTCATAATGACCCTATTATCTCTGTGTCAAAACTTCCTTTGGCCCTTAGGTAGGGATATTGATTCCATGAGGGAATAAAAAAAACCGTCCGGCGTGAATCCGGACGGTTTTGGGTGCTGGTAATTTTCTGCCTGATGAACGAATGTTCTCCGTCAGCAGGCAGGTTATTCGGATTTTTCTGTACGTGGAGTCTAGTACTGGTCGTGGCCGCCCCGCTTATCTTTGATCATGCGGGAGACTTTATGCAGACCATCCTCAATTTGGGGTTTAAAGAAAAATCCAATTCCGATTCCTACAATTATCCAGAAGATCATAGTTCCTCCTCATGGGGAATGCTCTCAGGCATTCTTGATTTTCGATTTGCCGCTGCTTTTTTGATCCTCAGCTTTGATATCAACTTTCACACCCTCTTCTTCCTGAATTTCATCTCTGGGAGGAATGGTGACGGTGAGAATTGAGTTTTTCAAAGCTGCCTTGACTTTGTCCTGGTGATATTTGTCTGCGGGCACAAAGTAACGCTGATCCTTTACATTTTTCAGTTTCAGTCTGCGTTTGAAGTAGCGAACATCACCGTCGGGTTCAAAGTCACTGGGTGCATCGGCGGAAAAGATGAGATAATCGCCCTTGAATTCAAGGTTGATATCATCTTCCGAGAAGCCGGCAAGTGCGAACTGCAACACCATGGTTTTATCTTCGGTCATGTACACATTCACCGGTGGATAGGAGTAGCCGGGATAAAAGTCCCGGTGCTCCTGCCAGCGGAAGGAGTGTTTTCCGATGTCATTAAACTCATTGGTGAATGCCATGCGGAAGTCTTCGGCCGCACCGAAGATATCATCCAGCAGCTCGCGAATGTCGAGAAAATCATGCTTTTTCATGTGTCCTCCTGTAAGAGCCTTATGCGCTCTAACCTGTCCCCGTTCGGGCGACAGAATGGGTTAACGGCTGAGTCTTGCTCCGGCCGTTTGCCGGATTCTGCAGTTCCGGCGGACTGCTGTGGCTGCCTACCAGCACGCCCACGTAGGCGGAGTATTGCCTTCGCCTCGTTTCTAATCTACCAAATAAAACCCGTGACGGGTAGTAAAACGTTACCCGAACCGTATATTCTTCTGGGTATGGGAAAAACGATTCTGTACATTGCCGAGATTGTAACGAAGACCGGTATCTATTGTGTTAAAAGCCAGCTCAAATCATTAAAAAAGGAATTTCAGGCCGATTTTGTTATTGCCAATGGCGATGGCGCAACCGGCGGCTTTGGGCTGGGAAAAACCCATTCCATATATTTGAGAAAGCTGGGGGTTGATGTTATTTCATCGGGAGACCAGATCTTTTTTAAGAAGGATATTCAAGAGCACCTGCCCAAAGCGTACCATTTACTGAGGCCGGCCAATTTTCCCCAGGGAAATCCGGGCAGGGGGTGGCGCACCTACACTGTGGGCGGAAAGAAGCCCGATGATAAACCTGAGCGCAGCGAGAATATTGTGGTGATCAGCCTTTTGGGCCAGTCGGGTTTTAACCGGATTCATCCAAGTAATCCGTACACCTTTCTTCCCACAATTGTAGAACGGGCAAAGAAGGATGCGGACATCGTAATTATGGATTTTCATTCACCCATTACTGCGGAAAAGGCCACTATGAATTTGTATGCCGACGGGAAGCTCACTGCGGTTATCGGTTCCGGTTCCCGCACACAGACCAACGATGCTCAGATTCTTCCCCGGGGTACGGCGGTTATTTCCGACGCCGGGCGAACCGGCAGCATTCAGAGTGTGGGCGGATTTGAGCCCGAAACGGAAATCCGGCAGAAGATGCTGGGCGTACCCGCCCGCAGCAACGAGCACTGGGCGGGTCTTGAAATCCAGGGCGTACTGCTGAAGGTGGGGGATGACGGCACGGCCCAATCCATCGAGCCGTTTCGAAGGCAGGTGGAAACCCCGGAGGGCAACAGGGACGACTGACAGGAACCGGGGCAAAGCAATTATATGCCGGGTGAACTGATTTCTATGTTTGCATACCCGTAGATTTTTCGAAAATGTTGTGTCACCTTCTTCATTTCCTCGTGGATATTCTGACTGAGAAGGTCAGGGCGGGAAATATCGGCCTGAGAATTCTCCGCCCATTGAGCCCTCCTTTGGAGAAGAGACTCAACTGAACACACTTCTTTATCCCGGATTCCGCAGGGAATAATTTTGGCAAACGCAGAGAGGTCGGGCCGCAGGTTCAGGGCAAACCCGTGCATGCTGGTTTTGTTATGGATTGATATTCCCACTGCGGCGATTTTCCCATCTCCCACCCACACTCCGGGATGGCGGGGGTTCCTTCCCGCAATTATTGCAAACTCCTGTTCCAGGTAATCGATAACCACCTGCTCCAGCCGGTTCACAAAGCGGCGAATGCTCCGGGCACGGTCGCCCAGATTGCTAATAATATAGAGAACGATTTGCCCCGGGCCGTGGTAGGTAATCTGGCCGCCCCGGTCTATTTGAACGATGTCCGCCCCGTCCTGGGTGAGAGCTTCCCTGCTGAGAAGAAAATCAGTCTCTTCTGCCCGTTTCCCCATGGTGTATACCGGAAGGTGTTCGAGAAGAAGCAGTTGATCATTCAGGGTGCCGGCTGCAACCCGGGAATGCAGCTCTTTTTGCAGAGCAAAGCCTTCTTCGTAGGATACTGGTTCGGGAAAGATGGTGGTTGTAAGTGTGCGTGAGATATCGCCGGAGTACATGGTGGATATATACTGAAAAAATCCCGAAGCGTCTATTCTTCTCCGCCGGTGAGTTTTTCGGCCCAATGGGAAATCTTTCCCGCCATTTCTTCGATTGCCACCTGTTCGGTAATAAACCCGTTTTCAAAGGCAACCCTGGGCATTCCGTATACCACTGAGCTGGCGTCATCCTGCCCCAGGGTAATGCCTCCCGCCATGTATATCTCTCCGATATTTCTGGCGCCATCTCGGCCCATGCCGGTCATAATGACACCCATGGCCCGGTTGCCGAAGTTTTTTGCAACAGATTCGAACAACACATCCGCCGAGGGGCGGTGTCCGTTCATGGGTGGATCCTGGTTCAGCCGGAGAATAGTGGCAAGTTTTCGCTTTTCCACGGTGATATGAAAGTCACCGGGGGCGATAAGGACTCTCCCCTTTTTAATAATGTCTCCGTCGGCAGCTTCCTTAACTTCAAGGGGGCAGATGCGGTCCAGACTCCTGGCGAATTCCAGGGTAAAGCCTGCGGGCATGTGCTGGACAATGAGAACGGGCACGGGAAGGTCGGGTGATATTTCCGAGAACACTTTTCTCAGGGCGTTGGGACCGCCGGTGGAAATTCCTATGGCGATAATTTCCAGCTGGCCGGGTTTGTCTTTGGGACGAATGTCCTTGGGAATGGCGGCAGGACGGCGGATGGCTGCGGGAGCTTTTCGGTTTACGGGCATTTCCGCAGGACGTTCTTTCAGCACATCCCGGGGTTTTGCAGGTTCCACAATGGGTCTGCCTTTTCGCTTACGGTGGCGGTTTCCATAGGAACGTACCAGTTCGATCAGGTGATCGGCGATGTTGCGAACCTCATCGGGGGCGGAGCCCTGTGGTTTCATAATAAAGTCTGCCGCACCTGCCGAGAGAGCTTCCATGGTAATTTTCGCACCTTTTTTGGCCACCGCCGAAAGTACGATCACCGGAAGATCAATGCCCTGCTCCTGGCATGCCTGAAGGAATTCCACACCGTTCATTTCCGGCATCTCAAGATCCAGGACGATTACCTCGGGTTGAAGCGTGGGGATTTTGGAAAGGGCGAATTTGCCGTTCATCGCCTTGCCTGCAAGATGCAGGTCATCGGCACTCTCTATTATCCTGCCCACCAGGTTGCGCATAAGTGCTGAATCATCTACTACCAGAACAGAAATCGCGTCAGAACTCACGGGTACCTCTTTAGCTGTTCTTTGCATAAATACATGCCCAGTCTGTTTTCAGAAACTGGAATTGGGTGTCCATTCCGAAGAGCGACTCCGAATGTCCGATAAAAAGAAACGATTTGGCTCCCAGACTGGCCCAGAATCGGTCAATTACGGTCTTCTGCGCAACGGCATCAAAATAAATCAATACATTTCTGCAGAAAATTACATCGAGATTTCTTTGTCCGCTGTCATTCTGCAGGTTATGATAGTCAAACTTAATCAGTTTTTTCAAATCATCTTTAACGGCATACCCGCCTTCCCGCTCATCGAAATATTTTGTCAGATATTTCTCCGGGACGCCGTTCATCCGATGCTTTGCATAAAAACCTTCATTTCCGATTAATAGAGACTTGAGTGAGATATCGGATGCAGTAATGGTGATGGTGAAATCCGGGGGGAGTGTCTCTTTGAGTACCATTGCCAAAGTATAAGGTTCTTCTCCCGTGGAACACCCTGCGCTCCAAACCTTCACTTCTTTATTTCCTTGCTCCCGCTTCATTTTTATCAATTCGGGAACAACATAATATTCAAAGGTTTCGATATGGGCTTGATTACGAAAGAAACGGGTCAGATTGGTGGTTACCGAATCAAGAAGACCCTTAAGTTGTCCTTCATCCCGGATGATAATCTGATAATATCCGTCTATGTCTTCTGCTGAGGAATTTCTCACCCGCTCCCGGAGCCGGCTTTCCAGTATAGATCGGTTGGAGCTGGAAAAGGTAATTCCACTCTCGTCATAAATGAGCTTCTTGAACTTTTCAAACTGTGTGTCTGTTAAATATCCTGCCATTGGCCCTGCTTCTTTAGCGTGGTGGTTATGATTAAAGTCTATGACCTGGCCATAGCTGTGTCAAGGAAATTGATTCACATGGCATACCTATATTTCATTGACAAGGGGAAGCCCGCCGGGAATAATGAAGTTCCATGAGGAAATATATATTTGTCACTGGCGGTGTCTGCTCCAGTCTTGGAAAGGGCATAGCAGCCTCCAGTTTAGGAACCCTCCTGGAATCCCGGGGACTTGTTGTTCGGATGGTGAAGATCGATCCTTATATTAATGTGGATGCAGGAACCATGAGCCCCTATCAGCACGGCGAGGTGTACGTAACCGACGACGGCGCGGAAACCGATCTGGATTTGGGCAACTATGCCCGGTTCACCAAATCAACCCTATCCAGGCATCATTCAATAACTACCGGTCAGGTCTATCAGGAAGTCATTCAGCGCGAACGGGAAGGCAGGTATTTAGGCCGGACGGTTCAGGTGATTCCTCATATTACAGACAGAATTAAACAGCGCATTGTCAATATCGGTGAAGAAGAGGGTGTGGACGCTACCATCATTGAGATCGGCGGAACCGTGGGGGATATAGAGTCAATTCCGTTTCTGGAAGCCGCCCGGCAGATGGTGCACGAGCACGGCAGGGAAAATGCGATTTCGGTGCATGTCACCCTGGTACCCGAGGTTGCCGGAGGTGAGCAGAAAACCAAGCCCACCCAGCATGCGGTGAATAAAATGCGTGAAATCGGGCTTCAGCCTGATGTGCTGCTGTGCCGATCTCCCAATGAAGTGGATGAGGATATGCGCCGGAAGATCGCGCTATTTACCAATGTGCCGGTGAATGCGGTGATTTCTGCCCACGATGTTGCCAAAAGCATCTACGAAATACCCTTGAACTACCAGAGCCAGGGCCTGGACAGCATTGTTTTACGCCGGCTCGGTGTGGATGCGTCGGATTCGGATATGTCCCGCTGGGAGGCTATCGTGGACGTGATCCGATCTGCAAAAAAGACCGTCACCATCGGGATGGTGGGCAAGTACATTGAGCTTGCCGATGCGTATAAATCGGTGGACGAAGCCCTGGTACACGGGGGTATTGCCAACGGTGTGGATATCCATATTAGAAAAATCGACAGCGAACATCTTGAGAAGCTGGATGATCCCGATGGGGTACTGGGCGAGCTCGACGGAATTCTAGTGCCCGGTGGCTTCGGCAGCCGGGGCGTTGAAGGAATGATTCTGGCTGCCAGGTATGCCCGGGAACATCAGCTGCCGTATTTTGGAATTTGCCTGGGAATGCAGGTGCTGGTGGTGGAATATGCCCGGAATGTATTGGGTTTGGAAGATGCCAACAGCACAGAGTTTGCTCCGGAAGCTGATAATCCGGTGATCAGCCTGCTGGAAGAGCAGGTTGATGTGAAGAATTACGGCGGCACCATGCGCCTGGGGCTCAGCAGTTCCCGCCTCCTTTCCGGGAGTAAAATCCGGGAAATTTACGGAGAAGAGTTTATTAAAGAGCGGCACCGCCACCGGTATGAGGTGAATAACAAATTCAGAGCCGCCTTGGGTGAAGGAGGCCTGAATTTCGGCGGTACAACCCCCGAGGGAGAACTGGTTGAATCCAGTGAATGGGTCGGGCACCCCTGGGGTATCGGGGTGCAGTTTCACCCCGAATTTCTTTCCAGCCCTCTGGACGCCCATCCCCTGTTTGCGAGTTTTATTGAAGCAAGTGCCGGTCGAAAGACAAGTGCCGGTCGAAAGAAATGAGGTCATTCTCCCTTCGGGTCAGTATTACAGACATGCTGCTCGTTCTCTCAGCTGTCGTTATTCTCTCCTCATGCAGCTTTGACTATGATCAAATGGCGATGAGCGAGGAGGAAAAGGAACAGATACCCGATGTATCGCTACGCAATATTGTTGAGAGAGTGTATGAAGACGGGAATTTACTCCTGCAGCTTCAGTCCGAAATCTTGCGTACCTTTGAGAAACGTGAACTTCAGGAAATTGAAGGGTTGAGCTTCACCCAGTACAATGAGGATGCTACTGTTTCCCTGGAAGGAATAGCCGGGATCGCCGTCCGTGATTTGGACAGTGAAGATATTTTGCTCAGAGACGGTGTGGAGATTTATGTGACAGAAAGCGAATCACGAATTACGGGTGAAGAGTTTCTCTACAGCCCGGGACAGGATCTTATTTGGAGTCCCGACGATCAATGGGTGGAGCTGATTCGTGATGACGGCTCAAGCTTCCGTGGAAGAGGATTCGTGGTGGATCTTCTATTGCAGGAGATGCGCTTCGATGGAGGCAGTACCGGGCGGATTATCAGCGGCAGTGTGGAACAAAACAGTGCAGATGGGGAAGAAGAATGAAGCATTTTGGCATATGTTTTCTCATGACCGTTTTTGCCCTAATCCCGGCCAAAATTCTATATCCTGAAACCCTGGAAGCAACTGCAGGACAGAGCAGGTCGGTGTTTGCAGAAGGCAGCGAGCGTACCATCCTTGAAAATGGCGCAAAGGTTGAAGGGGAATCTATCCGTATAGAGGGTGACAGGATCAGTCTCAGCGGTGAGGGAAACCGCTTTATTGAAGCCCGTGGAACCGTACAGCTGTTGGACAAGGATAGTGGGACGGAGATATCCGCAAATGTCTTGAATTACGATACCGAAACTGAAGCCCTGGTCCTAGAGGGCAGTGCCGAATTTAACGATCCAGGTGAAGATATTCTGGTGCGAAGCACCTATATGGAACGAGAGGGGGAGCTGGCGGTTTTTCAGCTGGATGTCCAAATTGTCAGGGAGGACATGCTCGCCCAGGCGGAGTATGTACGATATTTTGAAGAGAGCGGCCGTCTGGAGCTCAGCGGATTCCCCGTAGTGTATTACCGGGGGGATGAATATTCTGCAGCGGTCATTACCATCTTCACAGATTCCGATGAGATTATCCTTGAAGGAGAAGTCCGTGGACAAATCAGCGATCCGGAACGAGGCTCTGAAGAAGAGCCTTCAGATGATGGGGAAGCTGAGGGTTCCGGTGGGAGCGGGGGCGAATGAGTACACTGCAGGTATCTAACCTTCAGAAAAAATACGGAAAAAAGCAGGTCCTCCGGGGAATAGATTTTTCCATGCACAAGGGGGAGGTTGTGGGCCTTTTGGGACCCAACGGTGCGGGAAAGACCACTTGTTTTTACAGCATTGTAGGATTTATTAAACCGAACGGTGGCGATATTTTACTCAATGATCATGTTATTACCAATCTTCCCATGTATCGTCGGGCCCGGCTGGGAATTTCATACCTCCCCCAGGAAGCCTCTGTGTTCCGGAAGCTGAGTGTGGAGGATAATATCTGGGCAATTATAGAGAACCGGAAGAACCTCGGTCATTCAGAGAAGAGGGATCTTCTGGAAAGCCTTCTTGGGGACCTCGGTTTGCAGGAGAAACGCCGGCAGCCGGCCTACACTCTTTCCGGAGGAGAACGGCGGCGAACAGAGATTGCCAGGAGTCTGGCCATTGACCCCCATTTTCTGCTTCTTGATGAGCCGTTCGCAGGAATTGATCCCATTGCGGTTCATGAGATCAAAAATATCATTCGGATACTTGTGGATAAAAATATCGGAATTCTTATAACCGATCATAATGTACGTGATACTTTGGAGATTACCCGCCGATCCTATATCATCAAGGATGGACAAATTGTGGCTGAGGGAGACAAGGCCGAATTGCTGGAAAACCGTCTGGCCCGTGAAGTGTATCTTGGTGAGTCTTTTGAAGCCTGATGTGATCCGGCTGCGTTGACAAATGGATGTGCCTAACACACAATTAATCTATAACTCCTGGAGGATGAGGTGCAGTATCAGAGACCGGCACTAGTACAGACACAAAAACTCAAGCTGAGTCCTCAGATGCTCCAATCCATCCGGATTATGGCTCTCCCCCTTCAGGATCTCAAGGCAAGGATAGATCAGGAGCTTGAGGAAAACCCCGCTCTGGAAGTGCTTGAAGACCGGGAAACCATCTCTTTGGATTCCATGCCAGATAAAAACAGCGAAGTTGAAAGCTATTTTGAGAATTCCTCGGACCCGGGTTTCACTTCAAGCTACGATCAGGCTGCGGCGGACTCCAAGCAGAGTTTTATGGAGAATGCCCTTTCCAAACCCGAAAGCCTCCGGGAACATTTAATCTGGCAACTGCGGCTCCAGCCTATTCCTGAAGAATTTTTTCAGATCGGTGAATTGCTGATCAGAAATTTGGATGAAAACGGGTTTCATCTTGAGAATCCGGAACTGCTTGTTCCCGAGGATCAGCATCCGGCGATGGGGGAGATGATCTCAATTATCCAGCGTTTCGAGCCTGCAGGCTGCTGCGCTGGGGACTATATTGAGAGCTTGAAGATTCAGGCTTCCATGGTTGTGGATGTCCCCGACTCCATCTATCCGTTAATTGAAAATCATCTTGAGGCGTTGGATCGGGGGAAATACCGGGAGATCGCCCGAACAGAAAAGATTCCCGAAGATGAGGTACTTCATTGTCTTGAAATTTTGAAAACCCTCACCCCTTTTCCCGGGCGGGAGTACTCCAGCGCCGATCCCACCTATGTGATCCCGGATGTTGCCGTCACCCGGGAGAATGATGAGTTCCGTATTATGGTGAATGAAGAGGAGATTCCTGTTCTCGGGCTGAACTCCTTTTTCGATCAGGTGTTTCAGGAATCGGGGAACACTGATCAACCGGGGCATGCTGAAGCGAAAAGCTTTGTCACATCCAAGATCAGGGATGCCCGTTGGTTTATCAATAGCATACAGCAGCGACACGATACCCTGAAAAAGGTAGCCCTGGCCATTCTGGAATATCAACGGGATTTTTTTATTTATGGACCCAAGAGCATAGTTCCCCTTACTTTAAAGAATGTGGCTGAGGATATCGGCGTACATGAAGCCACCGTTAGCCGTCTTACCCGGGGTAAATATATGCAGACCGATTTCGGCATCTTCGAATTGAAGTACTTTTTTACCAATGCGGTTACCGGTACCCGTAAGGGCGGGGGCAGTTACGGAAAGGAAGCGGTGAAGGCAATCATGAAGGAGATTCTGGAAGCAGAATCGGAACGTCATTTATCGGATCAGAAAATATCAGACTTATTGGAAAAACGCGGTATTAAAATCGCACGGCGTACGGTGGCGAAATATCGAAAAGAATTGGATATTTCGTCCTCGTATAATCGCTAATTTTTTTGGAGGTAGTGTATGCGTGTAGACATCAAAGGTGTTCATTATCAGATTACCGATGTTACCCGGAGTTTTCTCGAAACTAAGCTTGAGAAAATCAGTTATGCCGAAGATTATATTGTGGATCTGATGTTCACCCTGGCCAAGGATCATGATGCCTGGATTGCCGAGGTGAACGTAAATTTCCGCTGGGGAGTTACCGCCCACTTAAAGGAAGACACTTTTAACCTGCACGAATCTATAGAGAAGCTTGTTGATCGGCTTGATCAGAAAGTCCGGAAGGAAAAGGAGAAGGTTCAGGATAAACACCGGTAAGAGCGGGGGGCTCAGGCCCCCTTGAGCCGCAATGTTCCTGAAAATATGAAAGCGTTTACCGTATTAGATCTGCTCAACCTGGACTTAAAGGAGCAGGACGCCCTGAGCCTCCGCTGTATTGCGGGGCGTCAGGGCCTGACCAGAGAAATAAAGATTCCCGACCTCAATCGTCCCGGCCTGGCTCTTAGCGGATTTTTCGATAACTTCGCATTCGAGCGTATTCAGCTGTTCGGCAGGGGGGAACATGCCTATCTGGATATGATTCACACCAATCCGGACAGCCGCCACCTGATGGAAAATGTCCGGACACTGTTTGAATCGGATATCCCCTGCGCAGTCCTGACCCATGATCTGGATCCCACCGATGAAATGATCGCCATGGCCAAAGAAACCGGTACCCCCATTCTCCAGACAGAATTAAATACATCTGAATTCAGCGCCAGGCTGCTCCGGGCCTTGAGCAACGTATTTGCAAAAATGATCACCACTCATGGAGTGCTGATGGAGGTGTTCGGAATCGGTATTTTCATTACCGGAGATTCCGGTGTGGGGAAGAGCGAAACAGCGTTGGAACTGATTCATCGGGGGCACCGGATAGTTGCCGATGACTCGGTGGAAATTAAAAATGTTGCGGGAAATATTTTGGTGGGTGCGGGGGCCAACCGGGCCCTGGGGCATCATATGGAGATCCGGGGATTGGGGATTATTAATATCAGTCATCTCTTCGGTGTGGGCGCTATTCGGGAAACCAAGCAAATTCAGCTCATTATTGAGCTGGAGCACTGGGATGCGGAGAAGGAATACGACCGTATCGGTGCGGAAGAAAAAAAGAAGGAAATCCTGGGTATCAAGGTTCCGTATCATGTAGTTCCTGTGAAGCCCGGACGCAATATTCCTATTATCATCGAAACGGCAGCCATGAATGAACGCCTGAAAAAAATGGGGTACTACTCGGCCAAAGAGTTCAATCAGAGTGTTATGAAATGGCTGGAAAGCGAAAATGCGAGGAAGCTGTACATGCATAAAAAAGAGATGCTGGACCAGCTGAAGGATCCCAATTACGACGTGGATGAACGCCGCTGAAATTGTTTCCGGATAAAAATACCTTTCCCTCCGCATTAAATAAGGGTAGAATAGCGCCATGACTGAAAAAGTTATTGTGGTAAAGAACCGGGCAGGAATTCACGCCCGCCCAGCAGCCATGATTGTACAGACAGCCGGCCGGTATGATGCACGAATTTTCTTCAAGAAAGATCATGAAGAAATAAATGCAAAATCCATAATGGGGGTGATAACCCTTGGTGCGGCGTATAACACAGAAATTACCATCAGTGCAGATGGTGAGGATGAAGAAGATGCTGTTACAGCCATTGCACGGCTCTTCGAGACCAGGTTTGAAGAAGAATAGACGGGAATATACTTCACTACAGCAGCGCCGCCTGGGAAGATTCTTCCGGGCGGCGTTTTTATTCCCCTCTCTGGCAATACTTCTTATCCTGACTGGCTGTAATCGGGGTTCGGGACCGGGAGTGTCAGAGCAGCCCATTGAGCAGGAGAGACAGGATATATTGCATATTCAACCGAGACCCGCATCCAACGGGTTAGGGGGAGTTGAGCTGGATATTTACTGGAGCACTCTTGGGGAACGAATTTTTCTCCCCGATTCGCGTCTGAATTTTCGACAACATATGGTGTACAGTGTGGTTCTCCGAAATGAAGCGTTGTTTACCGGGCGGATACAGTACCGGAAACGATTTGTTGCCGGCTACGACCCGTATACCGAACTTTACTACATAGAGGACGGGGGTAACCGCAGCCAGGAGACTGCCACGAGTATTCCAGAGTTGAAACAACTGTTGGGAGAACCGGTGGTGCTGTATGTTCCTGCTGCCGATTTGAATGAGCTGCGAAGCGGAAAAATCCAGGTGAGCGTGCGGGCGTATCTGCCGTATTTAGGTCCCGATTCTGTATTTGCAAGATGGCTGAATTTGTTTTTCCGAAGCAGGTTTGCAGCACGGGGGGAGGCTCATTTCTTCCTCTGATCTGTCCCCTGGAAGGAGTCGAAAATTATGAACAGATCCGCCGGAAGCGGCTTAAGCAGTCTCATCAGTCTCGTATTTTTCTATTTCTTCCTCATTATTCTTCTGGTCCTTTTTGCAGGCCAGGTTCTGAACAGCGAAAATCAGGATAATGAACTCTATTTAGTGATCCTCTGGTTTGCCGCTCTTATAGTTCCGGTGGTTCTGCTGTTCAGTATATTCTCCAACTTACTTCGCTTGCTGCGGGAGCGCCGGGATAACGCACCGGGATCAGTTCTGAAAACCCGCCTGATAATCTACTTTCTCATTATGGTGATCCTCTCGGCGGGACCGCAGGCAGCGTTGAGTCTCAGCTTCATCAGGGTAATTGGCGATACCTGGTTTAACGATGAGATCGGAGAGGCCTTGGAAAACAGTCTGGATATTACGGTCAATATTCAGCAGAACCTGAGCGGGGAACTTGAAGAGTTCGCGTTCTCCTCTCTTTTTGAAAACCTGAGTGAACGTGCGGAAGAAAACCCAGCCCGGTATTTTGTTCAGTTGAGCCAAATTCGTCCTTCCCTGGATGCACTTCAGATTTTCGACTCGGGGGGCGAACAGCTATATTTCAACGGAGACCAAGAGGCTGCGATTGAATACTCAGCCTCGCTCCTTCAAGATGAAGGTCTTGTGATTCGGGATGTGCGACGGGATCGCAGCTTTATTCGCATACTGCGCAATATCTCCACCGACATGGGGCAATTGAGTATTATTCTTATAGAGGAGCTGCCCCGTGGGTTCGGGGAGCGAACTCTGAAGATCGTTTCAGCCCTGGAATTATTCAGCCAGTATCAGGAAATCAAGGACCTTTTATTCACCGGTATTATTATTTTTTACGGGGTGTTCTCTCTGCCCCTTGTATTTCTTGCTATCCTGGCCGGTTTTTATCTCAGTGATGTTCTGATACGACCCATTGTGAACCTGGAACAGGCTACCAGAAGAGTTGCCGAGGGGGATTTCAGTTTCAGAATTCTCGGGCGTTCCCGGGAAGAACTGGGGCATCTTGTGGAGTCCTTCAACGGGATGGTGGCTGAGTTGGAGCGGTCCCGGAATCAGCTGGTTCAGAGCGAGCGGATATCCGCATGGAAAGATATTGCACAGCGTTTGGCTCATGAGATTAAGAATCCCCTTACGCCTATTAAACTGTCTGCCGAGCGTCTCAAACGGAAGTACGAAAAAGAGGGGGCCGATTTTCATCTTGTCCTGGAAAATTCTGTGGCGACTATTACCAGGGAGGTGGATCATCTGGCAGGCTTGCTCACCGAGTTTCGGGACTTCGCCCGACTTCCCTATCCTCAGCCCCGGGAAGTAAGCCTTAAGCAGCTGATTCAGGATGTGCTGGATGTGCACCGGATACCCCACGTGGAGGTGGTTCTGGAGCATATTGATGATACCACCATGGTATATGTGGATTCAGCCCAGTTCCGGCAGGTACTTGGAAACCTGGTGAAAAATGCGGTGGAGGCTATTGGCGCGAACCCCGGCGAGCTACGCTTTGAGAGTCAAATTCTTACCAGTTCCGGGAAGCGTTTTCAGCGTATCCAGATCAAGGATGACGGAGAAGGAATGGATGAGGAAACTGCCGGACAGATTTTCAATCCCTATTTCACAAGTAAGGCCGATGGGACCGGCCTCGGGCTTGCCATAGTGCAGCGTATCATTCAAGATCATGGTGGAGAGATACGGGTGGAAAGTGAGCCGGGCATGGGCGCCCGCTTTTACATCGATCTTCCCATACTGGAGCAGTAATGAATACCGTACTTGTAATTGATGACGAGCAGGGAATCCGCGAGATTCTTGAAGATATACTCAGAGATGAAGATTACCGGGTGTTTACTGCCCATGACGGATACAAGGGGCTGGAAATTCTAAAGATTGAGCCGGTGGATCTGGTTTTTCTTGATATCTGGCTGCCGGGGATCGGGGGTATTGAGGTTCTTCAGAAAATCCGTGATGAGTTTCCCGGGGTCGAGGTGGTGGTTATCAGCGGGCATGCTAATATTGAAATGGCCGTGAAGGCAATTAAGATGGGTGCCTACGATATGCTGGAAAAACCGCTGAGTATGGATCGAATTCTCCTGCTTTGCCGTAATATTTTTGAACTCGAGGATCTTCGCAGAGAAAATCGGGCTCTTAAGGCCCAGCTTGGATCGGACCAGGAAATGATTGGGTCCAGCGAAGGGATCAGCAAGATACGTTCGGTCATAGATCAGGCTGCGGCAAGCAATGCAACCGTGCTGATCACCGGGGAAAACGGTACCGGAAAGGAACTTGTTGCCCGGGAAATACACGGTAAGTCCGCCCGGAAAAATCAGCCATTTATTCCGGTGAATTGTGCAGCGATACCTGATAATCTTATTGAAAGCGAGCTTTTCGGCCATGAAAAAGGAGCTTTTACCGGGGCTTCAGGGCGAAAGAAAGGAAAGTTTGAACTTGCATCCGGAGGAACCCTCTTCCTGGATGAGATAGCCGACCTATCGCTTCCCGCACAGGCTAAAATATTGCGGGCCATACAGGAAATGCGGATTGAGCGCTTGGGAAGCGAAGAAAGCATATCGGTTGATGTCCGCATTTTGGCGGCAACCAACAGAAATATGCAGAAGATGATCAGCGAGGGTGAATTCAGGGAAGATCTCTACTATCGGCTCCATGTTGTTCCCATTAATGTGCCTCCGCTGAGAGAACGAGGTGAGGACATCAGGGTTCTTGGAGAGTACTTTCTGAGACGCTATGGGGGGGAGAAGCGCCGTTTTTCTGAAGAAGCCAGGGACCGACTCATGGAGTATCCATGGCCGGGAAATATCCGGCAGTATAAGAACGTAATCCAGCGGATCTCTGTTCTTTCCGATGAACCTGAAATCAGCGAGGAGTCTGTTGACTTTGCATTGAAGGGTGAAATGACCCGTGGAGCCGGGCAGATTTCCAATGAGCTTGAGGAGTATGGCGAAATGGGACTGATTGAGGCAAAAGATTCGTTTGAGAGGAAACTCCTCCTTCAAAAACTTGAAGAGACTGGGTATAATATTACTAAAGCTGCGCAGCGTTTAGGTATTTACCCCAGTAATCTTCACAACAAAATTCGAAAGTACGGAATTGAAACAAAGCGATGAAAGGTCTAACTGCCAGACAGACTGAAGTTCTCAATTTTATAAAATCCTTCATCAGGGAGCATAAATTTCCTCCCACGGTGCGGGAGGTGTCACAGAACTTTCACATGTCGGTCCGGGGAGCCTACGACCATATCAAAGCGCTGGAAAAAAAACATGTGCTCCGCTGCAATAATATGCGAAGCAGAGCAATTGAGGTGCTTGATAGGGGGGGGAGTCAGTATGCTGAACTTCCCGGCAACGAAAAAGAGGAAGGGCTGCAGCACCGGATCCCAATTCTCGGCTCCGTTGCCGCAGGAAAGCCCATCCATGCGGAGGAAAACTGGGACGGACATGTGAGTGTACCCTCGGAGTTTCTCCGGAGCGGGCGGCATTTTGCCCTCAAAATCCGGGGTGAAAGCATGACCGGCGCGGGTATCATGGAAGGAGATCTGGCCATCATAAAGGAACAAAGTACCGCAGAAAATGGTGAAATTATCGTTGCCATGCTTGAGGATTCGGTAACACTGAAACGTTTCTACCGTGAAGCCAACCGGGTAAAGCTGCAATCTGAAAACAGTGAGTATGCGCCAATGTATACCCGTGATATTCGTATTTTGGGCAAGCTGGAACACATAATCAGAACCTACTAAGTACTCCGCCCCTGGCGGCCTATTCCGGAGAGTGTATTAATGCATCCCTGTTACATGTACTACGGACCTGAACACGGCAAGCGCCGGGGTTTGGTTAATAATTTAAAATCCTCCCTCACGAAACAGCATGGAGAGGGATTGGATGTTCATAAATACTACGCCGGTGAGGATTCACCGGAATACATTATTTCCGATCTTGATAACGGTGCCCTCTTCGCAAGTCATACCCTGGCCCTGATTCACAATGCCGAGAGTCTCAGCAGGAAGTCAGATATCCGGTATTTTGATGACTTTCTGAAAAGTCGGAATCCCCATGTAACCCTGGTGTTTTTGTCTGAACAAAGCAGGCTGGATTCCAAATTACTGAAGCTAGCCGTTCCCGACGCCCGGGAAATATGCTGGGAACTTTTTGACAATCAGAAGGAGGGGTGGGTAATCCAGTATCTCCGGAAACAGAATGCGGGAATTGAAGAAGACGCTCTCGAGCTGTTTCTCTCCCTGGTGGGGACCAACACCCAGGAGATGCAGCAGGAGCTGGACAAAATCCTTCTGTTATTCGATTCAGGAGATCAACAGATCATCAGTGCGGAAGTGGTGGAATCATATATATTCCATGCCAAGGAAGAATCGGTATACACACTTTTTGATGCGTATGCAGCCAGGGATTTCTCCCGGGCTCTGGAAATTCTGTCGAAACTCAGAGGATCCAAATCCCATGAGGAAACATCCATCATTATCCGTTTCAGTTACCTGGTGAGAAATTTGGCGAGTCTGCAGGCGCTCAGCCTTCAACGAAGGCTTGAACCCGGTGATTTTGCCCAGAGACGCATTCTTGGGAAACGGAATCAGAATCTATACAGAAATCTCCTTTCTCGGCTCGATGAGACCACCGTACTTTCTCATGTCAGGTCCTGCAATGAATTTGAGATGGCACTCCGGGAGCAGAAGAGCAATATGCATCATCATCTTATTCAATTATGGCTTTATACTCTTTTTCATCCGGTTAAAAAATTCTTCCGCACCCAAGCTGCCGTTGGGATGTTCTCAGTAGCTCATCAGCGCTTTCCCTGATTCCCCCAAATTCCGCTATTTCTTAGCTGTTTCGTCGTAGTATTCAATGAAGGCTTCCGCCACTGCCAGAGGAATGCCGGTCCGCTGGGAAATTTCAGCACTGCCCGCACGGTATGCATTCTCATAGGATGTAAACTCAACTATCAGCTGACTGCTCCGCTTGGGACCGAAGCCTGGAATGTTTTTGGCATTAAGCTCCAGATCCCGGTTACGCTGTCTCTGATTCAAGCTTGTGCCGAATCTATGGGATTCGTCCCGTACCGCCTGGAGAACTCTGAGTCCCGGGGTCCCCGGCGGCAGCACCACGCCCTGTGAATGTCCGGGGATGAAGATTTCCTCCTCGCGTTTGGCAATGCTGAGAATTGGCTGGCCTCGGAGTCCCAGGGAATCAAGAATATCGCAGGCTGCATTCAGCTGGCCCTTACCCCCGTCTATGAGAATTAAATCCGGCATGGGCTTTCCTTCATTTTTCAGCCTGCTGTAGCGTCTGGCCATTGCTTCCCGCATGGATTCATAATCATCTATTTTGCCCTTCAGACTTTTGATGTTGAAGTAGCGGTACTCTTTTTTGTCAGGAACACCATTCTTGAAACTCACCATTGCGGCTACGGTGTATTTCCCCTGAAGCTGTGCAATATCGAAACCTTCAATACGTCTCGGCAGACCGGGAAGCCGGAAAAGCTTTTTCAGTTCGGCAATCCCTTCTTCATCACCGATTTCCCGGGCCCGTTTGAAGCTGTCTTGTCTGGCATTTTCCTCCGCCATATTCAGAAGGCTGGAATCCCGGTTGTTCTCAGGACTGAGTATCTCAACCTGGGAATCCCGTTCTTCCCTGAAAAAACGTTCCAGCGCGGAAGTATTGAAATTTATACGGCTGATGAAAAGTTTACCCGGAGGGGAGCGCATTTCTTCATAGTATCGCATAACAAATTGTTCAAGATTGTTGGCTTCATCTGCAGTAGGGCTGTTGAAATTCCGATTCCGGAAAATATCCGTGCCCACCAGGCGACCATTTCGCATTTGAAACACGACAAAGGATAGCAATCCTTCATGCTCATGGTAGGCAAGATAATCCCTGCTTTCCGGGTCGAAATCGCTCACCATTTGACCGCTGCCCACCGATTCCAGCGCTTGAAGATTGTCCCGGTACTCCGCAGCCTGTTCAAACTTTAGCGCTGCAGAGGCATTCTGCATTTCCTTTTCCAGTTTACTTCGGACATTTTCCGGTGATTCGCTCAGCAGATTTCGTACTTTCTCCACCCGTTTATTGTAATCCTGTTTGGAAATAAGCCCTGCGCAGGGTCCGGGACATTTGTTAATGTGATAATACAGGCACGGATGATCCCGTTTTTTTAAAACCCCCTTGCATTTTCTCAGCGGGTAGAGGTTATCCACCAGGTTTAGATACGTATCGATGGCCTTCACATCTGCATATGGACCGAAATAGTCTGAGCCGTCCCTGATAATTCGCCTGGTACGGAATATTCTCGGATATTTGTGGGCGGTAATCCTGATAACAGGATAGGTTTTCCCGTCCTTTAGATTGATATTGTATCTGGGGTTATGTTCCTTAATCAGATTGTTTTCGAGGATCAGTGCCTCGTATTCATTTTCGGTGACAATAAAATCGATGTTCCGGATCTTACCCACCAGTGCGGCGGTCTTAACATCTTTTCCTGCTGCAAAATACGAGCGAACCCGATTTCTCAGTTTTTTGGCTTTTCCCACATAGATAATCACGCCCTGAGCGTCTTTCATGAGATATACACCGGGACTGAGAGGAAAATCGGCGATACTGTCCTTCAGTTCATCTATATTCAATTTATCTGACTTCTCCTTCTGCCGATACTAAAGTACAGAACTATGAACAGAAAAAAAAGCGATCAGACAATAATGACCCGGTTTCCCGGAATTTTCTCCCCCGCTGTGATGCTCTGTGTATTGGTAATCGCCGGGTCCGGAGCCGCACTAGGCGCTCGGGAGTACAGCATTGAAATAAATCCCAGCGAATACCTTAATGAGGAGCTGCAGGTTGGTGTGCAAATCCGTCCCGGGCTCTACCAGGATCAGGCTTTAGCCCTGGCGGACCAGGAATATGAGCCGGATTCCCGCACAGAACTGCTTCTGAATTTCAATGCTGAACCTGCAATCGAACTGCTGGAAGGGAACCAGGGCTACTCGGTAGAAGAATCCCGTCTAAGCATCCGGGGGGATCGAACGTACCGGGGAAGCGGTTCCGCCATGTTTATACCTGGAGGAGGATTAACACTCCGGGGCCGCGATGATGGGATGTTCGGTCCTGAGCAGGTATGGACAGATTTCAGCATAGAATTTTGGATGTATCCTGCACATTTTCAAAACGGCGAGCTGCTCTTTTCATGGACTGGTACCAGTTGGCTGAACGGAAGTCCGGTTCGACAGGAACTATCTATCCGAAGCAAGGACGGGAAAATGCTGTGGGACCTGGAAAAATTTTTCATTAACCTTTCGGAAAATGAAGAAGCCGGCGCAGTATTGGGGCATCATTCTGCCCGTCTCGTCAGCCGATCGGAAATCGTACCCCGAAGCTGGTCTCATCACATGCTCCGATACAACAGCGAAATGGGGGTTCTTGAATATCTGGTGAACGGGGTGAGTGAAGAGGTAATCCAACTCAGCTCTCAAGAGGGCTCTATGGGCAGTCCGTTACTGCCGTATGTTGGGCGGGATTCCAATGCGGGCATAGAAATCGGAGGGAACTTCCACGGGTTTCTCGATGATTTCCGTATTAGCAGGAGCTGGGTGGAGAATCCCTCCCTTGCCGTTGCCCGAAATGAGCCGGGCTACGCTGTAATAGGTCCCATCGATCTAGGCTACGATGGAGTCCGCTTAACTTCCTTCAAACCCATGTACCGCACCCCCGGAAATACGGAGATACGCTATGCAATTCTGCAGCGGGACGCAGCTAACCCTGTATTGGGATCCGAAGTATCTGATCCGGGAAAATGGGCACTGATTCGGCCCGGAGAAAACCCATCCTCGATTCTTGAAGACAGTTTCGGAAGGCACGTATATCTTCGGCTGGATTTTCTGCCCGACGGTTCAGCTGAAAACATCCCTCTGGTTCAAAAAATATCCCTTGAATATGAACAGGACCCGGCCCCTCCTGCACCGGTGAACCTGAGAACGTTTTCCGGCGATTCTCATGTAGAATTGGCTTGGAATGAAGTTGTGAGCGGAAATGTACAGGGTTATCTGTTATACTACGGAGATAGTCCGGGTTCATTTTTCGGTGAAGACAGTGATCTCGGTCCAAGTCCGGTTGATCTGGGGAATGTCACCGAGGTTCAGGTTGACGGTCTATTGAACGGTAAAATGTATTACTTCCGCATCGCCAGCTATAACCGGTACAACAGCCCAGAGTTGGGTCTGTACCGTGAACGTAATCTCAGTCAGGAGGTGTTCGCGAGGCCCTCGCGTAATTTCAGATGAAACGAGCCGTACTTGAAGAAATGATGGGCAGGGCTAAGCATGCCTTTACCCTTCAGGACTATGAAACAGCAGAAAAACTCATCCTTGAAGTTGTTAAATCTGCGCCGAAATCCGCAGCTCCCCGAATCCTGCTGGGAACGATTTACGGCAGTCAGAAGCGCTATGAGGAAGCTGAGAATTTTTTTAACCAGGCCCTGGATATCCGGGAAGACCTTCCTGAAGGATATAATAATCTGGGAGTGATCTATCGAATCCAGGGAAGATACGATGAGGCTGAACACGCCCTGAGCCGGGCGCTTCAACTCAACCCCGAACGGGGGGATATTTATTACAATCTGGGAAATATATTCAAGGAACAGGGAAAGAGCGTGGATGCGGTGGAAGCCTACGAAAATGCTCTCCGTTATAATCCTGACTTTATCCTGGCATATAATAACCTGGGTACCCTCTATGAAAAAGCCGGTGACTATGAACAGGCGATCTCGGTATATAACCGGGCGTTAGAGCAGGACAGCAATCACCCCACAATTCAGTATAACAAAGGGATTTCTCTTCAGGCCCTGAATCGTCATGCTGAAGCTGAGCAGTGTTTCCACGCAGCCCTTACCAGCAAACCCGGTTGGACTGATGCGCTGAATAATCTGGGCATCTCCCTTCAGAAGCAGAACCGACTGGATGAGTCCGGAGAATCCTTCAAGGAAATTCTCAGGCTGGATCCCAACAATTTCACCGCGCAAAACAACCTGGCTACGACGTATATGGCCCAGGGCTGGCAGGATCAGGCCCAGGACTTGTATCGGAAAGCTCTGCAAAAGAACCCCGCCTATTCACGGGCGGCCGTGAATCTCAGTCATATTATCGGTAAGGCTGAGCCCGGGGACTCAGGGCTGGAGGAACTGGAAAAACTGGTGTCTACGAATCCCGATTCACCGGAACTTGCGTATCAATACGCGTTAGGTTTACTCAAAGCGGGGAAACATCGGGATGCGGAAGATCAACTGATCAAACTGGTGAAAAAGGATCCCGAGGAGGCGGATTATTACCGACAGCTTGGTCTCCTCTATGAGCTGATGGGACAGCCGGACTCCAGCCGGAAAATGTTCAATACCCTTCTGGAAAAAGACCCCTCCGCCCAGGATTATATGATTGACCTGGCGGAAATCAAGGAACGGCAGGACAAGCACAATGAGGCTATGAATCTCCTGAGGGATTATAGTGATCTCTATCCCTCGGATTATTCTTCCCGGATGCTTTTGGCGGAGTATGCCCTCAAGCACGGTGACGGGGACACGGCTCTTCAGACCCTTCATGAAGTGAAAAAGGATTATCCGGAAGACGGGGGCGTTTTAGCCCAGCTTGCGAAAGCCTACCAGAAACTGGGCCATAAAACCGAAGCAATCGAAGCGGCGGTTGATCTAATTAACCTCCAGGGCAGTCGGGCAAACTCTGATGATTTGAGTGCCTTGAATGAAAGTTTGTCTCTATACGAACAGGCGGCCGGGGCCTTCGGCGACGAGCTGGGAGAAGCCTGGGCAAAAAACCTTGAACGTCTTGGTGCCATTGGAACTGAGTCCCAGGAAGATTCCCGGGAAGAACAATACGACATGGAAATTACCGATGGGTATGAAGAAGATCTGGTGCCCATTCTGGACTTCGGTGATGAGAGCTTCTTCCTGGAAGAAGAAGACAGTGATGAGGAAGAAGATTGGGAAGATGAAACAGAGGAGGTGGAGGAAGAACTGGATGCACTTGCACCAAGCCTGATGAACCTGGCTGGAGATGCGCCGGAAGCTTTTGCTCCCATGGAGCGCCCATCCGCTCCGGCTCCCCCACCTCCCCAGCCGCCGGCCCAGCCTCAGCAGCAGGCGCCCATGCCCCAGCAACCGCCGCCCCAGCCCCAGTATCAGCCGCCACCGCCAATGCCTCAACCTGCGCCTCCCCAGGCGATGCCCCAACAGCCCCCCATGCCGGCCCAGCCTCAGCCTGCACCCCAACAGCCTGCACCCCAGCAACCGCCTCCTCAGCCCCAATCGCAGGCACCGCAACAACCTGAGCCCCAGCAACCGCCTCCTCAGCCCCAACCGCAGGCACCGCAACAACCTGAGCCCCAACAGCCATCTCCTGCACCATCGCCGCCCCAGCAGCCTGTTCAGCAGCCATCCCAACCTACACCCCAGCCGATGCCGCAGCCCATGCCCCAAATGCCTCCGGCACAGCAGCCGATGCCTCATAAGGAACAGCCGCAAAGTCAGCCTGAACCACTGGAGGAGCCCGGTGTACCTGATCCCGGGGAGGAAGTTGTTCCAGAATTCCAGGATGATAAACTGTATCCCGAAGATTCACTAGATGAAGCGGAGCTTGAAAACACGGAACCGGGAGACACTTTTGAAAATGATCAGGAAGATACTGCAGAGACTATAGGCGAGCAAGATTCCGGGGAAGATGCTGAATCTGTATTCGGTGACGATGACGAAGAGACTTCTCAAAGCGAGTACCCAGACATCCCGGAGGAGCAGATCCTTCCCGAAGATGAACAGATGAGTCTTGAAGATGATGTGTTCGATGATGATGTGGGTACCGATGACTCCGATGAACAAACGGTGGACGAACTGGATCCCGATCTTCTTCCGGACGAACCGCTGGAGGCTGAGGAACTTGGAGACCTGGATGAGGATGAGGATTTTGGTCCACCATTAAACCCATGGGCAGACGGAGGGATTCCAGGCGAAGAGGAAATCCAGGATATCCCGGATCTAAGCGAAGAACCTTACGATGAATCCGCTGACGGTTCTGGAGATGGTGGCGGAGATGATACCGCAGGAGAACCGGAGGAATCCATCGAGGGAAAAGAAGCCCCTGAAGAAGATGATACGGTTATTGATTACGGTCTTCCCGAGGAGCTGGAAGAAATTGAATCCGGTGATGAACAACCCTTCCCGGAAGCTGTGGAAAACGGTCCCAACGACGCAGAGGATGTAATTCCTCCGGACGCTGAAACTCCAGCGGTCAAGCCTTCGCCAGCAAAGAGGGAAAAATCCGCAGATCCGGAGGCACAGGCAAAAATGTTCGATTATCTTCTCGGTTTGGTGAACCAGCTTCCTCCCGACCAGGCCGAAAGAGCTAAAGTAGACCATCTCAATGAACGGGTCGGGCGTCTGAAGGATCGGTTGAAAAACAGCGCACAGGATAGTACGCGCCCGTCATCTTCTCCCCAACGTACGTCCGGGGATCAAAAACCTGCTCAGGAAGGCTCACCCAAATCCCGTTCGGAGGCAGAGAAATCACCTGCCGGCTCAAACGGCAATCCCATGGGACGGCTCATGGAAAGCCTGGCTTTTGCGAAGGATCTGTCCGACGCGGTTTCTCCTGAAGAAGCCGAGCGGCTGAGAGAGCGGATGCGGGGCATTCGGGATAAGCTGCGTAGCATCAGCAAGCGGATGGGTTCGGAGTAAGTACATGTATATCTAATTGCTTTCCAAAATTGCTCCGCATTTTTGGAAAACGGCGCGGCGGGCAGGCCCGCCAGCAGGGCAGGATCCAAGTTTTGGAGTCCTGCCTTTTTTGTTGTATTTAGGCGCTAGCCTACAGCATCCGGGGGTGCTCCCTTTGCGTGCCTTGATGTATGGGACGCTTTCAGCTCTTCTGGGTGATCACCGCAATATCCATTGCGCCGGGGCCTGCATGTGCGCCCAGTACCGGGGTAATATCGTCCACATACTCGGGAGAAACACCGGTTAGCCGGGTAATTTCTTCAGCCATTGATTTGGCGTGCTCTTCATCCTGACCGTGGACTATTGCAAAATTTCGTATGCCCTTGCTTTCGTGGAGTTCATGGATCATTGCCAGGATTTTTTCGTCGCTCTGCTTATAGCTGTAAGCTTTCTGACGGAAGAACGCCTTACCTTCATCATCTACGCCGATTATGGGTTTCAGGTTGATGAGTTTACCGATAAATCCTTTCAAGGGGCTGACCCGACCTCCCCGAACAAAGTATTTCAGGTTTCGGGCGCTGACAAAACTGTGTGTCCGGTCACGGTTGCTTTCGATGTTCCTGACCACTTCCTCATGACTCAGACCATTTTCAATATCCTCGGCGGCATTGAGGGCAAGGAGGCCCAAGCCGGAAGCGGTTTCCCGACTGTCCACTACGGAAATTTTCGCTCCATCTATGGAATCCGCCGCCTGTTTGGCGCTGTTATATGTTCCGCTTAAGCCCGATGACATGCTGAGGGAAATAACCGACGTGTAGTGACTAGTCAGATGATCATAAAGCTTGCTGAAGGTTTTAATGTTCGGCTGACTGGTGGTCGGGTGAGCTTTCTCGCTCGCTAATAGTTTGTAAAACTTCTGAGTCTTTAGAGTAAGGCCGTCCAGAAACTGCAGGTCGCCGAAGTTTACCATCAGCGGAACTTCATAAATTTGATGTTCGTCCAGAAAGTGATCCGGAAGATCGCAGGTGGAATCGATTACAAGGGCGATTTCCGATTTTCTCCCATGCACCATCTGATACTGCCGGTGCATGTCGTCGGCTTTCTGTTCGCGTATCTCACCGAAATCCCTGAGGGTTTGAAAGATCTTGTCTGGATAATCTGTGTGGATGTGCACCCGGGCCATTTTCTTGCTCCCCGCAACAATTAGACTGTCGCCGTAGCTTCCCAGCCTGCGCCGGATGCTCTCAAGGTCTATGTTCTCCCCGGCTATGTAACCTTCGGTGCAGTAGCGAAAGGTTAAATCTTCATCCACATCAATTTCATCATGATGCTCCGCTTTGGCGCTGAACCGGATTTCAGGACGGGAATCATCAAGAAGATGATCCACCTGAGCTCCCTGCTCAATGAATTCCATAAAACCTTCAAGGAATGCTGCGAAACCTTTGGCTCCTGCATCTATGACATTGGCTTTCTTCAAAGCTTCGAGCTTGTCCTTGGTGGAGGAAAGGCTTTTTTTCACCACTTTCATCCCTGATTTAAGCAGGGACACAAAGTCCTTGGCGGTGAGATGTTTTTCTTTGAGTGAATCACCAAAGTCCTTCATTACAGTGAGCATGGTGCCTTCTACAGGGTTGCTGATCGCACCATAGGCACTTTTCGCTGCATGGGCCACTGCGGAGGAAAACTTTTCTATGCTGAGATGGGTGGCATCTCCGATATTTTCCGCCATACCGTTAACGAATTGGGCAAACAGGATGCCCGAGTTTCCCCGTGCACCGCTGAGTGCAGATTCGGCAAGACTTTGCATCGTTTTACCGGCCGATTGTGATATTTGAGTCTGTTCTATGATGGTTTTTAAAGTAAAGGACAGATTCGAACCCGTATCGCCGTCGGGAACCGGGTATACGTTCATCTTATTCAGATCTTCCCGTTGGGCAATAACTGCTTGTCCGCCTGCAGCAAAGGCATAATATAATTGTCTTCCTGAAATTTCTCTCATTGGAACCTCCGTATGCCGTGCTTAAAAGGTACCACGGCATCAGGTGAATGGCAATTTTTCTATAACTGATTGCGATTCAGGATTATACTTCAGCAAAACTGCTTTGTACAGCCGCAGAAAAATATCCTGAGTATTGCTGTTTTCGAAGTATTCCTGTTTCCGATTTGATGCCTTTCTCTGATGGTATATACTTAAGGAGATATGAATATGCTGATAACTTTCGGAGTAATAATAATCGGATACCTTCTGGGCAGCTTCCCAACAAGTGTAATAGCAGTACGTATTCTCAAGGGGGAAGATATCCGTAAAATTGGCAGCGGCAATGCAGGGGCTACCAATACGGTCCGGATTCTTGGAGCCAAATGGGGTGTTCTTGTAGGTCTGGTGGACCTGGCCAAAGGCTGGCTGGCGATTATGATTGCCAGTGCGGCGGGAATGTCAGACTATGTATTGGTGCTCAGTGGCCTGGCTGCAGTAGGCGGCCATGCGTTTCCCCTGTTTGCAGGCTTTAAGGGCGGCAAGGGTGTTGCCACCGGTGCAGGAATGGTTTTGGGGCTTTTCCCTCTTGCATTTTTAGTGTGTCTGGCCGGTTTTCTTCTGGTACTTTTTCTTGGCGGAATTGTGTCCCTCTCAAGCATCACTGCGGCAGTTCTGCTCCCTCCTTCTGTCTTTTTTCTTGGAGGGGGAAGGGATGCGTTTCAAGCCGGGGACGAAGTTGGAATCGGTATCTGGATGTTCTCCCTTGCGCTGGGGGTTTTTGTAATATTTCTCCACCGGAAAAATATCCGTCGTTTGGTCAGGGGGGAAGAGCGAAGGTTCGAAAAAATCAGCATCCTGTATCGGCTGGGTGCCGGGAGAAAATCCCGCCGGGAAGAAACCTCCGACGAGAAAGGTGACCGAAGTGGGCGAGCTGAAAAGGACTTATCAGGCGACTAGCTTTTTTTACTTTATGTTTGGGGGATATCCAGCGGAAGCGAAATTCGTTCTGGTAATCCCTGCGCTCGGGTAATACAATGGTACATATGACCGCGGATAAGTTGGGCCTTCCCACCATTATCGTCCCCTATCCCGGACCTTCATCCGAATGGGGCGTCCAGGATATCTTTGTGTACCTGCGACCGGAAACCAACGGTGTGCTTGTGGAGAGCACTATGATGAAGGTGATCAAGTCTGCGGAAGAATACTCTTCAGCTATGAAATTAGTGTACATGGCTAACTTCCCCGGTGAATTTATCCTGAAGAACAACATCATCGAACAGTATTACGCATTGAAATTGCATTTTGCGGTGATGGGGCGGCGGGCGTTCACTCCGTCAATGATCAAGCGCTTTAATCATTATTTCCACAAGGATTTTCAGGACTGTGAGATTCTTGGTGCATTCAATGCCATTCACCGGCTGCATATGGAACCTGAAGAATTGTTCCATACCTGGGTTGCCGAAGAGGATATTGCCGTTATTGAAGGACAGACGGTTAAAAAAATCGAAGATATCTATGTAGTGAATTATGATATTCCCGCTCTCCTTCATAAAAACAACAAGGAAACTGATATCGCAGTCATGGTATTCCGAACCAAGCTGGGGTACTCACATGTGCGGGGCTTGGTACGCACCATGCACCGGGCTTTGGTGGATGGTGGAATAATAAATCCTAAATACGATCCTTCCCGGGCATTTCACTATTCCAAAGGTCCCTTCGAACAGATCATGGACGGAATCGGGTATTTATTTACCCAAAATCGGGAAAAAATCGGAATTGAAGATTTTACTTTCGGTAATTATCTCATCAGCAGGGGTATCGACCGGGATCTGATTTGCGGAAGTTTGATGAATCCGGTGATGGGTATTGAGGATGATGATGGAAAAATCCGTGAAGTTAATTTAATGCAGCACAGCTCGGGAATGGATTACTCCGAGGCGTATTCAGCATTGAAGCGGGTCCGCTACCAGACGATATTTATCCATCACGGTCCGCTTCTTCAATCCATATGTCCTTGCTTCGACGACCGATAGAAGACAAAGACCCCCAGTCTTTACTTACTGCCGAATTGATACTTCAGACATTATTGCCAACCCGTTGATCTGCACTATTCTTCCCGGTTGGGGAACCGGCAAATCTCTCCGTTGGCGTTTTTTTAAGCCTTTATGATTCACTTCTGCGAGTATGGGTGCCACATTGGTTTCCACTTCCACCCCTTCGGGGAGAATCAGGACCACTTCCGCCATCATACTGTATATTTGAATTCGGGTGATTTCCGGAAGGGCAATATCCCTAAGATCACAGCTGATGGAACTCATAAATGACTGGACAAGCACGGTGTCCTTTTTCAGCCAGTTACCCTGAAGTTCCCGGGAACCGAGAATCGAGAGTACTCTCTGGCTGTCCCGTCCGGAGCTGATATCCAGGCTTGATTGCTCTGATGTTGAAGCAGAAGTCCGGCCCTGGCCGGATGAGGCCTGAAGATCAGATATTACATCGTTCAACTGCACGGGGGAATTTGCTTCGTTGGCTTTCTCCACCCTCAGTTCGTACTCTTCGGTGGTGAGCACATCCCGGGAGAATAGTTCGGTCAGATAATTGATTATCCGGTCTCTATGTTCGTCCAATTGTGAATCCATGAAAATATCCCCTCTAAAACGTTCTATACTGAAAGTATGGAAGATGACAAAACAATATTAATACATTTTCTTGAGGATGTGATCCCCTTTCGCTTTTTACCGGGTAAAAAGCTGGATGAACTGAGCGGAAAAATGATTCCCGTACCCGGTCCCGCCGGAGAAATTCTGTCACTGGCTGGAGACGGAGGTATCAGACCGGAGAATGCCAGTGAACCGGGGATTCTTTTTGTTCTCAAAGGAACCCTGCAGCTTCTGGAACAGCAGGAAGACGGAGCAATTGAGATTCGGGACAGACTGGGAAGCGGACGCTTTTTGGGTGAGTGGGAGCTATTGTTCGGCGGTACCCGGGGGTACAGTCTCAGGCTGGAGGATGACTGTTCCCTCTGCTTTCTGGTTGGATCGGAATTTCTTTCGCTGATCCGGAATTATCCTCCCTTTGCCAGGGGGCTCTCATCTCTTTTGCGGGACCGTCAGGGGGTGTTTCAGGCCTTTGACCGTTTCCGCGCGGAACTCACCAGGGGGATCGCGTTCGGTCATGTGGATCTTGAGGATTTGCTGCCCCTGTATGCCGATTTAAATCCTGCTCTGCATCCCGGAGCATCGGACGAAGATGTGCCTGATCCGGGAGCATTGCAGTATGCCGTCCGGCGCCTGCCTGAAAATATTACCCGAACCTTTGCGTTTCTTCTCCGCGATGAGCTTCCGGAGGTTTTTACTCCCCCGGACCGTTTTTTTCAGCCCCAGCCGAGCCCCGGTCGCCGGAGAGCCGTTTGGGAGATGCTCCCTGGGAAAAACCTGGTATTGCTCCGCAGCGGTCTCAGCGATATTACCGATTTGATTACTCTCATGTGTTTATATGCCACAGAGGCGAGAAAGCTGCGGAAACATATGTACGACGTATCCGCATTCGGGTATCTGAAAACCTGGCTTGAGCAACCCGATTCATTTGCAGAAAACGGAAACGAGGTGTCAGACGAAGCGGTGAGTTTGCTCAGGCGTCTTCGGTTTCAGCCCGACATGATAGATCAGCTGCTTGCGGTGTGGCCGGGACACAGTATTCGGCGTTTGTATGAGATTGCAGTTCACCGGGAGATGTTCAGCATCGACGTGCGCCGGCAGCGCAACAGCTACAACAGCAGAAGGACTGAATCGTGGACATCCCAGATCTGGAAGGCAGCCGAAAAACTTATCGGAGCCTCCCCCAATGATCTTGATGAAGCATATCCGGTGCATATTGTGAGCAGCAACACCCACTCTCTGACCAACTGTCTGAATCCCTGGTTCAGGGAACATGGGGAGCAGATTATCCGGTGGGCGGAGAGCGTAGAGCATCCGGTGTGCGGATACCGCTGGAAGTACAGGGAAGATATGATGTACGCCTTGGCCAGGGATTACTTTCAAGAGCATCCCGGTGAACGTGAGCTGTTTGAGATACGGGCGCGGCAGGCGGGAATCGTCCGGCTGGAAAAAACCCTGGCTACCGGTATTGAAGTTCAACTTATAGACGGCACCAAGGCCCGTGGTGCGGGAATGGATACTCTGCTCCCGGAAACATCCTCCTCCGGTCGCTGCCTGATTGTGAATATCGATTATGCGTTCGGGGAGCAGGCTGAGCATATCCTGAGGAATTTGATCCTGTTGTTCCACAGGAATATCCGGAGTGTGAATTTTCTTGGCAAAGCGGGGGCGCTGGTTGGGGGCCGGGGGGATATTCTCATTCCCAGCAGCTTCATTCACCAGCAGGGTGATGAGCTGCAGGCTCCTATTCCACTGGATGAACGGCAGCTTGGACGGCTGGAGCAGGCAATCGGGAAGGAGCGGGTCCACCCGGGGCCCATGGTTACCGTCGAGGGTACGCTGCTGCAAAACAGAATGATGCTGAATTATTACCGGCATCTTTGGTCTGCGGTGGGCATAGAGATGGAGGGGAGTTTTTATCATCATGAAGTGGTGGAGGCTCAGCACAGTGGTTTACTGCCCCGGGATATGCCCCAGAGGTATTTTTACTATGTTTCAGATCTACCCCTTGGAGGGGGGCACAATCTATCGGTGCCCATGGCTGCTGCAGAGGGTGTTCCTCCCCTCTATGGGGTGACCAGGGAGGTTCTCAGAGGCATCTGGGATGATATCCCGTAAATCTGCGGGGTAGGACAAAAAACTACCTATGAAAATAACAGATTTATGGCTGATGGAATTAAAGGATTCCTGTGAGAATCCGGTAGAGATCGCTGCTGCTGCTGTTGGGAGGCAGGACGTACCGGAATGAAACCGGCGAGGTGATGTGCTCCCCGGCTCCCAGTTCAATGAGTACCGGTGCAGGATTGTTTGAATTTTCCGATTCATTGATTTTTTCCGCAACTTTCATGTTCTTAACGATTTCGGGATAGCTGTCCAGGAGAATGACGTCAAAGGTATTCAGCTCCAGGAGGGAGGCCAGCTCAGATCCGTCATGACTGGAAACCACCATATGCCCGTCATCTCCCAGAGTTGAAAGCAGAGCCTGCCATGAGCTTCCTTTGCCAATGCCCGCCAGGATACGGAGATTTTTCAGACGATTCTGACGGGTTTCAAGCACTTTGTGGCTGCTGTCGTTTTGAGAGCGGGTAAGGGGTACAACAAAAAAGAAACTGGTGCCGATGTTTCTGGCCGTTTCGAAATAGATCTGTCCCCGCATGAGCCTGGTGAGCCGCTTGGCGATGGGCAGTCCCACTCCGGTGCCATGCTCCTGATCGCTGTAGATTCCATCCCAAAGCTCATGATGAATTCTCGGAGGAATTCCCGGGCCCGTATCCCGGACCTCAATGCTGATCTCGGAGAGGTAGTCGCTGAGTTCTTCTTCTCTCAGAATAATATCCACTTGACCCACTTCGGTGTATTCCAACGCATTGGATATTAATATATTCAGCACCTGCCGGATGCGCCGTTCATCTCCCTGAAACAAGCCCTGGGTACTGAGGTTCTTTTTGATATAAAAATCCAACCCCTTCTTTTCAGCCAGAGGCTGGTTCAGAGATTGAAGTTCATTCAGGGTTTTCAGCAGGGAAAAGGGACAGGTATGCAACTCAAGTTTATTTTCATCGATGAGGGATAGATCCAGCAGGTCGTCCACGATGTTTCCCAGGTTTGTGCTAATACGGTGAATAGTATGACCGAGGTTTTCCGCAGCTTTAAGCCGTTCTTCCTGTAAGGCTTCACCCAGAAGTCCGCTGATCTGGGAAAGCCCGTTGAGGGGACTTCGAATTTCATGGCTGATCTGTCCCAGAAACATGGACTGCTGCTTCCGGGCTTTTTCTGCCTGATTTCTCGCCAGAAGAAGTGCATCTTCGCTTCGGCGGTTTTCAGTCACATTCACTCCGGAGCTGAGGATCAGCTTTTCCCCGGATGCCTGTGATTTTCCTGGAGGGGGACTGATACAGACTGAGTTCAGGCGGAGCCACAGGGGGGAATCGTCATCCTGTCCCATACGCAGATCCTTGAGTTCTGATCGGCTGCGGCTTATACACTCCACAAGATGGGCTTCAAAACGCAATCGCTGATCCCGGTGGACGGCGGTTCGGAAGCTGGTTTGGCCGGTTTCCAGCCGAATACCCGGCAGGGATCTGAGCATATCTTCTCCCGCCTGATTTATCATCAACACTTTTCCCTGGGGGTTGAATACAAAGGAGGGAAGAGGATGACAGCGAAACAGCTCCTGAATCAGGTTTTGAGAAGAAATATTCATAGCTATTCTAGTATAACCGATTCGTGGAGCGAATGTTACGAGCTGAGAATGAAATCCAGGAAATCGCCGTAGTCATAGAAAACGGGGATTTCCGGATGTTCCCGGGTAATCTGCTCAGGGGGAAGGAAGAATGCCCCGGAATCCGCATGGAGAATCATGTTTAAATCATTGTATGAATCGCCGGCGGCAAGTACTTTCAGATTCATGCTCTGAAAAGCCCTGACTGCATTCAGCTTTCCATTATCCTGCCGGAGATGAAAATCCTTCACTTCCCCTGTTGAATTAATTTCCAGATCGTTGCAGAAAAGGGTGGGCCAGTCCAACTGCTGCATTAGAGGTCTGGCGAATTGACGGAATGTATCTGAAAGAATAATAACCTGCCGCTCCTGCCTCAATCTTCCCAGAAAATCCGCTGCGCCGGGAAGGGGGGCCATATCCGCGATGACCGACTGTATGTCAGAGATTCCCAGACCATGGCGTCGGAGAATTTCAAGTCTGCCGGCCATGAGCTTGTTATAATCCGGTTCGTCCCGGGTGGTTCGTTTCAGTTCGGAAATTCCGCTGCGTTCTGCGAGGTTGAGCCAGATTTCCGGTATGAGGACCCCTTCGAGGTCAAGGCAGACTACGTCCATGCTGTATATTCTCCCTGGGTTTTGAATGGATATATATCATCAACAAGGTTCCCCCTGCAATAAGCAGCATTGAAGGGTAGAATAAAGGTTCTGGAAGTTCCCCGAAAACCACCCATGCGATCAGTCCCGCCCACATGAACTGACTTAACTGACCCACTCCCACAATCTGGCTGGGGATGCTTCGCATAGCACGGTTTATGAGATTATGCCCCAGAATGGTGGAAACCAGACTGAGCCCGATCACCGGGATAAACTCAACCATGCCCCTGCCTCCCAGGGGATTATCGCCGAGAACGGCGCTGCCGGTAAAGGCGACAAGGCCTCCCACCAGATAGACTCCGCTGATGTAATACCAGAACGGCAGAGCCCGGTTTTTCCGGGAAAGAGCCAGGTACACTGTCATGAACAGCATGGAGATAAATGAAAAAATATCTCCAAGGAGATGATCCGTTCCCAATGAAATATCACCAAGAGTCAGGAGAAATGCTCCGCTCAAAGCTACAGCCGTAGCCAATAGTTCCGGTAGAGAGGGCTGTTCACGGGTTAGGAAAAATATTACCAGTGGCATGAAGACCGGTGTCATATTTACAAAGAGGGTGGCGTTTGCCGCCAGGGTCATCCTGGCTCCGGTATTCCAGAAAATAAAATGAAGACCCAGCATGATCCCGGGAAATATACTTCGACGCAGCAGAAATAGTAGCAGTTCCGCCACGCTCGGTTCACTCATGCTTCCGGTTCTATGCCCGGCAATGCTTCCGGTCGCAGACTTCGTTCCCGCCAGTCTCCTGAGATCCCGGAAGAACCAGGGGAACATGATGATAACCGTGAAAAAGAGGCGGTATGCTGCCAGATAGCCCGGGGAAAGCTGAGATGCCTTGATAAAGAAAATGGAAATAGCCGCTGCGAGCTGCCCAAGCAGCATGAGTAGTACATCTGCCAACATGAGTCAAACTATGACACCCCGGGGCTTTCCGGGTCAATAAGATCCAGGGTTTTGGCCAGTTCCCTGGCATTCTGAACCGCCTGGCCTCTGTGGTGATTGTTGAAGCTGATGATCAGGATTTTCTGCTCTCCAGATAAGGATTCGCCGATGCGTCGCACCGTGTTGGAGATATCCCTGATCTCCGGACTGGAATACAGATAGTCGTATCTGCTCACATTGGTACCATGCCACCAGTTGGCGGAGTTTCTTCCATGGAGACGCACTGCCGCAGTAGGACAATCTGACGTGGCCCTGCGCCGCTGTTCCTTCCAGGTATCCACGGATAGTAATCCGGGCAATCCTTCCAACGGCGGAGTGTCGGGAAAGACCGGTGCCGCCTGAAATTGATTAAGCCCCTGGTACACAGAGGGTTTATCCCATTCGGAACCCCTGAACTCAAGAAAGAGGCGGGGTGCATCCATGATGGATTGAGCCCTTTCCTGGAACAGGCCGATGGCATCCGCAAGAAACTGACGATTCGCCCCGGTATAGTGGAAGCTGAAGGGAAATTGGGCCAGTACGCCCAGGAGTTTGCCGGAGTGGGCCAGGGGAGCGATTCCGTGGAGATACTTTTGAAGATTTCTCGTGAACTCCGCGTGTATCCTCCACTCCCCGGTTTTCCCGCCTCCGTCGTCTTGACCATGCTTGCCCCCGGCGGGTGAGCCCGGATGGGTAAAAGACTGATGAGCCTTTATGGTAAAACGGAAGTGGTCGCTGCTGCGGCGAACCAGGGAGTTGCTAAGCTCTGGGCCGGGAATATGATAATAGCTGCTGTTGATTTCGGTGAAGCTGAAGTTTTTTTGGTATTCCTCCAGATATCTGTTTTGAGCAGTCCCGTGGGGGTATACCGGGCCCACCCAGTCCTTGTATGAATAGCCTGACGTACCAATAAAAAGCTGAAGATTTCCTTTCATGGGAATATTATACGCGGAATTGTAAGGGATTTCAGTAATTCCGCGTATGGCAAAAGGATAGACCCCGGCTATCACTTGCCAAAACCGAATGGAATCTATAAGATGTGCCCTCAATAGTCAGGGTTGATCATAATCCTGTCACTTTAACATCCTTCTAATCATCAACTGAGATACTGAACACGCATCATCCTGACCGAACGGCTCAATAATGTGTGACGTCTATATGAGATGATATTTAAGGGATCAGAGAGGTAAATGTACAAATGAGTGATGCTATTAAAAAAATGCGCAATATCGGTATAAGCGCCCATATTGACTCAGGAAAGACCACACTTACCGAACGAATTCTTTTCTATTGTGACCGGATTCATGCAATCCACGAAGTCCGGGGAAAGGATGGCGTCGGGGCAACCATGGACTCCATGGAGCTTGAAAAAGAACGTGGTATTACCATTGCATCCGCGGCGACCCATGTAACATGGAAAGATACGCCTATCAATATTATTGATACCCCGGGACACGTTGACTTCACCATTGAGGTAGAGCGTTCTCTCCGGGTTCTTGACGGTGCCATTCTGGTACTCTCCGGTGTAGAAGGTGTACAGTCCCAGTCGATAACCGTTGACCGTCAGATGAAACGCTATAATGTTCCCCGGATTGCGTTTATCAACAAGCTTGATCGAACCGGTTCCAACCCCTACAAGGTGAAGGATCAGCTGATTGATAAGCTTGACCATAATGCGGTTCTCATGCAGATACCCATCGGTCTTGAAGATAAGCACGTGGGAGTTGTCGACCTGATAGAAATGAAGGCCATCTATTTCGACGGAGATGCGGGTGAAACATTGCGTGTCGAGGATATTCCTGAGGATCTGCAGGCGGAAGCCGAGCAGCGCCGGGAAGAACTGATCGATGCGGCTTCACTGTTTGATGATGAATTGGCCGAAGCATTTCTCGAAGGCGAGGTGAGCAGTGTTATGCTTCACCGGGCGGTTCGTGCCGGAACATTGAGCATGGAAATGACCCCGGTGTTTATGGGATCCGCCTATAAAAATAAAGGCGTACAGCCCCTTCTTAACGCGGTTACCGCCTATCTTCCCAGTCCTCTGGACATTCAGAACACCGCTCTGGACCTGAATAACAACGAAACTGAGGTTGATCTTGTTTCCGATCCTGAAGATAAGACCGTTGCTCTTGCATTTAAACTGGAAGATGGACAGTACGGTCAGCTTACATATATCCGTGTGTATCAGGGTTCGGTTAAGAAAGGCACGGACCTGTACAATATCCGGACCAAGAAAAAGTTCAAAGTTGGGCGTCTGATCAAGATGCATTCCAATCATATGGAAGATATTCAAGAAGCCTGGGCGGGTGAAATTGCTGCTCTGTTCGGTGTTGACTGTGCTTCCGGCGATACGTTCTGTGACAACAGCATCAACTACTCAATGACATCCATGTATGTACCCGATCCGGTAATATCCCTTTCTGTAGAGCCAGTGGATAAGAGTGCTGCAGACAAAATGGCAAAAGCCATGAACCGTTTCACCAAGGAAGACCCAACCTTCCGTTCCTATGTGGATCCTGAATCAAATCAGACTATCATTCAGGGAATGGGTGAACTTCACCTGGATGTGTACATAGAACGGATGAAGCGTGAGTATAAGGCTGAAGTGAAGACCGGTATGCCCCAGGTTGCCTATCGTGAGGCGATTTCCACAAGCGCCGACTTTAACTACACCCACAAGAAACAGACGGGTGGTTCCGGACAGTTTGGTCGGGTAGCCGGGTTTATTGAGCCCCTTGAAGAAGGCGACTTCGAATTTGTTAATAAAATCAAGGGTGGTGTGATTCCCCAGGAATACATTACATCCTGTGAAAAAGGCTTCAAGAAAGGGTTGGAGAAAGGTACTCAGGTGGGATTCCCTATTGTGGGTGTGCGGGTAACCATCAATGACGGTTCCACTCACCCCGTAGACTCTTCGGACAATGCATTCCAGGCAGCTGCTTTGGGGGCATTCCGGGAGACCTACAATAAATGTAAACCCATCATTCTTGAGCCCATCATGAAAGTGGTTGTCGAAGGACCCACTGAATTTCAGGGAAATATCTTCGGAACCATCAACCAGCGCCGGGGTGTGATTGTTGCCTCCAATGAAGATGGTGCCTTCACCAGTGTTGAAGCAGAAGTGCCGTTGAGCGAAATGTTCGGATACTCCACCACTCTCCGGTCTTCCACTCAGGGTAAAGCGGAGTTCTCAATGGAATTTCTCAAGTACGGCCGTGTTCCCAACAGCGTAGCCGAAGAGCTGAAGAAAGAGTACGAAGAAAAGAGAAAAGCTGAACAGAACTAAGCTGAATTGTTGTACACTTTATAAGAGAGAGTGTACCCTTGGATCCGGGCTCATTCTGCCCGGGTCCCCAGCCGAAGAGGGAGATTGAAGCCAATGGTGAAAACAGAACTAATTAAACGAAGTCCGCTGAGGATTCTTGAAAAATCGATCCACGGCGGAGTGGGTGAAGGAAATATCGGAATTATCGCCTCCGACCGCGGGGTGGGAAAGACGGCATGTCTGGTGCACATTGCCACCGATAAGCTGTTTCAGGAAAAGCATGTGATCCACCTTTCATTTTCCAGCAAAACAGATCATATTATCGATTGGTATGAGCTGATTTTCAAGGAAATTGCAGATAAACGCAGCCTGGAAGGTGTACAGGAAATTCACGACGGACTCATCAAAAATCGCGTCATTATGAATTTCAGCCAAGAAGGTGCCGATGTTAACCAGGTACTCAGGAGCCTCAGTGCAATGATCTCCGACGGGAACTTCACTGCGGAGGTTGTGGTTGTAGACGGGTACGATTTTACAAAGGGCAAACCGGAAACACTGAAGGCCCTGCGAAAATTTGCCGCAGATCATCAAATTGCCATCTGGATGACAGCCGATGTTGACGGGGAAGTGGATGAGCGGGGCGTTCCCTCGGTACTCTCATCCTATATGGAAGATGTGAATGTACTGATAGATCTTCAGAACAAGGACGACCATATCGAACTGACCCTGGTTAAAGACCATGAGCGCTATGTGGATGAAGATCTGCACCTCAAACTTGAGGCAAAGACTCTGCTGATTGCTGAAGAATAAATCTTTACCAGGATTTTCAGTTTTACATAAATACGAAAAAAACCGCCCTGTTATTAACAGAGGCGGTTTTTTGATGCTTCATCACTATTTGTGCTTCATC